>CAYZWC010000014.1:0-16654 GCA_964482065.1 uncultured Gammaproteobacteria bacterium | reverse complement strand
TAACAGGTGTCACCTCTAACTATATCAAGTGTTACCTCTAGGTGTTAACTGTACATGCAGTTGACAGAAATTCATACCTATGTTATATTACCTATACAATTTATATATAAAAAATAACGCCCCTTTGGCTTTCGTCGTGCAAGTTTAATTAACTTTTTGGACGGAGCTTGAGAGGTTGTAAAGGAAAATTTATGCTAGACAAAAAAGCAAAAGATCGGATTATTAAAAAGTTCCAGACCCATGAGAGCGATACCGGCTCACCGCAAGTGCAGATCGCCATTTTGACGGCTGAGATCAAGGATTTGACCGACCACCTAGAGACCCACAAAAAAGATTTTTCATCCCGCAGGGGGCTTTTGAAAAAAGTGGGTGAGAGGCGCCGCTTGCTCAAGTATTTGGCCAAAGAGAATAAAAAGGCCTATGAGGAACTTGTGGGTAAGCTGAAGTTAAAATTACAATTTTAAAATAACAAGCGGCTCTCTTCGGGTCGCTTGTTTTTGAGAATTTTATAATTTCGCAACATTATTTCTATCATGATTTGTTGCAAATAGTTTTTAAAAAATAAAGAAGGAGGTTTTATGATAAAGCACAAAGAACAGCGAGTGGGAGTTTTTGTAGACATGGGTAATATGTACCACTCGGCAAAAAATTTATTTGGAGCCAATGTGAATTTTAAAGAAGTTTTGAAAGCGTCTGTGGCAGACCGAAAATTAATTCGTGCCATTGCTTATGTTGTCCAGTCCAAGAGTGTTGAAGAAGAAGGATTTTTTGAAGCCTTGTCCAAACTTGGCTTTGAGGTCAAAATGAAAGAGCTGCAAGTTTTTATAGGTGGAGCGAAAAAAGGGGATTGGGATGTAGGCCTTTCGGTGGATGCCATAAAATTGGCGGAACGTTTGGATAGCGTAATTCTGGTAACCGGTGACGGCGATTACGCGCCGCTCGTGGAATATTTGCAGATTAATAAAGGGTGTCTTGTGGAGATAATGGCTTTCCGAGAAACTTGCTCTTCACATTTGGTTGATCGCGCTGATGATTTTATTGATATGAGCCAAGACAAAGGAAAATTTTTAATCGGCGCGAACAAGTTGAGGCATAAAAAGAGACGTTAAGGGAATAAGATGCCAATCTACGAATATATGCCAATCAACTAATCTACTAATTCACAAATCTACTAATAAAGAATAATAGTTTATAAAAATGGGAGGGGTAATTTATAAAGATGAATCATATCAAATTGTAGGAATTTTATTTTCAGCGCATAATGAATTGGGGAGATATTGCAAAGAAGCTCAATACTGTGATTTTTTAGAACAAATTTTCAAGGAAGAGAAAATCCCTTATTACAGAGAAAAAAATTTAGATCCCAGTTTCCCGGGAGAAGCAAAAGGCAGGAATAGGGTTGATTTTCTTTTATATAATTGTATAGTGTTAGAGATTAAAAGCAAAAGAATTTTATCCAAAGAAGATTATTATCAGGCGCAGAGATATCTTACAGCTTCAAACAAGAAATTAGCTCTACTAGTAAATTTCAGAGATAAATATTTGCGACCACGCCGAGTATTAAATCCTAATTTTAAATAATATTCGTGCATTCGTAGATTTGTAAATTTGTAGATTGGCATCCATTCGCATATTAGTATCTTATATTTAATAATTGCTCGTCCGCAGACAAACTGGGCTTCAGCTTTTTAGGGCTATAAGTTCAGGAGCTTGTGGGTGAGCTCTAAAAGAAAGGAAAAAAATATGACAGAACAAAAAAAGTATGAATTGGATTGGGGTGGACGCAAGCTCGTTATTGAAACGGGCAAGTATGCTCCTCAAGCCAATGGTAGCTGTATTGTGAGGTACGGCGACACCGAAGTAATGGCTACCGCCACCATGGGAAAAACTCCCCGCGAAGGAGTTGACTTCTTTCCGCTTTCTGTGGAATACGAAGAGAAATTTTACGCCGCCGGAAAAATAAAAGGATCGCGTTTTATAAAACGCGAAGGACGGCCTTCGGATGAGGCGGTCCTTACCGCGCGTATGATTGACCGCGCAATCCGCCCGCTTTTTGACGATCGCATTAGAAATGAAGTGCAGATAGTTCTCACTGTCTTGTCAATTGATAATGAAAATGATCCTGATATTGTGGGGCTTATTGGCGCTTCGATTGCCCTTTCCATTTCCGATATTCCCTGGAAAGGTCCGATTGCCGGTGCCAATGTGGGCAGCTTGGGCGAGGGTTTTATATTAAATCCCACCAATGAACAAAGAGAAAACGGTGAATTGTTTTTTACCGTTGCCGGAGATAAAGACAAAGTTATCATGCTTGAGGCCGAAGCCAATGAGATTAATGAAGATACCGCCGCTGAATCCATATTTTTCGCACAAAAAGAAATGGACTCGGTAGTTAATTTGATCGCCAAAATACAAAAAGAAGTTGGTAATCAAAAATATTCGGTTGAAGAGTTACAAGCCCAGCAAATAGAAGGTAGTGTGGAAGATTTGAATAAATATTTTGAGGAAGCACAAAAATTTTTGGATGAAAGAATTGATGAATATATGTTTGGCGAAATAAAAGATACCAAAAAATCCCGCAAGGATTCTTTGGCGGAGCTGCGCGATCTTTTGAAAGCCCATTTGGAAGAGAAGGAAGTGCCCGAAGATATGATTAGAGTAATTATGAATAAAGCTGACAAACTGGCAGAGTTGCGTATTTCCGAAGCTATTGTGAAAGATAATAAAAGAGTAGATGGCAGAAAGCTTACCGAAATAAGACCTTTAGCGTCGGAAGTCGGGATTTTGCCGAGAACGCACGGTTCAGGTCTTTTCAAAAGAGGGGAAACTCATATTTTATCCATTGTCACTTTGGCGGGTCCCGGCATGGAGCAGGTTTTAGACAGCATGGAGTTAAACGGCACCAAAAGATATATGCACCATTATAATTTTCCTCCCTATTCCGTGGGAGAAACCGGCCGAGTCGGTTTTACCGGACGTCGGGAAATCGGACATGGTGCCCTGGCCGAAAAGGCTCTGGTCCCCGTGCTGCCTCCAAAAATCGAATTTCCCTATACCATTCGTGTTGTCTCGGAAGTTATGAGCTCTAATGGCTCCAGTTCCATGGGATCGGTTTGCGGTTCTACACTTTCACTTATGGATGCCGGAGTTCCCATTAAATCGCCGGTAGCCGGTATTGCCATGGGACTTGCTCAAGATACAAAAGGAAATTGGAAAGTTATTACCGACTTGCAGGATTTGGAAGATGGCTACGGAGGGATGGACTTTAAAATAGCTGGAACCGAAAAAGGAATTACCGCCATTCAGATGGACACTAAAAGTGATGGGCTTACCGAAGATATTGTAAAGCAAACCGTAAATCAGGCGCGTGAGGCCCGTTTGGAGATTCTTGATTCTATGAAGAAGGCCATTTCCGAGCCAAGAAAAGAGATGTCTCCTTATTCACCGCGAATTGTTACCATTCAAATCAATCCCGACAAAATACGAGATTTGGTCGGCCCCGGAGGAAAGGTAATTAATGAAATTATTGACGAAACCGGAGTTACTATTGATATAGAGCAGGATGGGCAAGTGTTTATTTGTTCGGCTGACAAAAGTTCTCTTGATGAAGCCATTGCCAAAGTTACCAACATTACTCGAGAAATTGAGCCTGGAGAAGTGGTGGAAGGCGAGATTGTCCGCATTATGGACTTTGGAGCTATTTTAGAATTCGCTCCCGGTCGGGATGGCATGATACATATTTCCGAGTTGGCTCCTTATAGAGTTAATAAAGTGGAGGATATAGTAAAGCTTGGAGACAAAGTCAAAGCCAAGGTTCTAAAAGTGGAAGATGGTAAAACTTCATTATCCATAAAAGCTTTGCAGGAAAAGGGACCGAGAGAAGATCGCGGTGGGGACCACGGCAGAGATCGCGGCAGGAAACCATTCTTCAAAAGAAATAATAGAGATAATAAAAGGCGCTAATGCCCACTAATTATTTTATTTCCTATAGCCGGCAGTCATATTTTGGCTACGGCAAAAGAAAAAGTAGTATTAGAGAATATTTTATTCTCATAGCAATAATAGCTGTTGCCATTTTAATAGTAACGGCTATTATTCTTTTTGTTTTGTCTTTTTTCTTTCCCAAGGATAGGTTGGCCGGATATTTTTCAAGAGAAGATGTTTTTTATATCCATATGGAAGAAGATGATTTTTTGGGGCGTCAAGAGTTGGCGGCGGATATTAACAATTTTTTGGAATTTGATTTTTTGCCGATAGAGGGTGAAATGTCATGGGCGGTTTTTCCGGAAGGTAATGTTTTTGCCGCCGCCAAGGAATATTTTTCCGAACGAGATTTTTCCGGTTATAGCGTAAAAAATATGGGTGATTTTATTTTTATCGCTCGCGAAAAAGAAGCGCTTGATAATATATATAAAGTCGGATTTTTTGAAGAGGTAAAACATAAGTTTTTTTTCGGTCGACCAAGCCGATCGGTGGTTATGGCTTCAGCCGATCTTGATAAGTTTCCCGATTATTTGCCGTTGTATCATAAACCACAAAAAGAAAATCTTAAAAAAAATTTATATTTTCGTTTATTTGCAAAGGAGAAAGGCTTATCGTTGCTAGCTTATAATTTTAAAAATTTTTCTTATTCTTATGACCCGTTGATTTCAGGTGTTCCCGTGGATTCCATTTTATCGGCCAAAGGAATAAATTTTTCTTTTTTAAAAAATTATGAGAAATTTTTTTCTTTCGATTTTTCGCCGGAAGTTGTGGAGTTATTTTCCGCCAAAGGAGAATTTTTAATTAAAGGAAATGGAGAATGGAGTGATCTTGATTATTTGTTGGCCCTTTCTCCGGAAGAAGAATTATCTGATAGTCAAGAGGTCACTTTGCATCGTTTTATCAAACAAAGGATTGCCGAAGCTTTTCCCATGGAACAAAAAATAATTTTATCTGACGGTGAGCAAGCGATTGAGCTGATTGCCGATCCCGCGCAATTTCAGTTTAATGAAAAAGAGGGGATCAAATATTTGTCGGTTAATGATAATTTTGAATTTGCCTATGGACAAGTAAATAAAGAAAACAGAAATTATTTGGTCTTTGCCAATTCTTTTGATTTGATAGAAAAAATTAAACAAAACCGAGAATTGGATAAAATTTCTAATAGAGAGAGAGTAAAAGAGTGTTTTGGGTTTTTTGGTAATTTTGAAAACCCAATTTATATAAATGCCGGTATTTTTGCTTCTTATAGTAATTTTTTATCTAATATAAGCGGAATTTTAATAAATCAAAACGGCAAAAAAGCTTGTTTTTATTGATTGTGTGAATAAATTGTTTATAAGTATGCTGTTTGAACAATTTTTTTATTCATTTATCCACATATTTTTTTATTTTAATTAGTTTTTTATCTAAAATTAGCTAAAAAAATAGGATTGATTTTTTCACTAAAAAATGTTATAATAAAAACAGATATAAATAGCACCTTGTGGAAAAATAGAGAAATTTCTCCAATATTTGCTAAGATTGGGTAAATTTCTTTCCTTCTAACTGTTCGTAAAGGCTTTGCCATCTGGCCGGCTTTGCCTGAAAGCTCAAAAAAATAAAAATAAAAGAGAAAAGGCCTGTTCCCGGGATTGTTTCCCGAGTCAGACCGCAAGAATGGTTGGGAGGTCGCGCTTTACATTAGGCCAGGGAGCGTTCGGAATTCTGGACCAAATCTTTGTTTTTTCCCTTAACGAAGGGAGAAATTAAAGTTGTTTAGAATTTTTGGGCGCAAGATCGCCAAATAATAACTTCAAATTTTTATATAAAAAGAGGGGGCGCATCTTGCGCCCTTTTTTTATTTAAGCTATAATATGGCTATACAAGAAAGAAAATATTAACCTTAATTTATGGAAAGACAAGAATTAATAGCTAAAATTAAAAAGGATTTGCTTGCAAGAAAAAAAGATTTGGAAGAGAAACTTTCCCGCTTTGCTCGCAAAAATGAAAAGGTCAAAGGAGATTATGATGCCGAGTTTCCCGACTATGGCGACAAGGAAGATGAAAACGCCGGAGAGGTCGCTACTTATGACGATAATCTTTCCTTGGAGCACAGTTTGGAAAAAGCTTTGCGCGACGTGAATAAAGCTTTGGAGAGAATTGAGGAAGGAACTTATGGAATTTGCAAATATTGCGGCACGGAGATTGGAGAAAAAAGGCTGGAAGCCCGTCCGGTTTCGAGCGCCTGTATTGAATGTAAAGAAAAATTGACGCGGAAAAAATAAATGGCAAGCATTACCAAAAATGCTAAATTCTTTTGGCTGGGAGCGGCATTTATTTTTTTTATCTTAGATCGCCTTATAAAAAATTTTATTTTATATAAACTTTCTTCCGGGGAGGTTTATTTTTTTTCGGGAGATATACCCATTTTTATTAAGCTCTTTGAAAACCGGGACATCGCTTTTGGCATTCCTTTCCCCTTTGGGTTGGTGATTGTTTTTTCTTCGATTATTATTTTTATTTTACTTTATATTTTGGTAAAAAATTTTTATAAAAAAAATTATTTTTTTAACGCCGGCCTGATTTTTATAATTTTAGGTGCGGCCAGTAATTTGTGGGACCGCATCAAGCTCGGATACGTCATAGATTATGTTCATATTTATATTTTGCCCATTTTTAATCTCGCTGATATACTTATAGTAACGGGTGTTTTATTTTTATTAAAATATGCTAAAAAGAACTGATAAAATTTTAATAGTTTTGGGCGCGTTTGTTATTTTAATAGCGGCCGTTATTGCTTATTTGTTTATGAGTGGAATAATTAAGTCGCCTTTTTGTAAAGAAAAAGCGCCTTTGCAGATTGGTTTTATTTTGCCTTTTGAGGGAGCTAACGCTGATGAGGCTCAAGCTATAAAAAAAGCGGTGAATTTGAAAATAAAAGAAATAAATACAAGGGGTGGCGTCGATGGTAGGCAAATAAATCCTATTTGGGAAAACGGCGGATGTAACGAAACCAAGGCGGCAATAGCGGCCGAGAGACTCATAGTACGTAATCGCGTAAAATTCATAATCGGAGGATACTGTCAAAGCGAGCTTGCGGGCATAGCATCATTGGCCGAAGAAAAAGAAGTACTTGTTATTTCTCCGAATAATGAGGATTTGCCGGAAGGAAATGATTTTTTATTTAGTTTGGGAAGTGATAATGGTGCCGGTTTGGCGGCCGCTCGTTATTCCAGAGAAGAATTGGATTTTGAAAAAGCGTCCATCATTGCCGAAAGAAAAAAATATACCGTGGATTTGACGGATGATTTTCAATCGGTTTTTGAAGATTTGGGTGGAGAAATTTTATTGCGGGAGAGTTTGTCCGTGGACAAGAAATTTACTGATATTTTGAATAATTTAAAAAATTATAACGCGGGCGTAATTTATTTAGCGGTGGAAATTCCGGCTCTGGCGGATGAATATATAGGCTTAATAAGGGAGGCGGGAATTTCTTCGACGATTTTTGTGCCCGAGTTTACTTTATCTTCGGAGGCGATAAAAGAATATGAAAATTTGTCCGAAGCCATGTCGGTATCGATTCAAGAGTCTGAAATTTCCGATGAGTTGGAAGAAGAATACTATAACGAATATAATGAAGAACTTTCCCGGCCCATTCTCCAGGCGCGAGCTTATTCGGCGATCGGCCTAATCGCTGCCGTAGCCGATAAATACGGTGAAGATGCCAATGCCGCCAAAGATTATTTGTCCAATCTTCGCGGTTGGTCAAGTCCTTTGGGAGATTTGAGTTTTTCAAAAGAAGGTTACGCAATTTATCCTTATCGCGTACTCAAAGCGGAAAATGGAGAGCTTAAAGAATTGAAAATTTATAAGCCTTAGATTTTGTTAATTTTTCATAGGCTATAAATCCGCTGTTTTACACGCAATTTTTATTAGGTTAATTTTGATTATAAAACATGGATTTACCTTTTATTAGAACTTTGGACGGATCTGAAAAATTTTTTAGAAGTATTATCAAAGCGATTACCTGGAGAATTATAGGAACGCTTTCTTTGCTTTTGGTAACATATTTATTCACCAAAAAAATTGATATAACTATTATCATTGGCATTTCAGATATTATTGCCAATTTGATTTTATATATAATCCATGAAAGAGTTTGGGAAAGAGTTTCTTGGGGGCGGTCCTTTTTTGATAATTTAAGTTTTGAAGATACTAAGCTAAGAAGTTTTATAAAATCCCTTAGTTGGCGTATTTTGGCTACAGCTTATTTGATAATTTTTAGTTTTATAATAACAGACAAACCCTTTATTTCCTTGGCTTTGGCCCTGACCGATCTTGTTTTAAATATTATAGAATATTATTTGCATGAGCGGGTTTGGAATGTAATAAGTTTTGGCCGGTAATTTTTTTAATATTTTTTCTAAAAACAATTCTATCTCTTGGGTGGAATTGTTTTTTGTTATATAATAAGAAAATTACACAAATTTAAAATCCCGTCATTAGATGGGATAGACAAATTTAACACAAATTTTATGGCGGCGAAAATTTTATCAGCGGCGGTAATTGGTCTTGAATGTGAGCCAATTGAAGTGGAGGCCGATGTTTCAAGCGGTAACGGTAAATTTATTATTGTTGGTCTTCCCGACGCGGCGGTTCAGGAATCCAGAGAACGGGTGCGTTCAGCGGTAAAAAACAGTGGTTTTCCTTTTCCTCGCGGCAATGTAACCATAAATCTCGCTCCGGCAGATATTCGTAAACAAGGGCCGGTGTATGACTTGCCTATTGCTGTGAGTTTGCTTTTGTCTCATAGCGCCAAATGGGGAGAAAATATTCCCGATAATTCTTTGTTTATTGGAGAGCTGGCGCTAAACGGAGAGGTTCGCAGCGTGAATGGAATAATATCTATAGCGCTTATGGCTCGTGAACAAGGATTTTTAAATTTATTTGTGCCCTGGGAAAATGCGCGCGAGGCCAGCTTAATTAAAGGGCTTAATATTTTTCCCGTAAAAACTTTGGAAGAGCTGGCCAATCATTTTGCCGGACATAAAGTTATAGCCAAAATAGATAAGCCTTATACTTTTGAAAATATCCCCGAAGGTGAAATGGGACTTGATATGATAAATGTGCGCGGGCAGGAAAATGTTAAGAGAGCTCTTGAGATTTGCGCTGCCGGTTCTCATAATATTTTAATGAGCGGTCCGCCCGGTTCCGGAAAAACATTTCTCGCCCGCACCCTACCTTCCATTTTGCCCAGATTTAGTTTGGAAGAGGCTCTGGAGGTTACAAAAATTTACAGCGTGGCCGGTCTCTTGCCGCCCACTCAGCCTTTGGCGCGTAAGCGCCCTTTTCGCTCGCCTCATCATACCGCCTCGGGCGTGTCGCTTGTCGGCGGGGGAACTTGGCCGCGTCCGGGAGAAATCAGCCTCGCGCATCGCGGAATTTTATTTCTTGATGAGTTTCCGGAGTTTGATCGTCGGGTTTTGGAAAACCTGCGCCAGCCACTTGAGGATGGCATTATAAATATATCCCGCGCTTCGGGCACACTTCAATTTCCTGCCCGTTTTGTGCTTGTGGCCGCGCAAAATCCCTGCCCTTGCGGCTATTCTTCGGATCCCCATAGAAACTGCACTTGCTCCCCCATGCAGATTTTAAATTATCAAAAGAAAATTTCCGGACCGCTTCTTGATCGCATTGATTTGCATATAGAGGTTCCGCGCATTGATTTTGAAAAGTTGACCGGCGAAGCAAAAGGAGAAAATTCCGCGAATATTCGCGAACGGGTAGAGCAAGCCCGCATCCGCCAAGCTGAAAGATTTAAAGAAGAAAAAATAATAGTTAATTCCGAGATGTCCTCGGAACAGGTGAAAAAGTTTTGTAAGCTGGATGATGAGAGCTTGGATATTATCCGCAATGCCGTGAATCACTTGCATCTTTCCGCCCGCGCTTACACCAGAGTTTTGAAACTTTCTCGCACTATTGCCGATTTGGATGGCAGTCCGGAAATTTTAAGCTCGCATATTGCCGAGGCTCTGCAGTATCGGCCGAGGGCGGAATAAAAAATATTTCTACCCGGCTTTAGCCGGGGTTTCGGACTTAATTAGAATTTAGTCATCTATTATTTTACCGTTATACTTCCCAACCTTCGGCTAAAGCCGAGTAGAATTTAAAAAACACCCTGATCAAAACCGAAGGGTGTTTTTTATTTTATTCCATTTCTTCAAGAAGTTTTTTGTCTCTACGACGCAAGATGATAATCCAGATTACAATTGGTATTATCCAAAAGGTATAGCTTAAGATGCGGAGGAAAATAATGATGACATGCAAGACGTTGATTATGAGCTTATCCCACATGGATATTTGATTAAATCCGGAATAGAGCTTTTGTATTTCACTCATGCGCGAGGCCTTCCAGAAAGAGGGGATGGAAGTGATATTGATATTTACATCAACATATTCCACCCGGTCCATAATATTTTCTTTGGTTTCTTCGCGTTCTCCGAGATAAGCCCGGGTTTCTTCCAGTTGTTTTTGCAGAGTTTGTTTTTTAGCCGGATCGGTTTCTCCCGCAATCGCGTTTTTTAAATATTCAATAGAATCTTCAACTTCTTTTATCTTTTCTTCAATGGCAATGACATCCGCTGTTCTTGAATTGGCGCTTAGGTTTTCCTGGTAGTATTTGTCTTTGCCGGCGTAGTCCTTTAAATAATTTTTCAAGTCATCAATTCTGTCTGCCGGTATTTTACCATAGGCGTTAATCATATAAATGGACGGAGTAATTTTTATAACATATCCGCCATAGTCCTCAAATACATGTTCTACGGTTTTTCGCGTTTCAGTGGTTTTTTCCGTGGTTAATATACTGACATTCAGGGCTTGTTCAAGGATTGGCCCGCGCTCCGCTATTGCCTCCGGAGAAGCTTCATGATAGCCGAGCGCTCCTAAAAATTTATCCTTGAAGGTAGCTGTTTTTTGCAGCAGTGTTGTCTTGTTTGATCCTAATCCAGCGCTTCCGCATCCGGTTATTCCGCAAGTTTGGATAAATTGGAAGCCTTCGTCGGTGGTAATAGGATTACTATAATCATATGAATCACCAGAATAAGCATAATCATATACTTCTTTTGTATCAGTGATTTTTATCATCACAACACTGAAGATAATCACCACGAGACCCAGAACAGGATAGACCACGAGCCGTTTACCAAAGAAAGATTTTAATCTGCTCTTTTTATTTTCCGGCACGGAATTATAGAGATCGGATAATTCGGCCTCCAACTTTCTCTGCGGATTCGCGGAGTGTTCCGCGAGCTGCGCGCCCAAATTCTTGAGTTCTTGTTTGGTCTCAAGCTCCTTCTCGTCAGGGTTAATTTTTTTAATATTCTTAAACATATATATTAGATTATTTTTTTTAATTTGCCGAGTGCGCGGTGCAGGCGGACGGCCAAAATAGCCGGTTTGTTTTTCTGAATAACGGCAATATCTTTGTAAGACAATTTGGAGATATATTTTAAGACCACGAGTTCCCGTTCATCAGCCGGCAGTTTATCCAGGGCCGCCATGAGGCGCGCGTATTGTTCGTTTTCTTCTAAGACATCTTCTTTTTTAATTAATTCTTCTTCGGGAGAAGCAACCGCTTGGGTTTTACTCTCCAATGTTTGATCATCTCCGTAGCTCGTTGTTTTGTTGGCTTTGCGCCAGTGGCTCACCATTTCGTTGGAGGCAATTCGAAAAAGCCAGGCACCGAATGATTTGCCTTGGTATTCGTAATTTTTTAGAGCGCGGAGGCCTTTAATAAAGGTTTCCTGCAAAATATCCTCTGATATTTCCCGATCCTTTGTGCGCACCAAAAGATAGGCGTATATTTTGGGATAATAATTATTGTAGAGCTCCAAAAAGGCATCTTGATCATGTTTGGCCCTTTTTATGAGCTTTTTTTCGCTAGGCATTAGTTTTTCATCAGTTTCATTTATTATAGTATAACGCACGAGATTAGGAAATATAACAAAATAAAAACCGCCCTTGAGAGAAGCCCAAGGGCGATGAAGTTTATGTCGTGATTGTAATCAGGGCGATGTGTGAAAAATTTTTACTTTGTCGCGATCATCTTTTTTCCGCATCCAATGGCACCATCTGTGGTAAAGAGGAGAGAGGAATATGGCGAGACCGATATAAATCAGGAATAAGCCCAGCATGAAGGCATGGCTTATTATAATCATATAATTTTCCGTCGGGTAGGCGCTACTAAAGGCGAACAGCAGTGAAATCAACCAACCGACAAAATAATCTGAAGGAAAGAGTCCAAAAATCCAGGGGCTCTTGGCGTGCCACCAGATGTTTTCTTTTTTGAAGTTCTTTATGCCGTAGTTGGGGTTCAATATGAACCACAGAAAGTCCCATAGAGGGCACCAGGCGAAATAAATCGCCCAACTTTGCAATTCTCCCGCCAGTGTCCATTTTACACCCATGATGAAGTGCAAATGAAAAATCATGATGGGCACGAAGAACATGAAGAGATGATATCCCGTAAGCGGCTTTTGCCCCATTGCGAACCCATAGAGCCAAGGGATAAATCCTGTTTTTCTGTACCATGTAGGCGCTTTTTCCGCCCAGCCATATTTTCCTTCGCTTTCCACCTCAATGGCGGCGAAGACGAGAGCCATGATGAAAAGGAACAGTGATTTAATGATTAATTCCATTGTTTCCTCCAAGCGTTGTGGTTTTTCACAATCAATTCACATTACCTTAATATAATTGTGTAAAAAAGTCAATACAGACATTGTTTAAAAATTTAAATTTGAGCTTCTACCCGGCTTTAGCCGGGGTTTCGGACTTAATTAGAATTTAGTCATCTATTATTTTACCGTTATACTTCCCAACCTTCGGCTAAAGCCGAGTAGAAGCCAACTTGGTTCTTTTTTATTTTGGTGTTAAGATAAAAAGACCTATGCAATTTCTACCCAGCTTTAGCTGGGATTAGGAAATATTTTTTAAAAATTATCTTAATAATTCTACCAAAGCCGAAACCCTCGGCTGAAGCCGGGTAGAAAAAATATGGAAAAATATATTATAAAAACTCAAACGCAGGCCTTTCCGACGAAGATTGATTATAAAAATGAATTGAACGGGGAGCAATACCGCGTGGTGACCGAAGGCGAAGGACCATGCCTGGTTTTGGCGGGCGCCGGCAGCGGCAAAACGCGCACGCTCGTGTATCGCGTGGCTTATTTAATAGAAAAAGGCGTAAGCCCGGAAAATATCTTGCTGGTCACTTTTACCAACAAGGCCTCAGCGGAAATGCTCAAGCGCGTGGAATATCTCTTGCGCCAAAAGCCGCGGGGACTTTGGGGCGGAACCTTTCATCATTTAGGAAATCGCATCTTGCGCAAGTACGCGACCAAACTCGGGTACAAAAATAATTTCAGTATTCTAGACGCTGAGGATTCCAAAGACATGCTCAAGTCCGTGATGGGTGAAATGGATATAAAAAGAGATAAAATGTTTCCTAAAGTGGATCGCATTGCCGCTCTTATTTCTTTTGCCGAAAATAGCAGAGTCGCAATCGGGGACGTTATTGAATTCAAATATCCTAAAATGGATGCGAGCCTGATTCCGGTGATAGAAAATATCTACGCGCTTTATAAAAAGAAAAAGCATGAATCAAATGTTATGGATTTTGACGACTTGCTTGTCAATTGGTACCGGCTTTTGGATGAATTCCCGGAAGTGCGCCAGCGTTTGTCCTCGCAGTTTAAATATATTTTGGTGGATGAGTATCAGGATACAAATAAAATTCAGGGCATGGTCATGGAGCGTTTAGCGGGCGTGCACCGCAATATTCTCGTGGTGGGGGACGACGCCCAGAGCATTTATTCTTTTCGCGCGGCCACGGTTGATAATATCTTGGAATTCCCGAATAATTTCAAAGACGCGAGAACTTTCAAGTTGGAAGCCAATTATCGCAGCGCTTCGCCGATTTTGGATTTGGCGAATGAGAGCATCAAGAATAATACTAATCAGTTTGAAAAAGAGCTGCGCGCGATTAAAGAAGGCGGCAGCCGCCCGACTGTGATTCCTTGCCAAGATAATTATAAACAGGCGGAATTTGTTTCCCAGCGTATTTTGGAATTGCGCGACGGTGGAGCCTCACTCCGCGACGTAGCAGTGCTTTTTCGTTCCACTTACCATGTTTTGGAATTGGAGCTGGAATTAAACAAAAGAAATATTCCCTATATTGTCCGCGGTGGTATCAGATTTTTTGAACAGGCGCATATCAAGGACGTGGTGGCCTTCCTCCGTATTTTCGCCAATTCGCAGGATGAGCTTTCCTGGATGAGGATTTTGAAAATCTGGCCCGGCATCGGTCCGGCAACCGCGCATAAAATTTGGACGGAAGTAAATAAATTTTCGTCTCTGGAGGATGTTTTATTAAATAAAGTATTAATTGAAAAATTTAGTGGTACCAAAGTGGCGGAAAGTTTAACAAAAATTCATAATATTTTCACCGTGCTTTTAAATATTGGGGATAATTTCATTTCCGAAGCGCTGCGGCAAATTTTGGAAGAATATGATTTTTATTTACAAAATAATTTTGAAAATTGGCGGGATCGCTACGAAGATATAAACCAGCTTTCAAATTTCGCGACTACTTATGAAAGTTTGGATGATTTTCTTTCCGATGTTAGTTTGTCCGAAGGATTTAAAGGAGAAAGAACCGCAGCCGCCGAAGACAAGGATGAAGATTACTTGGTATTATCAACCATTCATCAGGCTAAGGGTTTGGAATGGCGCGCGGTTTTTGTAATTCATTTGGCCGATGGCCAGTTTCCGCATTATAAAGTTTTTGATAATCCAATAGAGCTGGAAGAAGAGCGCCGTTTATTTTATGTGGCCGCCACTCGCGCAAAAGAAGAACTATATCTTAGTTTTCCCATTATTACGATCAGTTATACCACCGGAGAGAATATCAACCGCCCTTCCACTTTTCTCACCGAAATTTCCGAGGATTTATTTGATAAATGGGAGCTGGAAGAAGAGCGTTATATAGAATATAATGATTAAGGAAGGTATGTCTTGATTTTTCTTTTAGTTTATGTTAGAATAGTTTTTAACAAATAATTAACGCGCCAGTAGCTTCCGCCCTCGTCCGCCTTTCGGCGGCCAGGTCGGACAAGCAGGGGTTACCCGCCCGAACGACTGACGTCGTTCAGTCGGGCAGGGAGCACCGCAATTGATTAAAATTAAATTAACGCGCCAGTAGCTTCCGCCCTCGTCCGCCTTTCGGCGGCCAGGTCGGACAAGCAGGGGTTACCCGCCCGAACGACTGACGTCGTTCAGTCGGGCAGGGAGCACCGCAATTGATTAAAATTAAATTAACGCGCCAGTAGCTCAGGGGTTAGAGCACCGCTCTTATAAAGCGGGGGTCGATGGTTCAAATCCATCCTGGCGCACTATTCCTGACAGTCACAAAATCAGCCCAGGCCATAAGCTCCTTTTTCAGCTTAGGTTCGGGCTTTTTTTGTTGCACGCAAAGGTTCGAAAAGAAGATTTTGAGCATTTCCCGTTTTTTGTCGGCCTTGCCGTTTCTGTAGCTAAGGTTAGCCACATCCACCAGTTCGAACAATTTGTCGGTCGAAGCGGCAATCTCGACCTCGTTCAGCTCTTCGGCCTTCTGCAGAAGCTCTTTCAGGCGACCCTCTTCTGTGAGCAGGCGTTCTTTGATGGCCTGGAAATCGTCGGTTTCCAGTTTACCGTCCACGACCGCCATTCGGGTCTTTTCAAGGCGGGCGTTCACGTTGCCGAGTTGAAGTTGAATGTCCTGCCGTGTTCCACCTGCCTGCGCGTTGAGCTTGCGGATACGGGCTTTGAGCTTCTTTTGCAGCATGGCCTTCACCTTGGGTGTAGTTGTGAGCGAATCCATGATTCCCGCGACTGAAGAATCGAGAATCTCTTCACGGATGGTCTTGGTCTCGCACCCGTTGGTGTGGCAGCGGTAATAGACGTGCCCTTTTTGCCTTTCTCCTGTCATCAATCGTCCGCATTGGGCGCAGAAGACCATGCCCCGGTAGAGAAAGCTGTTTTTGAATCTCTTGGTTCGGACTTTGCCTTCCCTCACCAGTTGCACCTCGTCGTAGAGGCGCTTCGTGATTATCGTCTCGTGCTTGCCTTCATAGCATTCGCCTTTGACCTTCATAATCCCGGCCGCGAAAGGGTTTTGCAAAACCTTGGAGAACGATTCCTTGTTGAACGGCTTGCCCCGCGAATTGCGAAGGCCTTTGGCCGTCATCTTTTTCCGCAGCGCATCCTGCGACCAGTCGCCCGAAGCGTAAAGATCAAAGGTCTCTTTGAGGAGCGGTGCCTGCACCGGGTCGGGAACCAACTCCTTGCGCTCGCCTTCGCTCCTTTGTCGTAGCATGTAGCCCGGCGGCGGAGCGAAAGGCCAGCGGCCCTGCCCCAACCTGCCGTAGAGGCCCTTTTTCACTTCCCGGCTCAGGTTACGGCTGTAATTGATGGCGATGGCGGCGATGACATCGAGAACCAGCCGCCCAGAGACCGTGGACGAGTCAATATTCTCGGAGAGGAAGTGTAGCTCGACCCCTTTGTCCAAAAATTCGTTGATAACGAGCCAGTCCTTGTAGTGAGAGTGTACAATATTTTGTGTAAATGGGATATAATAAAGCAGCTAATTACTTAA
>CAYZWC010000013.1:1064-18769 GCA_964482065.1 uncultured Gammaproteobacteria bacterium | reverse complement strand
TTTAAATATTTAGTTAATTTTTAACTAAATATATTATCACACTATGTAGGACATTATCACAAAATTTTTACATACTGTTAGTATTTTGGGATATTACTAAATAAAATAATTAATATATAAATTATAATTTTCCCGGTTATTTAAGAAAATATTGGATATTAGACATTGTTTAGTTTATAAAAAATATGCAGCTAATTCCAGCGACAAATATTTTAATATTTAATATTTCAATATTTTAAAAATAAAAGACCCCCGTGCGAAAACACAGAGGCCTGAGGTTGAAAAGGAACGACGATGTTACTTGTTGCTGTCCATAATAAATTCGGCTATACGCCGACAAATATGTGGTTGCGACACCACCTTTCGCAAATCGTCATCACTGCCTCCAAGATTGCGGACTTCGCCCGAAATTGCCTTGACGAAATCAAACACGATTCCGGCTGCTGCCACGAACTCACTCTTCTCCGCAGTAAGCTCTTCGGGGATTGGAGGCGCCTGCCAGTCAGGAGGAATAAGCATAGCAGCTCGCAAGGGTGATCTTGAACGAAAATACATTTGAGTTCTGCGCAATATGAAAGATGTGCGATATAAACGCACTCTTTCACTTGCCAGATATTGTCCTATGAAATACAAATTATTCTTGATGAACCGATCTTCCGAATCAGCAGAATAATCATTTATATGTTCTAATGTGGGGGAAGAGAGAGCTTGGAGAAAATTAGGGTCCTCCCAATATGGCGGCTTCCACCCGGCATCCAAAACATCCAGATACAACGGCATTCCCATCTTTTCCAAGACGTGCTCTACTTTCTTTCTGTAGGGAGAAGCAGTCTTTTGATCTCCTCCAAAATTAATGGAATAAAATTCTCCGAGATAGAGAACCCTCTTTTTTGAAGATATTCCACAACTTTTTGCTCAAGCCCAATGGCATCAATCCACAACGACAATTTTTCCAGCTGTTGCAACATGACTCGTACCTCGCTTTGGTTAATTTGATTAAAATGAAAAGGCCAAAATTTCACTTTAATATAATATGTATTAAAACTTTTGTCAAGATTAAATATAAAAAATCGGCTAAAACCAGCCAATTTTTATAGAAAGACACCGCATGTCTCTAAAGACATACGGTGTCTATTATATCTATACGAGAAGTCCCACAATAAGAAGGGCGACAATATTTAGAATCTTAATCATCGGATTAATGGCCGGGCCGGCAGTATCTTTGTACGGATCGCCGACAGTATCTCCGGTTACGGCCGCCTGATGAGCCAATGACCCCTTGCCGCCGAAATTTCCTTCTTCAATGTATTTCTTGGCATTATCCCAAGCGCCGCCGCCGGTAGTCATGGAAACCGCCACAAATATGCCGGTGACAATACTTCCGACGAGTAGTCCGCCAAGTGCTTCCACTCCAAGTAAAAATCCTACTATAATAGGAACGGCAACGGGAATCAATGCCGGAATAATCATTTCCCTGATAGCGGACTTGGTTACAATATCAACCGTTCTGCCATAATCGGGCTTTTCGGTTCCTTCCATGATGCCCGGTTTTTCTTTAAATTGGTTACGCACCTCTTCCACGACTTTTCCCGCCGCTTTACCAACAGCCTCCATGGCCAAAGCGCCAAAATAATAAGAAAGCAAGCCGCCGATAAAAAGTCCTACCAAAACTTTGGGGCTACTTATAGTAAATGAAAATCCTTCCGGAAGCGCATGGGTAAAATCTCCGAAAAGAACCAAAGCAGCCAAAGCGGCCGAACCTATGGCATACCCTTTGGTAACCGCTTTGGTGGTATTGCCGACAGCGTCCAGCGGATCGGTAATATTTCTAACTTCTTCGGGAAGCTCCGCCATCTCGGCAATTCCTCCGGCATTATCGGTAATGGGGCCATAAGCATCTATGGTAACAATAATTCCGGTCATGGAAAGCATAGCCATGGCTGCTACCGCTATTCCATATAGTCCGGCAAAATAATAAGCTCCGAGGATCCCCGCGCAAATTACGATAATCGGCCAAGCGGTGGACTTCATGGAAACGGCCAGTCCGGCGATAATATTTGTACCATGTCCCGTTTTGGAAGCTTCGGCAATATGTTTCACCGGATTATATTTTGTGGAAGTATAATAATCGGTTATAAAAACCAAAAGACCGGTAACAACAAGGCCAACCAAAGCGGCCAAGAAAATATTTAAGGTCGGATACATTCCATTTTCAACCATAATTCTATTTGTAAGCGGATAAAATATGATAGCGGCCAACACGCCAGATACGATAAGCCCTTTATAGAGAGCGCCCATAATATTTTTATTTTTACCGAGTCTAATGAAAAAACTGCCGACAATAGAAGTAATTATAGATACAGCGCCAATCGCCAAGGGATATAAAACCGCGTTGGGAAATCCACTGAAGGTGAGCGAGCCCAAAAGCATGGCCGCCACAGCCGTTACGGCGTAAGTTTCAAAAAGGTCAGCTGCCATTCCCGCGCAGTCTCCCACATTATCTCCCACGTTATCGGCGATAACGGCGGGATTTCTCGGATCATCTTCGGGAATTCCGGCTTCCACTTTTCCCACTAGATCGGCACCCACGTCAGCCGCTTTAGTATAAATTCCTCCGCCTAAACGCGCAAATATGGAAATAAGACTTCCGCCGAATCCCAAACCTATCAAGGCATGTATATCTCCGGTAACGGCAAAAAAACCCGCAACTCCCAAAAGCCCAAGACCGACAACCAAAAATCCCGTTACCGCCCCTCCTTTAACTGCAACTTGCAAACCTTCGGCCAAGCCCGATTTGGCGGCTTCGGCTGTTCTGACATTTGCGCGCACCGAAACATTCATACCAATAAATCCGGCCAGTCCCGAAAATACGGCGCCTATTAAAAAACCTATGGCAGTCTTCCAGCTTAAAATAAATCCTATCAGCAAAAAAAGTATTATTGCTATAACAGCGATAGTCTTATACTGTCTATTGAGATAAGCCTTGGCTCCTTCTTGGATGGCTTTGGCAATCTCTTGCATTTTTTCATTGCCTGCGGGCTTTTTCAGAACAATACGTACAAGCACCAAGCCGTAAGCAATAGCCAAAATTGCGCTAATGAGAGAAAAAATCACTAAATTGGACATAAAATTTGTAAAAATTAATTTAAATTATTAAAAAAAATTATTAGGCAATTATTTATATAATAGTTCTATTGAGGACAAAATGTCAATATCTTTTATTCACAACAAACAAAACAATGGTTGACCTTTAGCACTTCTCATGCTATATTAAAATTTGTATAATTAAAAAATATTAAAAATTTCTTATATCTATTCCTCTTAAAAAAATAATAGTAAAATCCGCTTTGCGCTTATTTAAATCTTTGGCGGGCTTGGCTAAAATCTCGCTGTCGGTTTTTTCTTTTTTGAAAAAACCACTTTTTTGGCTGGCTGGAAAAACTTGGAATTATTTTTTAAAACCCATTTCATTAGGAATTTATAAAATATATTTATCCATAAAAAAAGGGGTAACGGAAATACATAATCCGGCCACCGGAAAAATAATTTCCGCGCTGACCAATCGTTATGTAATACATGTGGTAATTATAGTATTGGCTATTTTTGTAATGGTAAACAATATTAATGCCAAAGAAACCCGTGATGAAACTTTTGGTGAAAAAAGTATTCTGTATTCTTTGGCTAGACAAGATACTTTGGGAACCATGGAAGAATCATATTTAATAGAAGAAACCGGTATAGTCCCCGAAGATACTAATGCTAATAAACCTCTTAGCTATATGGATGCTGCTCTGGGAGTAAAAAGCCAGCTGCGTCCTACCGAAATAGTAATTGAAGAAATTATAAATGAAGAAGCGGGCATCGCTACCGCTCAAGGAGGAGGCGCGCTAATTAAACCCCAAATATCGAGCACCAAACTTAATACCGGCCAACGTGATGAACCTATTGAATATATAGTACAAGAAGGAGACACGGTATCCACCATCGCCCAAGATTTCGGCGTAAGTACCAATACTATACTCTGGGAAAACAATTTGAGTGCTTACAGCTATATACGCCCGGGTGACAAGCTGACTATTCTTCCAACAACCGGCATATCCTACACAGTAAAATCCGGCGACACTGTAGAAAGCATAGCTAAAAAATATAATACGGAGGCTGATAAAATAATAACTTTTAATAAACTTGCCGATGCCTCTGATATTAATTCCGGGCAAAAATTAATACTCCCTGATGGAAGGCCGTACAGCGCTCCCGTGCCGGCAACAAGCACTTGGTCGGTGCGCAATGTAGTCGTGCCTCCTTCTTCTGTCGTAAGCTCCGGTGGAAGAATGGTCTGGCCCACATCTTGGAAAACAATAACCCAATATTTCAGTTGGCGACATACCGGTCTAGATGTTGATGGAGATTATAATTCGCCAATATATGCCTCTGATAGCGGCATCGTGGAATCAAGCGGTTGGTATGATGGCTATGGTCTACAGATTTTAATCAACCACGGAAATGGAATAAAAACTCGCTACGCCCACGCCAGCAAAATTTTTGTCTCAGTCGGACAACGAGTGAGCCGTGGACAGACTATTGCCATGGTTGGAACTACCGGACGATCTACAGGTACCCATCTTCACTTTGAGGTGATAGTAAACGGTCGTAAACTAAATCCTCTGAGTTATATCAGATAAAAAGATAAAAAATCGTTTCTTTTTAGAAGCGATTTTTTATATGATATAATAAAACAAAGGTTGAATATATATATAAATTTTGCTACTTTGTGTAAATATGAAAACAAAAGAAAAAAATCTGGAAAAACTCATAAAATCCAAAGAATTCTCTTGGATAAAAAAAATGCAAAAAAAATTCCCAAAAGCGGAAATTTTTTTGGTTGGCGGCGCGGTCCGAGATTTGCTTATCGGGCGTCCGACCAAAGATTATGATTTTGTAGTGCGAGGCATAGAGGCGAAAAAGCTGGAATCATTTTTGGAAAATTGCGGAAAAGTCAGCTTGGTTGGACAGGTTTTCGGTGTTTTTAAATTCCGTCCCAAAGAATTCAAAAAAAATAAACAGGGGAGATATCCTTTTGAAGATTTCGATATCGCCCTGCCTCGGACCGAACATTCCCTGGGTACCGGCGGTTATAAAGATTTTGAAGTACAATCTGACCCCAATTTAAAAATAGAAGATGATTTATCACGGCGCGATTTTACCATAAATGCTATTGCTTTAAAAATCGTAATTCAAAATTCAAAATTCAAAATTCAAACTTTTGATCCTTTTGCGGGACAAAAAGATTTGGTAAAGAAAATAATCCGAACGGTTGGCAAGCCGAAAAAAAGATTTGCCGAAGATTATACCAGAATGCTCCGTGCCGCACGTTTTGCTTCTGAGCTGGGATTTGCCATTGAAAAAAATACTTTGCTGGCCATAAAAGAAAATGCCTCCGGACTTAAAAAAATAAGCGCCGAGAGAATAAGGGATGAATTTAATAAAATAATTATGTCTTCCGGTGCCGAAGAGGGAATGATGATTTTATATGAATCAAACCTATTACGCCAATTTTTACCAGAATTGGAAAAAGGAGTGGGCGTCGGACAAAACCGCAGTCATGTTTTTACGGTTTTTGAACACTCAGTAAAATCCCTGGGCTATGCCGCTCTTCGCGGATACAATCTGAATGTACGTTTAGCCGCTCTATTCCATGATATTGCCAAACCGCAAACAAAGAGAGGTGAGGGTTTTACGAGCACTTTTTTTAATCATGATATAGTGGGCGCCAAATTCACCAAAAAAATAATGCAGCGCCTGAAATATCCCAAAGAAAGAATTGATAAAGTTTCTCATCTGGTCCGCCATCATATGTTTTATTATAGTATGGGCGAGGTATCTGACGCCGGAGTACGCCGGCTGCTTTCCCGTGTGGGCAAAGAAAATATAAATGAATTGATTCAGCTCCGAATCTGCGACCGCCTGGGCATGGGCCGTCCCAAAGCCAAACCTTATAAGCTGCAAACCTTGGAAAGAAAACTCCAGGAAGTACAAATGGATCCCATCACCACCTCCATGCTAAAAATAGACGGCCATGATATTATGAAAAAATTTAATATTAAGCCCGGTCCCCGAATTGGTTTTATATTAAACGCTCTACTAAAAGAAGTTCTTGAAGACCCCAAAAAAAACACTAAAAAATATTTAACGGAACAAGCCAAAGAACTTAATAAATTAACCGATGAAGAATTAAAAATCCTCAAACCAGATATCTCCAAATATGAAAAGGAAAGAAAAAAAGAATTCTTCAAAAGATATAAAGAAGTGGAATAACTATTAATCCGCCAATTCGCCCGCCCGCCGGCGAGGCAGGGCGAACAATTTCACAATGAATAATAAAATAACAATTAAAAAAGAGGATGCGGGTAAAAGGCTGGATAAATTTTTGGTGGAAATGTGGCCCACACATTCCCGCTCGCAAATCCAAAAAATGATTAAAGAGGGACTGGTTTTAGTTAATGGCAAAAAAGCGACAGTACACAAATGGTTAAAAGCGGGCGATAAATTAAAGGTAGAAGAAAAAAAAATTAACACAACAAAAACTATTCCGTCGAAGACGAATCAGCCATTGATTAAAAAAATTAATTATCAAATAATTACCGAGACCAAAGATTATCTGGTGGTAGAAAAACCTGCCGGAGTAGTGGTGCACGAAGATGCCGTGCATAAAAATTCTCTGATTGGAGAAATAATAAAAAAATATCCGGAAATAAAAAAAGTAGGCGATAATCCGGAACGCCCGGGTATAGTCCATCGCTTAGACAAAGAGGTATCAGGCCTTTTGCTCATAGCTCGCCATGAAGAAGCTTTTGAATATTTTAAAAAACAATTTAAAGAAAGAAAAATAAAAAAAGAATATATAGCTTTGGTTTATGGAGAGCCGGAAAAAGAGTATGGTGAAATAGATTTTCCCATTGAGCGCGGCAAGGGAGGAAAAATGGCCGCCAAACCAAAGGGGTCGGAAGGAAAGCGGGCGCTTACCGAATTTGAAATTCAAAAAAAATTTATAAATTACACTTTATTGAAAATCAAAATAAAAACCGGCCGCACCCATCAAATCAGGGTTCACCTGAATGCCTACGGTCATCCGATTGTGGGCGATAATTTATATAAACCAAAAAAACTGAAAAGTAAAATAGATATTTCAAGAATATTTTTGCATGCCGAGACCCTGGGATTTTATGATATGGCAGGTGAGTGGCAAGAGTTTCATTCTCCCTTGCCGCAAGAATTAAAAAATATATTAAACGAGTTAAAATAAAATTAAAAAATTCCTACACTGATTGCCTCGGACTTTTAATTGCCCCGGACTTTAGGCCGGGGAAAGAGAAAATATAAATCAGTAGGGCTTTAGCCCTACCTATTGTAAAAAACATCTAGCTCCTCGCCCTGAAGGGCGAGACAATTAGAAAAGGCACAACAAATAAAAATATAACAATTAAACATACAACATTATTAAATAATTATGATTATATCAATCAGCGGAGCTGCCGGCTCCGGAAAAAGTACGGTGGGAAAAATACTCGCTGAAAAACTCGGATACGATCGTTATTATATCGGCGGTATCAGAAGAAAAATGGCCAAAGAAAAGGGCTTAACCCTCGCCGAATACAACCGCTTGGGAGAAAAAGATCCTTCCACTGATTTGGAAGTGGATGAATACCAAAAAAAACTCGGGGAAACCGCAGATAATTTTATAATAGAAGGGCGCACCTCTTGGTATTTTATTCCTCATTCAATAAAAATATTCTTGGATGTTGATGAAAAAGTCGGCGCTGAAAGAATATTTTTGGATCTGAAAAAAAATCCCTCCAGAAACGAAGGTAAAAACCTAAACTCCGTAAAAGAAGTCTTAAAAAGTAACAGGCAAAGAAAAAAAAGTGACATTAAACGCTATAAAAAATATTACAACATTAACGCCTATGATACATCAAATTATGATTTGGTTATTGATACCACAGATAAAACTCCGCGGGAAGTCGTGGCCAAAATAATGGAATTTATAGAAAACCACAAACAATAAGACTTAAATTATAAAATCTTACGCTTTAAAACTTGCTAATTGCGGTTACTGTAAAGTTACTTGACATTTTTTACCCCTTATTATAAGATAATTTATACATAAATAATTAATAACCAGCCACTAAATCATAACGGCTAACAACTAAAATATGGCAGAAGAAAAGAAATCCGCCAAACCCATGGAGGATAAATCAGCGAAAGTGAAACAAACCGAGATTAAACCCGGTATGACTGTGCGTGTCCACCAAAAAATTAAAGAAATGACTCCCAAGGGAGAAGAAAAAGAGCGTATTCAAATTTTTGAAGGCATAGTGCTGGCCTGCAAACATGGAAAAAACGGCACCATTACCGTGCGTAAAATTTCCGAAGGTGTGGGCGTGGAAAAAATCTTCCCGCTCAATATGCCGAGTATAGTAAAAATAGAACCGGTGAAAAAAGCCCAAGTCAGAAAATCAAAACTTTATTTCTTGAGAAATTATAAAAAGAAACTCAAAGAAACGGCAATTACTAAATAAATCAAAAAGAAAGCGGCTCCCGAGAGGAGGCCGCTTTTTTATTTTAAAAAAAGCAGTAGAAAACTGCCTATGAGCTGGGATCTAGCATCCCTTTCCCTGAGCGGCTCACTGCTGCCGAAGGCGGTTGCCTTCCTGTTGTTTGCCCCGCGTATGCGAGGTAGTTTGGGAACGTTTAGAAGGGAACAACAGCTATTCCTAAGAGGAGAACGGGGTGCGTCATTTGAACCCGCCTTTTATCTCCACTAAACGCTAGTCCTTTATGGCGCCAATTTAACGAAAACACCTCATGGTAAACATGGCAAAATCCTCCATGAAGTTAGCGGTACTTTTATTATACCAATTTATTTTTTCAAAAACAAAACCCCGCTCATGCGAGGTTTGTGACGGCATTATAATCTGAAACGATTCTTTCTACTTGTCCTCCTTTTGCGGGATGGCGCCGATACCGAGAACCGCTTTTTCTTCGTCGGTGAGCTTGGCCAGCGCTTTTTTCTGAATTTTCAGTTTGGCTTCGGCGTCATTGAGAAGCTTCACCGGTCTTTTGTCGAAAAGTAAAGCCGACCTTGCCGTCCGTGAGAACGACCTCGGTGCTGGTTTTGTGCCAAGGGGCATCCACTTGATTTTTAGCGAAGGCCATGGCGATTTGCTCGTCTTCGAAAAAACCGACTGACTTGTCATATCTTCCATCCTCGTTGACGGTATAGACCTCCGTCAGTTCCCGAACGGAAAAACCGCTGAGGTCTTGCCCAACCAAATCTTTCGCTTCTTTTATGTCCATGTTTCCACTCCTGGTGAAGGTTCAATTTATACCTTTATAGGCGCTTGGATTATATCAAAATGGCTTATAATTTGTCAATTCAAAAAAGGAACCGAGTCCCTTTTTGTTTGTAAATACAATTATTATTTTAAAATCTTTTTCAAATACTCACCGGTAATGCTTCTCTTTACTTTTACAACGTCCTTCGGTATTCCCTCGGCCACAATTTCACCGCCTTTATCTCCACCTTCCGGGCCCATGTCAATAATCCAATCAGCGCATTTAATCACATCCAAATTATGCTCAATAATCAAAACCGTATTTCCCTTATCCACGAGTTGGTGCAATACGCCGAGTAATTTTTTAATATCATCAAAATGTAAACCCGTAGTCGGCTCATCGAGAATATAGAGGGTCTTGCCGGTAGCGCGACGAGAGAGCTCGGTGGCGAGCTTTACTCTCTGTGCTTCTCCGCCGGAAAGAGTAGTGGCCGGCTGGCCTAATTTTATATAACCAAGACCAACATCAGATAAAATATTAAGCTTTTCATGAATAATCGACGTGCTCGAGAAAAATCTTTTAGCCTCTTCCACTGTCATTTCCAAAACATCAGCTATATTTTTCCCCTCATAATAAATCTCCAAGGTTTCTTTATTATATCTTTTTCCATGGCACTCCTCACATTCCACATAAACATCGGGTAAAAATTGCATGGAAATCTGAACCAAACCATCACCTCCGCAAGCCTCACAACGGCCACCCTTGACATTAAAACTGAATTTACCGGCATCATAACCGCGCATTTTCGCTTCGGGTATTTGAGTAAAAATATCACGGATATAGGTAAAAACTCCGGTATAAGTTGCCGGGTTGGAGCGCGGAGTACGCCCGATCGGCGACTGATCAATGGTAATTACTTTATCGATATTTTCAATTCCTTTTATTTCTTTATGTTTTCCAGGCAAATCTTTGGCGCGATAAAATTTGTGAGCCAAAGCTTTTGATAAGATCTCCGTCATTAAAGTTGATTTGCCCGAACCGGAAACTCCGGTAAGGCAAACAAATTTTCCCAAAGGAATTTTTACATCAATATTTTTCAAATTAAACTCATCGGCTCCCAAAATTTCCAAATTCTTACCGCTGCCTTTACGATATTTGGCGGGACATTCAATATTGACTTTTCCCGATAAATATTTACCGGTTAAAGATTCTTTATCTTTTTTTATTTCTTCCACGCTGCCTTGTGAAATAATCTGCCCGCCGTATTCCCCGGCCCCGGGACCAATATCGATAATTTCATCGGCGGCCAACATCATAGCTTCGTCATGTTCGACGACAATTACCGTATTTCCCAAAGCTTGTAATTCTTTTAAAGTATTTATCAATTTATCATTATCCCTTTGGTGAAGGCCTATGGAGGGCTCGTCTAAAATATAAATCACGCCCGAAAGATTGGATCCGATTTGAGTGGCCAAACGTATGCGCTGTGCTTCTCCACCTGACAAAGTGGTAGTGGTACGATCAAGATTAAGATAGGAAAGCCCCACATTTTCCAAATGCTCCAAACGACCAACAACCTCTTTCAGGAGCTGCTCGGAAATCTTGTTTTCCTTGTCGGTAAATTTTTCTTTCTCATCTATTTTAAATTCTCCTGTTTTTTTTTCGTTTACTTGTTTCAAAAATACAGCCAGCCTGCTAATCGGCATATTCACCAATTCAGCAATATTTTTCCCCGCTACAGTTACTGCCAATGCTTCTTTTCTTAATCTTCGTCCCTCGCAGCGACCGCAAATTTTTGTTTGCATGTATGTTTCTATTTCTTTTCTGACATAATCAGAATCCGTTTCCGCGTATTTTTTTTCCAGCTGGCTCACCACGCCCTCAAATTTCATTTTCTTGCCATCCACTTCATAAATCTCACCACCACTTCCGTAAAAAATTATATCCAAATTTTTTTGGTTCAATTTTGATACCGGTTTATTTAGAGAAAAGCCATGCTTTTTGGCCACCATTTTCAAAAGTTTGTTTAAATTACTTTGGTTTCCGGCAATACGGGTCCAGGGCTTAATAGCACCTTCGGCAATACTTAATTTCTTGTTGGGGACAACAAGATCCGGAACCACTTCCAGAGTCGAACCCAAGCCCGAACATTTAGGACAAGCTCCATGCGGACTATTAAAAGAAAAGAGCCTGGGCTCTATCTCCGGAAGAAATATTTCACAAGACGGACAGGCATAATATTCACTTAATAAGATATCTTCACCGGTATCGGCGCGGTGCAAAATTAAAAATCCATTGCCCAAATCAAGAGTGATGCGTATAATTTTATCCAAATTTTTCCAATCAATATCAGTAGTATTGCCTTTTTTAGTAACGGCTTCTATGGAATGCTTTTTACCGCGATCCAATTTTTTATTAAGCGCCTCTTCTATGCTATAAACTTCACCATCAATACGAACCTGTCGATAATTGGATTTTTTCATTTCTTCCAAAGTGTCAAAATGATCGCCTTTTTGCTCTTTTATAACCGGGGCGTAAATTATAAAATTGATATCTTGGGGAAGCTCCAAAATCCTTTGTAAAATTTGTTTGGCGCTTTGCTTGTTTACCGCCATACCGCAATTGGGGCAATGCGGACGTCCCACACGGCTGTAGAGTAAACGCAAATAATCATAAATCTCCGTAACCGTTCCTACGGTAGAACGAGGATTGGTGGAAGCCGAACGCTGATCAATGGCAATGGCCGGAGAAAGCCCTTCAATCTGGTCAACATCGGCTTTATCCATCACTCCCAAAAATTGCCGGGCATAAGATGAAAGTGATTCCACATAACGACGCTGACCTTCGGCATAAATCGTATCAAAAGCCAGGCTGGATTTTCCCGAGCCCGAAAGCCCGGTAACAACAACCAGCTTTTTTTTGGGAATTTCCAAATTAATATTTTTTAAGTTGTGCACTCTGGCACCCTTAATTTTTATACTCTCCCCGTTTTTTTCTTTAGAGTTATTTTTAGCCATTTATTCGGCCTTAAAATTTAATTAATTCTCATTATATAATATCTTTAAAGAGGTGTCAAGCGTACCCATACGAATTACAAATTTTACGAATATACAAAAAGAAAAAGAGCTCGGTTGAGCTCTTGGTTAAATTTTCACATCCAAATCATTTGGCGCCAAGTTCCTTGTTTATATGTCCCCACTGTTTCAGTGGTATCATCATGCCTCTTCAAATCCTAGCACCTCAAGAATGGACTGCCGAAACTCGCTGGGCGTATCTCCCCACTCGATGATCTTGCCGCCAAGAACCTCGCCGGTACTGATGCGCTCCGCAGGACAGAGCCCATAGCCCCTCGCAAATGACTCAAGTTTATCATGTGAAAGCTCGCCGACGATGAGCAACTGCCTCCAGTCCTTGCCCTTGTTGTAGAAGATGAAGTTGCGGATCTTTTCCCCATGCCAAGACTTGACGTAATCATCAGCTCCATCCCAACCTTTAACCAATACGGCTCTAATACCCATGATACCTCCTTTGTTGTTTGTGACTTCATTTTCTCTGAATAATTTAATATAAAACAAAGCATTCTTTTTGTTAAGCATTTAAAACCTGGCTATGGCTTCCTGGGGTTTGGGGCGGCAACTGTTTGAGCCCCCGTTGGTAGAAAGCTACATAGTATAATTCAACGCGAGTTTTGCCGCCCCAAAACTTTTTCTGCCGCTTTTTGGTTACAAAAAGCGGCGAAGAGATGCTACCAAAAAGGAATTAACTTAATATGCGAAATGTTGAACACAACCTTGACACAAGGGGATCCCTTGACTCTCCGCCGAATCGGCGGATCGGGATGACAATGGTAAAAATAGCACAACAAAAAAACTCCGAGCAAACGAGAGTTTTTTATTTAAAAATTTTACTGTATGGGCACGGCGTCGAGCAATTCCTTCCATTGCTCCAAGGTTAAAGCCCCTTCCAGCTTAAAACCGTTTATAAACCAAGTGGGTGTAAGGCCCACTCCGAGCCTTACTCCATTATTAAGATCCTCAACAATTTCCTTATTATATTTGTTGGAATTAAGACAGGAATTAAAAACTTGTTCTCGAAGGCCAATTTGTCCGGCGTATTTTTTTAAATCTTCTTTTGAGATATTTTCCTGATTAGCAAAAATTTTGTCATGCATTGCCCAAAACTTGCCTTGTTCATGAGCGCAATTTGCAGCCACATGAGCTAGCATGGCATTTTCGTGCATATTGATAATGGGAAAATCTCGAAATATAATTCTTATCTTTCCCCGATAAATCGATTCCAGCTCCCTAATAACCGTATATGACCGCCGGCAAAACGGGCATTCAAAATCGCCAAATTCCACAATGGTTATGGGCGCGTCATCAGGCCCCAAAGATGGATCATCCGCAGTTTCCAAAATTTGTCTTTGTTCCAAAAGCTCGGGATTAAAAAATTCTCCTTCAAATTCCTCCACTGCAAACTGCATTTGGTTATTTTTTATCTGTTTGTAATATATATAAGTCTGTATGGCAAAAATACCGCCAAATAAAAAAATCAAAATAAGAACAATTATTAAAATAATTCCCCACCATTTCTTATACCATTTTTTATTATATAAATTTTCCATATTTTTACTTTATATTATAAATATTATATCATTATATTAGATATGAATAAAGAAAATCTACAAAAAAAATTGGAGAAAAAAACCGCACGACGTGAAGCCAAAAGAAAAAAACAAATGAAAGTAAGCGGCGGAAGCGTCAAAAACCTCCAAAAAATAATAAAACAAAAAGGACTGCAAAAATCCGATTCTTGACATTGTAAAAACCTAATGTTATAATAGCTTTAATTAGTTTAAACCTATGAATTACATAAATATAGTACAAATTGTTTTATCAGTTCTACTGATTACCGCCATTTTACTCCAAAGCAAAGGTACCGGACTCGGCGCTGCTTTCGGAGGAGAAAGTAATGTTTACAGTCAAAGAAGAGGATTTGAAAAAACCCTATTTACCCTTACTATAATATTATCAGTACTCTTTTTGGGAACCGCGCTTTTAAACATAATATTATAAAGCGTCCCTCTAATTAAAAAAATACTGTGAAATATAATTTCAGTTTTTTTCGCCGTTCCAAAAAAGAAGGCGAAGAAAAAAAACAAAACGGCAAAAAGTTTTTTAATTCCGATGATTTGGACAAAAAACTGGTTTTGTCTTTGTCAAAAAATAAAATACCAAGCTTCAAACAATTTAAACATCTACCAAAATTTCTCAGCCGGACCGAATCATTGGCTTTGAAAATATTGGGAGCACTTATAATTTTATCAGCTGGAATTTTGGGCTGGCAATTTTATTATAACAATACGGTGCAGGTTCCCGATTTCGGCGGACAATATACCGAAGCTCTTGTCGGAAGCCCCAAATTTATAAATCCCATATTATCCCAAACTAACGACGTTGACCGTGATATTTCACGCTTGGTATTTTCCAGCCTTCTAAAATACGACGCCAAGCAAAAACTGGCTCCGGATCTGGCTGAAAAATATGAAATATCCGAAGACCAAAAAACCTATACCATTTATTTGCGCGATAATTTGTACTGGCACGACGGAGAAAAACTTACTGCCAATGACGTAATCTTTACGGTGAAAAGTATCCAGGATCCGGAATATAAAAGCCCTCTTTACAATAGCTTGCGCGGAGTAAGCATAAGGCAAATTGACGAGCGAACCGTGGCTTTTATTTTGGAAGAGCCTTTTGCTCCCTTCCCCGAAATTTTAACTTTTGGCATAATGCCGGCCCATATTTGGGGAGATATTCCGGCAGCCACCGCCAATCTTGCCGAATTTAATATTAAGCCGATAGGTTCCGGACCTTTTAAATTCGCTTCTCTTTCCAAAGATAAATTAGGAAATATAAAATCAATGTCACTAGAGAGAAACGAAGGCTATTACAACAATAAACCTTATATAGAAAAAATTAATTTTAAATTCTATCCGGATTTTCATTCCGCAACCGACGCGTTACAAAATAAAAATGTCGAAGGAATCAGTTTTTTGCCAAAAGAACTTAAAAATAAATTACAGCGTGAAGACTTAAATTTTTATTCGCTACAAATACCCCAATATACGGCGGTATTCTTCAATCAAACAAAAAATAAAGCTTTGGAAGAAGACGAGGTGCGTCAATCTTTGACTCTGGCCACACCCAAAGAACAGCTTCGGGAAGAGGCTTTAAACGGTGAAGGTATTATTATAAACGGTCCTATTTTGCCCGGCTATATAGGATATAACCCGGAAATTAAAAAATATAATTTTTCCATTGAAGAAGCTAATACTCTTTTGGATGAAGAAACTGACTGGGACCGTCTTTCTATAGAAGAATATAAAAATCAACGCTTGGAAGAGGAGCTAAAAAAATTGGAAGAACAAAAAGAAGCCGAAGCCGAAGAGCAAGCCGTAAAAACAGAAACCGAATCTGAATCTGAAGAAAATTCTTCCGACAATAAAGCCTCCGATGAACAAACGCAAGAAAATATAAGTGGGCACTCTGAAGAGACGGACGAACCTGAAAAAACTCCCGAAGAAATAATAACCGGACAAATTGAAACGGAAATCAATCCCGGTCAACCTTTTTTTCGCGAAAACGACGGAGATATTTTACAAATCACCCTTACCACGGTTGATCAACCGGAAAATATTGCCGCAGCCGATATTTTAAAAGAAAGTTGGCAGCAAATCGGGTTTAGGGTAAACTTAAATATAGTTCCTCCGACTGAAATAAGGAGGACAACTATCAGAGAAAGAAATTATGAAGCTCTACTATACGCTGAAATTTTAGGATCAGATCCCGATCCCTATCCCTTTTGGCATTCTTCTCAAAACCAGCATCCGGGACTCAATTTGGCCGTTTTTGCAAACCGCCACGTGGATCGCCTGCTTGAAGAGGCCCGACAAACCGCTGATGAAGAACAAAGACGCCTAAAATATATTGACTTTCAAAATATTCTGGCCGAAGAACTTCCGGCCATCTTTCTCTATTCGCCGACCTACACCTATGTAGTTGACGAAAAAATAAAAAATATTACTGCCGAAAGACTTTCGGTGCCGGCTGACCGTTTTGCCGACATTGAAGAATGGTACATTAAAACAAAAAGAAAATTTAAATAACTTCGGGGCGAGTGGTGGAATTGGTAGACACGCAGCGTTCAGGGCGCTGTGGGCGCAAGCCCGTGAGGGTTCAACTCCCTCCCCGCCCACACTCAAATACATGATGTGTGAGTTTGTCCCGTATTTGCGGGGTACCCGGTCGAATGACCGGGCAACTCCCACCATCAGCACAATATAAGTGTTAATTTTTATAAAAAACACTTAACTACTCAATAACTAAATTACTAAATCATTAAAATTTATGGCTTTTAATAGAAAAAGACAGAACAAGCCAAAAGCTAAAACAAACAAAAGCGACCAACAGGCTTCTAAAAAAAGTTCTAATTTTAAATCGCAAAAAAAATCACACCCCAAACCTCTATCAAAAACCTACAAAGGAAAGCGACAAAAACAGAGACAACGTTCGCCGCAAAACCAAAAACAATCAAAATACAATAGACCAAAACAACAAAAACTTGCTCCCGAAGACCGCGGCAAATTAAAAATTGCCGTCATCGGAGGTAATGAAGAGGTAGGGCGGAACATGACTATGATTGAATATGAAAATGATATTATTATAATTGACATGGGACTCCAATTCCCCGAAGAAGATATGCCGGGAATTGATTATATTATTCCCAATACCGAATATTTAGAAAGAAATAAACATAAAATCCGCGGCGTAATAATAACCCATGGTCACTATGATCACATTGGGGGCATCCCCCATATTATGGGCAAAATAGGAAATCCAACCCTTTACGCTACTGACTTAACTTTAGGTATTATCAAAAAAAGACAGGACGATTTCATGGAATCACCGCAACTTAAAACCGGCGTTATAAAAAATAACACTAAACTAAAACTCGGCGTTTTTCGCCTGGAATTCATCCATATCAGCCATAACATACCCGCTTCAGTGGGGGTTATTGTAAATACTCCATTAGGAATAGTTTTACATACCGGGGATTTTAAACTGGACAAAAATCCTGTTGGTGATACGCCGCCAGACTTTGGAAAAATAAAAAAACTGGCTCGCAGAAAAGTTATCGCCATGCTTTCGGACAGCACCAATGCTTCACAAGCCGGTCAACAGCTTACCGAATCCCAAATCGGAACCGATTTGGAAGAAATATTCCGCACTACAAAATCCAGAATGATTGTTGGTACTTTTGCTTCCAATCTTTCCCGTATTCAACAGCTTATTTGGCTGGCGGAAAAA
>CAYZWC010000013.1:0-1054 GCA_964482065.1 uncultured Gammaproteobacteria bacterium | reverse complement strand
GACGCAAAGTGGCGGTAGAGGGCTTTAGCATGAAAACCAATGTGGAAATATCCAAAAAGATGGGCTATCTAAAAGTCAAAAAATTTACTTTTATAGATTCCAAAGAATTGGATAAATATCCGGACAACAAAGTTATGGTTATCTGCACCGGTGCCCAAGGCGAAGGCGGAGCCCAATTGATGCGTATTGCCAATCGGGAACATCGCTCTATCCGCCTCAAAAAAGGAGATACTGTAGTCTTCTCATCATCGGTAATACCGGGCAATGAAAGATCTGTGCAGCGCCTTACCGACAGTCTCTATCGTGCCGGTGCCAAAGTTATAAATTACAGAATGATGGATATTCACGCCGGAGGCCACGCCAAACAAGAAGACTTAAAAGCCATGCTTAATATGGTTAAGCCCAAATACTTGGTACCCATAGAAGGAAATCACTCTTTCCTGCACCATCATGCGGAAGCGGCTATGGAAGCCGGTTTTTCGGAGAAAAATATTTTTATAGCCGACAACGGGCAGATTATGGAATTTACCCGCAAAGGCGGACGCCTCACCGATAAAAAAATCCCGAGCGATTATGTCTTTGTGGACGGGCTCGGAGTCGGAGATATTTCCAATATAGTGCTGCGCGACCGCAAAGTCATGTCCGAAGACGGCATGATTGTAATCATCGCCACCATTGAAACCAAAACCGGACGTATTATCGGCAATCCGGATATCATCTCCCGCGGTTTTGTATATATGAAAGAAAATAAGGAACTTATTGAAGCTACCAGAAGAAAAGCCAAAAAAATCTTGATTGATCGCGACCCTAAAATCGGAGCTAATAGCGCTGACATCAAAAACAAGATTAGAAACGACATCGGCCAATTCCTCTTCCAACGCACTGAAAGACGGCCTATGGTTCTGCCAGTGGTTATTGAGGTGTAAACAGTTTACAGTAAACAGTTGGCAATTTACAGATTTCAAATTATATTCTTAATAATAAATATTCTATGAAATTACGAGTAACTAGACATTTTGGTGGGGCTAAAAAGTGAGATTTGTGGCATAATATA
>CAYZWC010000012.1:11593-19007 GCA_964482065.1 uncultured Gammaproteobacteria bacterium | reverse complement strand
AGTAATTAGCTGCTTTATTATATCCCATTTACACAAAATATTGTACACTCTCCTTTTCGCTCGTGTACTGGCTGTCCATCACCAGGAGGTCCGCTCCCTTGAGATGGTTCTTGAGGTCCATGGAGAGGGCACTGGTGTTTTCGTGGTCCGTGAGAAACACGAAGACCTTGCCAGTCGGTCCTTCCTCGAAACGGTACGAGATGGTCATGTCCGGATGAAACGCTTTTGCCATCCGGATGACCAGGCACTCGTTTCGAGCGTACTTGCCCTTCCCGATGGGGAAAAGCTTTCCTTCCTTTTCGAACCTCTCGAACTGGTCGAGGGTCATCTGCTTGACACCCCCTTGCGGGTGCACAAGGATGACCTTGATCTCGGGGTAGGGGAGATTCCTGTAGTCGAAGTGCGATCCGACCTTCGAGTAGTGGACGGGGAAGAACGGTGGTTTCAGGATTCCTTCGAGGATATCCTTCGGACCCGTTCCCTTGCGTCCGTTGCTTTCCACCGCCGGGCCCCAGCAGGTGATGCCAATAGCCTTCATAAAAGTGAAGGGCGTCAGCGGGAGACCCTGGGTGTGGTCGTGGTGGTAGTGGGTGAAGAGAATGTGCAGTTTTTCAACTGCTGCCCCTGCTTTGAGGGTATCCGCGCAAAAAGGCACGATCCCGCTACCCGCGTCCACCACGAGCATTGTGCTTGCCGGCAGGCACTGGCTTTTGATTTGGAGGCAGGTAGTGTTGCCACCGATTTCCATGCTTTCCTTGTTAGCGATGGGTACTGAGCCTCTGGTTCCATAGAATTTGACTTCCATGGCTTTCTCCTTTTCTCGACTTACAGATGGTTCAGCTAATCCCAATTTAAAAGACCAATCCTCCATTAGTTTTATATCACAGCATTTAAATTATTGCAAATATCATTTTATGATTGCCAAAGAAGATTTTTTATTGTATGATATTAGTTGATATGAAAAAACAAGAACAAAAAACCGTATATGTCGGAATGTCAGGTGGCGTGGATTCGTCCGTGGCGGCTTTGCTTTTGAAAAAACAGGGATACAACGTTGTGGGGGTTTTCATGAAAAATTGGTCCAATACCAAGGATTTGAAAGGCGAGTGTAATTGGGTGGCCGAACGGCAGGATGCTATGCGCGTGGCCGCTAAATTGGATATACCTTTTAAAACTTATGATTTTGAAAAAGAATATAAGGAAAAAGTTTTAAAGTATTTTATTAAGGAATACAAAGCCGGACGAACTCCCAATCCGGATATAATGTGCAATAAGGATGTGAAGTTTAAGTTATTCTTGGAGCGAGCGCTTCGGGAAGGCGCAGATTTTATCGCCACCGGACATTATGCAAATAAGAGACAGGAGACAGGAGATAAGAGACGAGTTTTTAAGTTAATAATTCCCAAAGATAAGGACAAGGACCAGACATATTTTCTTTACGTCTTGGACCAAAAAATTTTAAAGAAAACTTTATTCCCGCTTGGAGATTTGACCAAAAAAGAAGTGCGAGAAATCGCAAAGAAGAACGAACTAATTACCGCTGAAAAGAAAGACAGCGTAGGAATTTGTTTTGTTGGCGAGGTGGATATTAAGGACTTTCTAAAGCGTTATATAAAATTCACTCCGGGAAATATTGTTGATACTAAGGGAAAAGTTTTAGGGCAACATCAAGGTTTGGAGCCTTTCACAATTGGTCAGAGAAGGGGAATAGAGATTGGCGGAACAGGTCCTTATTATGTTGTGGAAAAGAATTTTAAAACCGGAGATCTTGTAGTTACCAGAAATCCCAAAGATCTGTTGCTTTATAAAAAAGAATTGTTGGTCAAAAAAATGCATTGGATTTCCGGGCACGAACCGAAGCTTCCGATAAAAGTTAAAGCCAGAGTACGCTATAGGCAAAATTTGGAAACCGCCGAGATTAAAAAAACAAAACAAGGTTATAAAGTTATGTTTAAAAAACCAGAGCGCGCGATTACGCCGGGGCAGTGTTTGGTTGTGTATCAAGGCAAAGAGTGTTTGGGGGGAGGTATTATTGTTACATAACAAGTAACCCGCCCGCCTCACTACGCGAAGCGCTGCGGGCAGGCATGAAACACATAACAATTTTAAATGATTTAAATGCATTAATTTTCAACAAATAAAAAAAGGGGCGATTATGTCTTTTCGTCCCCCTCGGCCCGAGCAGCGCCCAAAGATCGATGTTTACGGTCTTTTTTTGTTTTTGGAGGCGTTCCGGTTTGACGGGTAAGCCTCTTTTGTCCGCAAATGCAATCTCGGTTGTTGTGCCGCTTAAAAGGCCCACAGCGCTCTTCTCCAGCCCAAGATTCCCAAAAAACAATCCGTCATCACCAGTGTCATCTAATCGCGTTTATTGGGCAGGAGAAAAAGTTAAGTAAAAAAGAGTACCATGGCATCTCCTTAGAGGTGTAGAGTTTAACCTCAATTATATTTATATAATATTAAGATTTTTTTGTGTTCACCACGGTAAGCGCTTAGCGCCAGCCCCTAACCTATCAAAGGGTAAATTTCAGCCAATTGCCGGTTGCATCGTCTTTATTGATGGCGTTGGCAGGTCGGCCGAACGGCGGACCCTTTACCGATTTGATATCGGATATGATTCCTTTTTTGGAAACAATAATCCTTTGGGAATCATAGACAAGCCGGGGCTAAAGTTGGGTTTTCCACATTTGCAGCCTCCTCTCTGCGTCATTAAAATGGGTTAATGTTTTGTGTCCATAAGACACGCTATATTAAACGTACGATATATTACTATACCATATTTTGGAAAATTTGTCAAGGGGTTGTATGGTTTACCTTCAAGGGTGACATTTTCTAACCTCTAAACTAAGGTATTTTTGATAAAGGGTTAGCCCATGCATGCCTTTTCCGAGATGGGGACGCTCATGGTTATATTAGTGGGGGCTGTTTAATTTTTGAAAATCTTGCACAAAGCGGGGTTTTTCTTTGGTATTAAAAAACCCGCGTGGAATTTGCGGGTTGTAAGGCCAAAAGGATTGTTTGTATGCTAATAAGATGTCATGTTATAATTTACCGCTATTTTAAAATTTGTTATATAAGGCGTCAATAAAATGTATTCTTGCAAAATTACGCTAAATGCCTTAAAATATATAAATATGACTATAAATGAACTGCGTGAAAAATATCTTGAATTTTTTAAAGAGAAGGGACATGTTATTATCCCTTCGGCTTCTTTAATTCCGGAAAACGACCCTTCGGTGCTTTTTACTACCGCCGGCATGCATCCTTTGGTTCCTTTTTTGCTTGGAGAAAAACATCCGGCAGGGGATAAGCTTGCGGACGTGCAGAAATGCATTAGAACCGGGGATATTGACGAGGTGGGTGATGCTTGGCATCTGACTTTTTTTGAAATGCTTGGTAATTGGTCGCTTGGGGATTATTTCAAAGAAGAAGCCATAAAATATAGCTATGAATTTTTAACCGATAAAAAATGGCTCGGTTTGAATCCTAATTTTTTAGCTGTATCTGTTTTCGGCGGAGACAAAGATGCTCCCAAAGATGAAGAAGCTGCCGAAGTTTGGAAGAGCTTGGGTATTCCCGAAGAGCGGATTGCTTATTTGGATAAAAATGAAAATTGGTGGCCGGCCGGCGGATTAAATCCCGGGCCGCAAGGACCGGATACGGAAATGTTTTATTGGGGCGGAGAGAGTGAGCCGCCCAAAAACTTTGATCCTGATGATGATAATTGGGTGGAGATTTGGAATGATGTTTTTATGCAGTATAATAAAACTCCGGACGGCAAATACGAACCGTTAAAACAAAAAAATATTGATACCGGCATGGGACTGGAGCGTACAGCCGCTATTTTGCAAGGTAAAAAAAGTGTTTATGAAATAGAATCATTTGTTCCGATAATTGATAAGATTATTGAGCTCGTGAATCAAAAAGGAGTTTCCCGCGAGGAAATTTTAACTGGCAATGAAAAACAAATTAGAATTATTGCCGATCATGTCCGCGCCGCTACCTTTATTTTGGGCGATCCGGTTGGCATTGTTCCATCAAACCTTGATCAGGGCTATGTCTTGCGTCGCTTGATTCGCCGCGCGGTTCGTTACGCTAAGATGATTGGAATTGATATTAAATCCGAAGTTTGCGCGCCGATTGCTGAAATTATTATAAAAGAATACGAAGATACCTATCCTGAGCTTCGAGAAAGTAAAGATAAAATTTTAAATGAATTAAATGGTGAAGAAAACCGCTTTGAAAAAACCTTGGAAAAAGGATTGAAAAAATTTTCCAAAATGGATGAAATTACCGGCAAAGATGCTTTTGTTTTGTTTTCCACTTACGGATTTCCCTTGGAGATGACCGAAGAACTCGCCGCTGAACAGGGAATAAAGATAAATAAAAAAGAGTTTGAAAAAGAATTTAAAAAACATCAGGAGCTTTCCCGAACCGCGTCCGCCGGAAAATTTAAAGGCGGTTTGGCGGAAACTTCCGAGGAAGCAAAAAAGCTGCATGCGGCTACGCATCTTTTGCATGAAGCTTTGCGTCGGGTTTTGGGTCCTCATGTAGAACAGCGCGGGAGTAATATCACGGCCGAGCGTTTGCGCTTTGATTTTACTCATGAAGAGAAAATGACCGACGAAGAGAAAAAGCAAGTGGAAAATTTGGTAAATGAACAGATAAAAAAAGATTTGCCGGTAAAATGCGAGGAAATGACAGTAGATGAAGCTAAAAAATCAGGAGCTATAGGCCTTTTTGATAATAAGTATGGTGATAAAGTTAAAGTTTATTCCATAGGCGATTTTAGTAAAGAAATTTGTGGCGGACCACATGTGGATAACATTTCAGAATTGGGAGAATTTAAAATCAAAAAAGAAGAAGCTTCAAGCGCCGGGATAAGACGTATTAAAGCTATTTTAAAATAATTAATTTTTTGGCTAAAATTAGCCATAATTTTGCGTGTTGACAAAATTGACAAACTAAATTATAATATAATTGCTTAGAAATTATAAAAAATACTTGACTAATAAATAAAATTCCCGTAAGATTAGTATCAAATCCCTGATCTGGGGATAATTTTAGTCTACGGTGAATTTTGTTTTTTATTACAATGGTAGCAAAGAATAAAAAAGACGTCATCGAAATGGATGGCGAGGTAGTGGAACTTCTTCCCGCCGGCACCTTTAAGGTGGAGCTTGAAAACGGTCATGAGATTTTGGCTCATTTATCCGGAAAGATGAGAGTTAACCGTATCCGAATACTTATGGGTGATAAAGTGAAAGTGGAGATGACTCCATACGATCTTACCAAAGGCCGGATCGTTTACCGCTACTGACACAATTTATTTGGAAAAAATATTTTTTATTGTAAATCCTGATTTTATATACTCTTATGAAAGTTAGAGCTTCAGTAAAAAAAATTTGCAAAGATTGCAAAACCATACGGAGAAAAGGCCGTGTTTATGTGATTTGCAAGAATCCCAAGCATAAACAAAGGCAGGGATAATTAGTAATTGATGATTAGTAATTGATTTTTTATATAAAAATAGGTATAAGAGAAATAACATATCAACGATTAAATTAATATATTAAATAAATATGGCACGCATAGCAGGTATAACCATTCCAAACGAAAAAAGAGTAGAAGTCGCTTTGACTTATATTTACGGTATTGGCAGAAAAAGAGCCGCTAATATTTTGGCTGCTTCGGGAATTCCCCGCGATAAAAGAACCAAAGATTTGACCAATGAAGAAATAAAAAAATTAACCGATATTATTGAGAAGCAATATCGCGTTGAAGGCGAATTAAAAAGAGATGTTTTGTCAAATGTAAAAAGATTAAAAGAAATAGGCGCTTACAGAGGAGCTCGTCATGCCAAAGGTTTGCCGGTCAGAGGGCAAAGAAGCAAGACAAATTCCAGAACCATCAGAGGAAATGTTCGTAAAACCATGGGTAGTGGTCGTACCGCCGCGATGCAAAAAACTTAAAGATAATATTTGTGCGCGGATTAATTTACAGATTTAAAAAAGATAATTAAATATGGCAGAAGAAACAAAAAAAATCTCGGAAGAAAAGAAAGACGATATTTTTGAATCGTCCGATATTGGCGTTGAAGAAAAAAAGAAGCCATCCAAACCCAAAACAGCAAAAGGTAAAAAGAAAAAAACGGCCAAGAATGTTCCTTCCGGATGCGCTTATATAAAATCAACTTATAACAATACGATTGTGACTCTTACCGATCCCAATGGGAATGTAATTGCTTCTTCTTCGGCCGGGCAAAACGGATTTAAGGGTCCCAAAAAAGCCACTCCTTACGCTGCCGGTATAATTGTGAAAAATGCGGTGGAAAAAGCCAAAGAGCACGGACTTAAGGAAGTTAATGTTTTTGTAAAAGGTGTTGGTATGGCCAGAGAAGCCGCTATTCGAGCTTTAAACGCAAACGGATTGAATGTTTTATCAATAAAAGATACGACTCCAATACCTCATAATGGCTGTCGTCCTAAAAAACCGAGAAGAGTTTAATATTTATGAGATTATATCCAAGAAAAAAAGGAAGAAGATATGGCCTTACTTTGACCAAGGCCGCCAAGAAGAGGAATTATCCTCCGGGAATTCATGGTGTAAAAAAATTCCGAAGGCTCAGTACTTTTGGTTTGCAGTTAGCGGAAAAGCAAAAGGCTAAAATTCTTTATAATATTTCAGAAAAGCAATTCAGAAATTATTTCGACAAAGCCGTTAAAAAACAAGGTGATACTTCGGATAATTTGTTAAATTTGTTAGAGTCGCGTCTTGATAACGTTATTTATCGCTTGGGTTTGGCTGTAAATCGTGTTCAAGCCAGACAGCTTGTGAGCCATGGACATTTTTATGTTAATGGTAAAAAAGTAAATATTCCTTCTTATCAAGTGAAAGTGGGAGATGAGATAACTATTCGCGAAAAGTCTGAAAAATCTAAATATTTTCAAGAAGTTTTGCAAAATTTGAAGCCGGATGAAGTCGCGGATTGGTTGAATTGGGATACCGAGGCCAAAAAAGGAAAAGTTATTAAAAATCCGGTAGATGAGAGTTTAAAGAAATCAATTGATACCAAAATGATTATTGAGTTTTATTCAAGATAACATAAAATTATTAATTTTAAATTAACAACTTATGGAAAATATTATTCTTCCTTCCAAAGTTGACATTTCGACAGATAAAAAAAATCCGAACAAGGCAACTATTACCGTAGAGCCTTGTTATTACGGCTATGGAACAACTTTGGGGAATGCTCTTAGGAGGGTTATGTTATCTTCCATGCCCGGAGCTGCGGTAACAGCCATAAAAATAAAAGGCGCCACTCATGAATTTTCTACAATTCCCAATGTAAAAGAAGATATTTTGGAAATTGTTTTGAATTTTAAAGAGCTACGGATGAAGGTTTTTAGCGACG
>CAYZWC010000012.1:0-11583 GCA_964482065.1 uncultured Gammaproteobacteria bacterium | reverse complement strand
GAGCCGGTTAAACTTGAGCTAAAGGTTAGTGGAGAGAAAAAAGTGACCGCCGGTGATATTTCAAAATCTTCAGACGTGGAAATAGTTAATCCCGATTTGGTTTTGGCAACATTAACAAGTAAAGATGCCGAGCTTGATATGGAAATTATAGTGAGTCAGGGCAGGGGATATGTAACCAGCGAGATGCGCGAAGATGAAGATCTTGATTTAGGAACAATTTCGGTTGATTCCATTTTTACTCCAATTAAAAATATAGGTTATAAGACTGAGAATGTTCGTGTGGGAGAGGTTACCAACTATGATAAGCTTATTTTGGATATTGAAACAGATGGGACGGTAAGCCCTAAAGATGTATTTACCGAAGCCACTCGGATTTTAATAGATCATTTTAATATTCTTCTGGAAGGCGCTGAAGGAAAATTAAAAGTGGAAGAGCCCGTCTCTGAGGAAGAGGAAGAAGAAGCTCCGAAGCCCAAAAAAAGAGGGCGTCCCAAAAAATCTGAAACCAAGGAAACCGATAATGAAGAAACCGAAGAATAATTTTTAAATAATATATGCGACACAGAAAGAAAGGAAAAATTTTAGACAGAGCTAAAGCTCCGCGCGAAGCCATGCTTCGTAATTTGGCGGCCAGTCTTATTATTTATGAAAAAGTCAAAACCACCGAAGCCAAAGCAAAAGCTTTGAAGCCTTTTGTGGAGCCGATGATAACCAAAAGCAAAAGCGGTAGTTTGCACGACCGCAGAGAATTACATAAAAAATTATATATGGAAAACGCTGTCAAAAAGCTTATGGAAGAGCTTGGTCCGCGGTATAAAGATAGAAACGGCGGATATACGAGAATAGTCAAGCTGGGAACCAGGCAGGGCGACGGTGCTAAAATTGTTCAAATAGAATTGGTTTAAAATTTGTAATACTGATTTTAAAAACAGATAAATATGGTAACTAAAAAAATAGAAAGAAAAATTCATAAAATCGACGCAACCGACAAGCCTCTCGGCAGGCTGGCTTCTGAGATTGCCGTGATTTTGCGCGGCAAAAATAAGCCGGAATTTATGCCCAACATGGATGGAGGCGATATTGTAAATGTTGAAAATATTTCCAAAGTGAAGTTTACCGGCAAAAAACTTGATCAAAAAGTTTACAGACGCCATTCTCTCTATCCCGGAGGGCTTAAAGAAATAAAATTAAAAAAATTATTTGATGAAAATCCCGGCGAAGTTTTGAGAAAAGCCGTCTGGAATATGCTTCCCAAAAATAAATTAAGAAGCGAAATGATAAAAAGATTACACATTAGCTAATATTTTATGGTTGAAGAAAAGAAAACCGAAAAAAGAAAATACATATATGCCGTTGGAAGAAGAAAGACTTCCACCGCTCAAGTAAGGCTTTTCCCGGGTGGAAAGGGTGAGATTGTAATTAACGGAAAACCATATCGGGAATATTTTTCATTTTTGGATCAGTATAAAAAAATAGTCGAGCCCTTTGAGGCTATAGGTAAAGAAAATAAATTTGACGCTTCGATTGTGGTTAAAGGCGGCGGTCCTAACGGTCAGGCCGAAGCGGCCAGGCTTGGAATTTCACGCGCTCTTGTAAAACATGACGAGGAATATAAGCCCGCTTTACGAGCTGAAGGATTTCTTACCAGAGATCCCAGAATGAAAGAGCGTAAAAAGCCGGGGCTTCGGGGAGCCAGGCGCGCTCCGCAATGGTCTAAACGTTAATTTAATATAAATGAACAAAGAACAATTTCCAATTAACATGGCCGAACAGGAGGACAAAGAAAAAATGGAAGTAAAAAATACTGACACTTTTCTCAAGGCTTTGGAAAATGGTGATTTGGCGGTTGCCGAAGACTTTCTAAATGATGTTGCCTCTCATCCCGAGCGGTATCCCAATTACGACGCTCGATGGCGCGATCATCGGGGACGTGAGCTTTTTCAAGCTTTCTACAAACGAGAGGATTGGACCGGTGCCAAGCGCGTTGTTGAGGCTACGGAAAAGCCCTTGAGCAAAGAAGGGAGGAAAAAGCGCTTGGAAGAACTTTCCGGTATGAAATACGAAGATATCAACATCTAAAAACCCGGAACAATTAAAGCAGTCCGCCATGGGCTGTTTTTTGTTTTTGGCAGAATATGTTAAAATAAAAGCAGGTATTTTAAAATTAACGCAAAATTATGACCAGAATTAAAAAAATAGGTGTACTTTCCGCCGGAAAGATTTTAGGCTTGCTTTATTTGGTAATTGGCCTTATTATCGGCGCTTTTATGACCCTTTTCGCTGTTTTAGGTTTTTCCGCTGAGAACGGCGATATGACAGCGGCTTTCTTTGGGGTGGGGGCTATTATAGTAATGCCCGTGTTTTATGGCATTATGGGCTTTATCGGAGGAATAATTAGTGCTTTTTTCTACAACTTGATTGCCGGATGGATTGGTGGCTTGGAAATAAAGCTTGAAAAAGAACCAATGGTTGAAATTAAAAAAGAGTCTTAATCAAATAAAAAATCTCCCATTGTATTCAGGGAGATTTTTTATTTGTAATATTTATCTTAATTTTAGAACTCCTTGATAGAGATTTACCGCCAATGTTCCAAAAGCCGCCAAGAAAAATACAAAGTAAGCAACCCATCCAATGATTGGTATTAAGATTATAATATTCATAAGAAGTATTCCTATAATTACGGACCACCAATTTATTACCGGTGTTTTGGAATTTTGGAACAGCATAAAGACAAGACCTCCCAAAATAATGCCGGCCAAGGGTTTGGAGAGCAGTAATAAAACAGCAAAAGCCAAACCGGTTATGGCTGAAAGAGGCGCTCCCAAAATTGTTATTAAGAGAATTAAAGCGGCAATGGGCAAAATTATAACAGCCGCCAATCCTTTTAATAAATTAATCCCGAATTTTTGTTTTGATTCTTTGGCCAGTTTTTCAATAAATTTACCAAATAAAGCAAAAAGAACAGCTCCAAATATGAGAGATGTTAGAAGTTTGAGAGTAAAAATACCGGCAAAAAATTCACGCATGTCTCGGGCAAATTCTTTTTGCGTGGGTTTTTTTAAGGCGGTATATTTTATTTCGCCTTTGATTTCGGCTCCGTCTTTTATTTCCGCTTCGGTGGGAGAAGAATAATCAAGGATACCTCCGATTACCGCGTTTTCGGCGATAGTCAGCTTTGAATCAGCATTTATTTTTGTGTGTCCATCCACTTTTCCTTTGATTAATACTTCGCCTCCATTAACAATTAGATTATTTTTAAAATTTCCGGTTATAACCACTCTTCCTCCGTTTATCACCGCATCTTTTTCTGTGTCCGCGGAAACGATCACATATCCGCCTACAGCCAAAATTTCTCCGCCAATCTCGCCGTCGATGGTAAGATTTCCGGCAGCGGTCCTAAGATCTTCGCCGATATTGGCATTAATGATCACTGTTCCGCCGGCCACAGCGGCATCTTTGCCGATTTTTCCGTTTACAGTTACATTACCTCCGGCGGTAAAAAGATCACCGGTTATTTCGCCACCCACTATTGACATACTTCCGGCCGAATAGAGATTTCCCTCCACAACATCTTCCTCCGGCAGATAGTATTCATCATTGGCTTCAAATGTGGCCGCGGACGCGGGCAGGACAGCTGTGAAAAGCAAAAAAGCAAGACAGATAAAATTCACGATTTTTTTCATAATTTTTTTAAATTATTTTTATTTAATTAAAATGTAATTTTCGAACCCGTTATTATTAATAAATTATAACATTTTTTACTTATTTTAAGAAATTGCCAAAGAGTGGAAAATACGATAAAATAAGACAATATGGCAAAAGATGGATCGGGGAAAATAGCTAAAAATACCGCTTATCTCACAGCTGCTTTTGTAGGGCAAAAAATGTTGTCCTTTGTTTATTTTACTCTAATTGCGCGTTTTGCCGGAGTGGAGGATACGGGAAAATATTTTTTCGCGCTTTCTTTTACCACCGTTTTTTCGATTTTTGTAGATTTGGGTCTTTCCCCGGTTTTAATCCGCGAGGCGTCAAGGCGTAAAGAGCGTTTATCTGAATTTCTAAATAATATTTTGGGAGTAAAGCTTATCCTCTCGGCGTTATCCGCAGGAGCTGTGGCCCTGGTAATTAATTTACTTGATTATCCCGATATTACTCGGCAGTTGGTTTATTTGGCGGCGATAATTATGGTTTTGGATTCTTTCCATTTGATTTTTTACGCCGTTTTTCGCTCTAAACAAAATTTGAAATATGAAGCCATGGGCGTGGTAATCGGGCAGTTTTTGACTTTGCTTGTTGGGGGCTCGGCGCTTTATTTTGGCTGGCCGATTTATTTTTTGATATTGGCGGTAATGGCCAACAGCTTGTTTAATTTTTTCTTTTCCTCTTTTTTGATAATAAAAAAACTCAAATTAAAACCGCGTTTCCGTTTTGATAAAAAAGTTTTAAAATTTTTATTTAAAATAGCGGTACCTTTTGCTTTGGCGGGTATTTTTGTAAAAGTTAATTTTTTTGACTCCGTTCTGCTTTCCATTTTGACAACCGATGAGTATGTGGGTTGGTACAGCGTGCCTTTTAAAATTACTTTTGCCTTGCAGTTTATACCACTCGCTTTTTCCGCTTCGCTTTATCCGGCTTTTAGCGCCTATTTTATGACTTCCAAAGAAAAATTGGCCGGGACCTTTGAACGCGCGGCCATGTATCTTATGATAATATCAGTTCCGACCGCCGTAGGTATCGCTTCTTTGGCTGACAAAATTATCATTAATATTTATGGAACGGAATATTCGCCTTCAATATTACCGCTTCAAATTTTAATTTTTGCTTTGATTCCCATATTTTTGAATTTTCCGGTGGGCGCGCTTCTAAACGCTTGCGACAAGCAAACAACCAATACGATTAATATGGGAATTTCAACCGCCGTAAATATAATTTTGAATTTATTTTTGATTGTGAAGTTTAATATCGTGGGAGCGGCCGTTGCCGCTCTTACGAGTCACACGCTTTTATTTGCGCTGGGAATGTATTGGACGCCGAAAGTGGCGCCTTATACCAAAAAGAAATTAGCCCTTTTTACTTTTAAAATATTTTTTTCCGCTATAATAATGGGCGGGGTTATTTTATACCTCAAAGAATTTGTTAATTTTATGATTTTAATTCCTATCGGTGCCCTAATTTTCTTTGCCGTGGCAATTATTTTGCGCGCTATTGGTAGAGAAGATTTGAAAAAAATTCTTGCCTCTATTTTTAAAAAAGAAAGAATAGCTTAAATTTTTTTAAATAATTACATGCTAAATACAATGGAACACCGATTTCCAAGATTTACCAAGATATAAATCAGGGATCATCAGGGAAATCATGGTAATCTGCGTTCTATAATTATTAAATATAGATTTTTAAATAAAAATGAAAAAATTATTAATCACAATTGATTTTCCGCCAAATGTGGGAGGTGTGGCACGATATCTGAAGAATATTTGTGAAATTTCGGAAGAAATAGTTGTCTTAGCGCCAAAAGCGGATACGGACTTGTCCGCCGTAGCTTCAGCGGAGGCGGATTTTGACAAAATACAAAATTATAAAATATACCGGAAGAAATTATTATTCAAATATTTTTGGCCAAAGTGGTTGCCGATTTTTTGGCATGTATTTGTAATCATTAAAAAAGAAAAGATCCAAAAGCTGAAAATCAGCCATGTCCTGCCGGTTGGTTATGTCGCTTTGTTTTTTAAAAAATTTTTAAAAATTCCATACCGAGTTTATACTCATGGGCTTGATATAAAAAATCCGCAAAGCTCAAGTAGAAAATTCAAATGGATGAAGCGGATTTTGCGAAATGCCGGTGAGATAATCGCCAATAGTAAGTATACAAAAAATGAATTGATTAAAATCGGTATCCCCGAAGACCAAATAAAAATTATCTATCCCTGCCTTAATCCAAAAGATTACAAAGCGCCAAGTGAAGAAGAAATAAAAAATTTACGCGATAAATATAATTTAAATAACAAAAAAATATTGCTTAGCGTTGGAAGGCTCGTGGAAAGAAAGGGAAATGATAAAGTTATTGAAGCACTGCCTAAAATTTTAAAACAAATTCCGAATTTGGTTTATTTGGTAGTCGGCGACGGGGAATATAGAAAAAATCTTGAAGCTTTAACAAAGAAAAATAATCTAGAAAATAATGTGGTTTTCGCAGGTAGGGTAGAGGACAGCATATTGCCGGCGTTTTATTCTGTCGCGGATTGCTTTATAATGATCCCGCGGGAACTTGAAAATAAAGATGTTGAGGGTTTTGGTATGGTGTATTTGGAAGCGAATTATTTTCATAAGCCGGTGATCGGGAGCGAGAGTGGGGGAGCGGGTGAAGCTGTAGAGAATGGAGTGAGCGGAATTTTGGTACCTCCGGAAAATATTGATAAAATAAAAGAAGCGGTTATAAATATTTTTAGTGATGAACATTTATATAAAAAATTAAGTGAAGAGGGAAAGAAAAGGATAGAGGAGAGGTTTTTGTGTAAATAAAAAAACTCTCCTCAGTAGAGAAGAGCATGCGATGAGATTAGATTAGCGTGTTTTTAGAATGTGTGGATGGTTACCTCCACCTCGGTGTTGGAAATCCTTTTCAGCTCCACGGACTTTACCGTGCCGATACCCAGCACCTTGGTAAGAGTGCTGCATACTGTCACTCCATTTTCCGTTTTTCGGTCGGCCGTGGCAATTTCTCCCGCCCTGGGAGCGGTAAATTTCAAAATATTTTCAATACGTATCTTTTTGTTTTATTCATTTGCTCCTCCTTTTTTTTGAGTTGAAAATGTTTGTATTAAAATTTTAACATTAAATAATAACATAATAAATAAAATATGTCAATACATCCTAAAATAAGTATCATAATTCCGGCCTGGAATGCCGAAAAAACCATAAAAAAATGTCTAGACAGCATCTTTGATCAGACCTATAAAGATTATGAAATAATAGTAGTTAATGACGGCTCCACGGATCATACCAAAAATATTTTAAAGATTTTTTTAAATAAAATAAAAATAGTAAATCAGGAGAATAAGGGAGCGCCGGCGGCGAGAAACAGGGGCCTTCGGGAAGCCAAAGGCGAATATCTGCTTTTTTGCGATGCGGATGTTGTAATGCGTCCCGATTGTCTTGAAAAAATGATGTATTATTTATTTAATAATACTGAAGCTTCTTATGCTTATTCATCGTTTAAATTTTCCGGGAAAAGATTTCGCTTGTGGCCTTTTGATGCCGAAAAATTAAAACAAGTAAATTATATCCATAGCACTTCCTTGATTCGCCGCGAGCATTTTCCGGTCTCCGGCTGGGATGAGTCGTTAACTAAATTTCAGGACTGGGACCTTTGGCTCACGATGATGGAGCAAGGACATCACGGCGTTTGGATTCCGCATATGTTATTTAAAGTAGTCGGCAAGGGGACAATGAGCAGCTGGATGCCGAAGATTTTTTATAAAGTGCCGTGGAATAGCCTCGGCTGGAAGCCGAAAGGAATTGATAAGTATGAAAAAGCCAAAGAGATAATTGAAAAGAAACATCATTTGAAATAATGAAAAATTATGATTATTTTTATTAGATGAGAACTATGATTACTAAAAGAAATCACAGCCCATCAGATAATCATATAAATCATAGTTAAAACAAAAAACCCTGCGCGTGTGCGCACAGGGCATGTCGAATGTGAACGGAAAGATGATCAGTCCGGCGATTCCTGGATGAAGTGGTTGCGGATTTTGGCGTTGGCTGGCTCGATTTTCCAGTCGCCGCTGAATAACAAAGTGTCTCTGATGGCCTTTTCCGCTTTCCTAGCATCATCTGCAGAAGAGAATGCATAATTTTTCCACTTTTTGTTAAAAAAAATGGTTAAAATTCTGCCCATTCTTTCTATCAAGATTTCTTTTTTGGCCATTTTGACCTCCTCGTGATCGCGATCTGTGAACAAAATTACATTTTATAATAACATATTTTCTTGATTTTGTCAAGAGTAAAGCTTAAATTTTTATTTAAAATTAGCTAAAATATGGATTTGTCAATAGTTATAGTAAATTGGAATGTTAAGGATTTATTAGCCAAATGTCTGAAGTCAATTTATTTTGCTTCGGAAAATTTGGATATTGAAATTTTTGTGGTTGATAATAATTCCTCGGATGGCAGCGTGGAAATGCTTATGGAAAAATTTCCCAAAGTAAATTTGATTGTGAATAAAGAGAATAGGGGATTTGCCGCGGCAAATAATCAGGCTATAGAAAAAGCGACGGGCAAATATATTTTACTCCTAAATCCCGATGCAGAAATTTTGGACAACTCTTTGGAAAAGTCAATACAGTTTATGGACGAGCATCCGGAGTGCGGAGTGATGGGTTCGCGGGTTTTTAATTCGGACAAAACTTTACAGCCGTCGGTGCGCCGCTTTCCGACTCTCTGGCCGATACTTTTGATATTTTTAAAACTGCCGAAAATTTTTCCCAAACTAAAATCAATCCAAAAGTATTTGGCGGTTGATTTTGATTATAATAAGAACCGGGAAGTTGATCAGGTTATGGGCGCTTTTATGATGGTTAGGAAAGAGATATTTGAGAAAATTGGTCTCTTGGATAAAGATTTTTTTATCTGGTTTGAGGAGGTTGATTTTTGCAAACGGGTTTGGAACAATAATTATAAAGTAATTTTTTACCCCGGCGCGGAAATCATCCATCATGGCGGCAAGAGTTTTGCCCAGCAGGGGGTAGTAAAAAAACAGAGATTATTTTTTAAGTCCGCTTTAACTTATTTCAAGAAACATCTTTTTAAAAAATAGAACGCAGATTACCACGATTTCCCTGATAACCCCTGATTTGCATCTTGGTAAATAATGGTCATCATGGAGATCAGCGTTCCATTATCTTTACTATGCAATTATTCGGAAAATATTTTAAAATAACCTTTGTCGCGCTTCTTTTTGTAGAAGTGATTTCGCTTTTGGGATATTTATTTACCGAGGTTAATTATCTCGCCTTTTTTGCCGTTGTCCTTGCCGCGCTTATTTTGTCGCTTGTAAAGCTGGAATATGGTATTTATATATTGCTCGCCGAGCTTTTTGTCGGTTCCAAAGGGTATTTATTTTTCTTTGATTACCATGGCACGGTTGTCTCGCTTCGTATTGCTTTATTTTTGATTGTTATGGCAGTTTGGTTTTTGGGATTCTTGAAGACAAGAAAAACCGCCCTACGGCAGTCCAAATTATTTTGGTATTATATTTTACTATTTATAGCTATCGGCTGGGCAATGGCGTACGGATTTTTGCGCAATGAATTTAGCAATGCTTTTTTTGATTCCAATGCCTGGTGGTACTTTGCTTTGGTTTTTCCGTTGTATGATGTTATCAAGTCAAAAGAACAAGTGTCTCGTGCGCTACAGGTTCTCTCCGCTTCAGTTTTGTCCTTGGCCTTAAAAACTTTTGCCCTGCTTTTTATTTTTTCACACCAGATTAGTGAGCTGCTTTATCCGATTTACAAATGGGTTAGAAATACCGGGGTGGGGGAGATTACTTATTTTGAAAGCGGCTATTCCCGTATTTTCATCCAATCCCAAATCTTCAATCTTATTTTTCTATTCATTCTACTATGTCTCTTGATTTACTTATTTAAGAAAGACAATATTCAACCCGCCTCTTCGGCGGGCAGGCATCCAATATTTAAGGATAAAAATTTTATTTTAATTTCATTTTTTACTATTGCGAATATAGCAGTTTGTTTAATAAGTTTTTCAAGAAGTTTCTGGGTCGGCGGATTTATAACCTCAATAGTTTTCTTAATCACTTGGATATACTTTTATCGAGATGGATTTAAGTTTATAGCAAAAACCGCTTTATACTTCATCGCCTTGGCAATTTTGTCAGTGGGGCTGATGTATGGAATAATTAATTTTCCCTATGGTGAAGGCGGAGGATTTAATGCGGCTATGCTTGAGGATCGAGCAACTTCACTTACTGACGCCGCCGGAGCTTCTCGTTGGGCACTTTTACCAGAGCTTTGGAAAGAAATAAAAAGCGCCCCTATAATCGGAGCGGGTTTTGGAAAAACCGTAACTTATAAATCGCAAGATCCGAGGATTCTGGAGATAAGCGACGGAATTTATACAACTTATGCTTTTGAATGGGGATATTTGGACATTTGGCTAAAGCTCGGCGCCTTGGGGCTTGCTTTTTACCTCTTACTTTTATGGCAATTGTTTAAAGAGGGATTTGGTGTTGTTAAACAGTTTACCCAAGAAAAAACAGGCTTTCTCGCCTGGGGATTGGTCCTGGGGCTCGTTGTAGTGGCTTCTACGAGCATTTTTAGCCCATATATGAATCATCCATTAGGAATTGGCTATATTATGCTTACGGGGGTTATTTTGGAGGTTTATTCTACCCGGCTTCAGCCGAGGGTTTAGTTTTTGAAAATAAGATAGAACGCTGATTACCACGATCTCCCTGAGAGCCCATGATTTATATCTTAGTAAATCATGGTAATTATGGAAATCAGCGTTCCATTACTTATCTAGCAAGGAAGAATTTAAAATTTCAGGATAGCCTTTAATAAACTCCTCACCGCTGGTTTCTTTTTTTCCTTCCAATTGGACTGTTTCTAAGACTAAACTACCTTGGCCGCAGTTTATCGCCAATTCATCGCCAGCGGTTTTAAAAGTTTTTCCAATATCACTTTCAACACAGCCGATGTTCGGATCAAGTATCCGGGCTTTTTTTATTTTTAACCTCTTGCCCTTCCAAAGAGTAAAAGTTCCGGGCCATGGATCAAAAGCGCGGATTTGACAATCAATTTTTTCTGCTGTGTTTTTCCAGTTAATTTTACCATCCTCGCGGGTGATAATTTTTGTATAAGTAGCTTCGTCGTGATTTTGTTCTTGTGGAGTAATTTTTCCCGAGAACCACTTCGGCAAAGTTTCTTCCAAAAGTTCCACTCCCAAGTTTGCCAGCTTTTCATGAAGGGTTTCATAAGTGTCATTAGAATTTATAGCTTCTGTTTCTTGAGTTAAAACGGGTCCATGATCCATTTTTTTATCCAAAAGCATAATAGTAACGCCGGTTTCTTTTTCGCAATTTAGGATAGCTGACTGGATAGGGGAGGCGCCTCTATATTTCGGCAGAAGCGAGCCGTGAATATTTAGAGTTTGGAATTTTGGAATATCAAGAATATTTTGTGGAATGATTTGTCCGTAGGCAATCACGATAATCACATCAGGATTCAATTTTTTAATTTGTTCTTCCGCCTCTTTGTTTTTTAAAGTTTCCGGCTGAAATATTGGCAAATTATTCACTTGAGCAAGTTTTTTAACCGGGCTTGGTGTTAATTCTTGCTTCCTGCCAACCGGTTTATCCGGCTGCGTAAAAACGCCTACGATTTCGTAGGATTTATTATTTATTAATTTTTCCAGAGAGGGAACTGCAAAGTCTGAAGTTCCCATGAAGATTATTCTTATCATTTTTGGCTAATTTTAGGTAAAAATATATAGAAATAATTATATAAGTCTGTTCAAGTCCATGAACATAATTCACACTTAATTAATTCTAATTTGTAAGGT
>CAYZWC010000011.1:0-19254 GCA_964482065.1 uncultured Gammaproteobacteria bacterium | reverse complement strand
TATTTCATAGGTCTTTCCAGCAATTATATCATAATTTGCTGGGCAAGACCCTTAAAATTATTGAATACGCAGCCCTTAACAATTGTGAAGTTAATCCAAATTTTTCTTCTTTCGGAAATTTTACTTCTGATAATCTTTTAACTTTGATGCAAAATATTCTGGAATCTTTATAAACTTGAAAATTCCTAAATCTAAATTTCTTGTTAAAATTTCCCTCCATACTTTTTTGCTTTTGACACTTGACAACTAACATTTGACTACAAGTCCCGGTCAATGGTCAATAGTCAAATGTCAATTGTTTTAAATAATTTCTCCGATGTTGTCTTCAATAATTTTCAAGGCCGCTTTGTGCGACTCCGTGCTAGCATCCGATCCGCAATAATCTTTCATGACAAACACTCTAAAGCCCCGGTCAAAAGCATCGCGGGCAAAAGTAAGAACGCAATTCTCGGTCTGGATTCCCATGATGTAGACTTCCTCTATCCCCTTTTCTTTGAGAGCGTTTAAAACACGATCATCAACAAAACTGCCATAAGTATCTTTCACGAACAAATTATCTTTGGTGACAAACTCTTGTAATTCCGGCACGATATCATATTCTTCCGGCTTCATAAAATCTTCGTATTCCATGAGGCGGTCAAAATTACTGCCTTTGTGGTTTTTAAACTGGGTAAATAAAACCAAATCAAACTTATCTTTATTCTCTCCCAGATATTTCTTAATCTTCCCGGGCAGATCTTTCGTCAAATCATTCATAAAGCCTTTTTCCAAATCAATTATGATTAATGCTTTACTCATAACTTTTGACATTTAACATTTAACTTTTGACTTTTTAAAACATTGATGGTCAATAGTCAAATGTCAATTGTTATTTTAGTTTATTTGTTAAATATTCTTTTAATTCCTCAATTTTAATTCTTTCCTGTTTCATAGTGTCGCGATCGCGGACGGTAACGGTATTATCTTTCTCAAGGGTGTCAAAATCCACAGTCACGCAGAACGGCGTGCCAATTTCGTCCTGCCGGCGGTAGCGTTTTCCAATATTTCCATTGTCATCAAATTCGCAGACAAATTCATCTTTAAGCATATCAAAAACTTCCGTGGCTTTTTTGACGAGTTTGGGCTTATTCTTAAGCAAGGGGAAAACCGCCACTTTAATCGGCGCGAGATCCGCCGGAAATTTCATAACCACTCTTTCACCGTCCTCCACCTTTTCTTCGTTATAGGCTGAAGCTAAGGCAACTAAAATACTGCGATCCAAACCAAAAGTCGGCTCCAAGACATGTGGAATATATTTTTTGTTAGTCTTGGGGTCAATATAATCAAGCATTTTTCCGGATTCCTCGCTGTGTTGTTTTAAATCAAAGTCGCCCCGATGCGCCAAGCCGTACAATTCTTTAAACCCGAACGGAAAATTATATTCAATGTCCACTGTTTTCTTTGAATAATGGGAAAGTTTTTCCTTTGGATGCTCATAGCGGCGTAAATCTTTTTTACCGGCGCCGAGCTTCATAGCAAATTTTTCTTGCAATTTCAGCCACTCTTCAAATAACTTCTCCCATTTTGCTTTGGGGTCGATAAAATATTCTATTTCCATTTGTTCAAATTCACGCAAGCGGAAAATAAAATTGCCGGCAATAATCTCATTGCGAAAGGCCTTGCCGATTTGCGCCACGCCAAAAGGAATTTTAACGCGCATGGAATCCAAAATATTTTTAAATTCAATAAAAATCGCCCCGGCTGTTTCCGGACGCAGGTAAACCGGCTCTTCAATGCCGCTCATCTCGGTTTTAAACATCATGTTAAAAACACGCACATCAGTCCAGTCGGAAGCGCCGCAATTCGGACATTTTATTTTTCCTGTTTTTAAAACCTTGGTCATCTCATCCAATTTCCCTTCCAAATCTTTGCCGGTCTCTTCTTCGACTAAAACATCGGCGCGGTATCTCTTCTTGCATTTTTTACAATCCACCATAGCATCATTAAATCCTTCCGTATGCCCGGAAGCCTCCCAAACCCGTGGATGCAGCAAAATCGGTCCGTCAAGACCCACTACGTCAGCCCTATCATGCACAAACATTTTCCACCATAATTTTTTTATATTATTTTTCAATTCAGTTCCATAAGGGCCATAAGTATAAGAATTGGCAAAACCGCCGTAAATCTCCGACCCGGGAAAAATAAACCCACGCCGCTTGCAAAGCGAAACTATTTTTTCCATTTTATCCTCTTTTTTCATACACTAATTTTTACTAATTATTACTAATTTTTATAAATCACCAATCTAACAAATCAACAAACAATCTATCAACATTCATTCGTATAAATTAGTGATCTATTATAGCTTCCTCCACCGCTGCAATATCTTCTTTGATTTTTTCATATTTAATCTTAAAATCTTCCAATTTATTCTTTTCATCTTTGATAATTTCTTCAATAGTATCTATATAACCCCGAATCTCCTTAGCTTCTTTAAAATCTACAATTTTACCTTGAAAATCATTTTTTAATTTTTTAACCATATCTTCATTTCTTTCAATACTTTGAACAATTAAATATATAGCTTCACCAAAATCTTCCAATTTTTTATTCAATTTCTCAATTAGCTTTCTTTTTTTATTTCTCTCTTTCTTTCCGCGATCGGGGAATTCTAAAATTTCACCCTCGCCTTTTATTTCTTTTTTAGCTGAAGCCGACTTTTCGGGAAAAGCATAAATTTTTGCTTCTTCATTCCTCATAGAAAATAATTTAATTTTGTTCAAAAATATTCGATTTCAAGTTTCTAATTTCTAAACGGTCATTATTTCCTTTTCTTTCTCCTCTCCTATGGCTTCTATTTTTTTATTATAATCGGAAATTGTTTCATCCAATTCTTTAAGCAGCTTAAAACGATCATCTTCGGTAATTTCGTTATTTTTCTCGGCTTTTTGAATACCTTCTTTTATTCGATCGCGCAAACTTCGCAATTTAATTCGCGCTTGTTCCAATTTTTCATTTAGCATTTTGATAAGCTCTTTGCGGCTTTCTTCAGTAAGCTGTGGCACGGTCAAACGAACAATATTTCCTTCATTTACGGGATTAACGCCAATATTGGCTTCACGAATCGCTTTTTCCGCGTCTTTTATAATATTTTTATCCCAAGGCTCGACGACAATAGTGCGAGCTTCGGGAACGCTGATGCTTGCCACTTGGTTCAGCGGGGTTTTTGTTCCATAAGCATCCACTTGCACGTTATCAAGAATCTGGGGGTTGGCTCGACCCGTCCTAATACTTGATATCTCTTTTTTTAAATAATCAATAACTCCTCCAAGTTCCTCCTTGTATTGATCTATTAAATCACTCATATAAATTGCAAATTATTTTTTAATAATAAATTACTCCTCAAATTTTGTGACTCCCATATAGATAACATTCGTTTCTGTCAAATGGACTGCCAGAGCGGTCGCCGAACGACTGGTTGGTAATTTTTGGTTTGACCAATTCCTGCCTCCATCGGTTGTACGGTAAAAAGTCGTATCAGTCCCATAATAAATTTCATCGGGATTCTGCGGGCTCATTGCCAATGATCTTATAAATACCGTTCCCGGTTGTTCAATTAAATCAATAGGCTGCCAATTAGCCCATTCATCTCCGGGTGCGCTCATAAATAATCCATATTTGGTAGCTAAAACTAAACGATTTTTATGATAAACCATTTCTCTAAATTCCAAACCGCCGGGATACTCTCTCAAAACATCTTCGGAAGACTCCCATTCTCCTCCGGCGTCAATAGTACGCCAAACACCTCTGTTTCTTGTGCCTACATATACAATCCTGGTGTCATTATCTTGATCAATCAAAACCTCCATTATTTCATTATTAAATCTATTTATGGTTTTCCAGCTTTTACCGCCATCCAGACTTTTGATAAGATCGCCCTCGGAAGTCCCGGCATAAATTATCATGGGATTAAATGAATCAATATCTATGCCGGTAATACGGTTGTTTGTCCGCGGATCATTATAAATCGGCCGCCCAAAATTTCTACCGCAGTCCTCACTTTTATAAATCTGGTTTCCTATAGCGGTGTAAATATTACATTTATCTTTTGGGTCTACGGCAATGTCTGTAATATTGCTGCCGGCCAAAGGCCTGATTTGCATCCAAGAATTAGCATTGTCATAACTTACAAAAACTCCGCGGTTGGTAGCAGCATATAGAGTATTGGAATCCGAGGGATCAAGCTCAAAAGAATTAACATTAACATTTCCTATGGTTTGAGGCTCGCTTACCGACAAAAGCGCCACCTTTCTTTCCCAATCATCTCCTTTGTTGGTAGAGCGAAAAACTCCGCCATCATCCGCGCCGCGGTTAAAACTAATGGGACAGCCCTGCCCCATAATCACGAGCGAAGATAAAATTAGAAGTAAAGTTAGAATTCTTGTTTTCATAAAATCTTTAAATAATAGTTATTTACAAGCTATTTATTTTTTAAAGGTTAAGCGCGAAATTTTCCAAACTAAGCTTTGGATTTACGTTTTGCCGCAAATATTCTCCGGTTTTTTTAATATCTTTTAAAAGCTCCAGGAGCTTTTCGGGCGTGTATGATTTGGCGAGCTGTTCCAGACGGGAAGAAATAAAACGGTTGCTTATAAATTCTACGTTATCCAAATTTATAAATAAAAGATCCCGCAAAATCACAGACCAAATTTCAAGCTTGGCCGTCAAACGCGGCACCATATCTCCCTTGTCATATTTTATACTGGCGATTTCATTTATTATTTTAAAACGCTCGGTAATATCTCCCCCGGCCAATTTTATAAATTCCTCAACTTGTTCTTTGTACTCAGCGAACAGGTTTTTATTTTCCAAAAAATTAACCGCGATTCCGGGACGGCCGAAGGCAAGGTGCGCCAAATCCTCAGCTTCCGAACGAGAAAGACCTCTATTTTTTAAATAATCAAAAATCTCACGCTCGGCAACCGGTAAAAATTTTATCACTTGGCAGCGAGAGCGTATGGTTTCCGGAAAAGAATTAAGGGAATTGCTTATTAAAATTAAAATGGTTTTCGGCGTCGGCTCTTCCAGAGTTTTAAGAAGAGCATTCGCGGCTCCGGCGCTCAAATCTTCCGCGCCCTCAATAACCGCTATTTTGTAGCTATTCAAAAAAGATCCCATGCTTAACCTCTCCAAAAGCTCACGCACCTGTTCCACGGAAATATTTTTCTTTTCCGTATCTCTTTTTAACTTTGAAATATCGGGGTGAATATTTTTTATAATTTGACTGCAGGAACGACAGCGAAGGCAGGGTTTGTTTTCATTTTCACAAAAAAGGGATAAAATAAAATTTCGAGCCACCTTCTTTCTACCTACTCCATGCGGCCCGAAAAATAAATAAGCATGGGCCAGGCGATCATTTTTTACGCTTGTCCTTAGAAAATCTATAATATTTTTGTGCCCGATTATATCAAAATTTTCACTTGACACATCATCTATCATATAAAAAATTATAACACAAGCACTACAATTTTACAATAAAAAAAGGTCGGATGTTTCCGACCCGGTTAACCGTAGGGTTTTGAACTTTATTTTGTTTCCTTGTCCGCTTTGGCGTTCATATAAATCACCATCAAAACCGCTCCCATTATTATAATGGCCCCGATTATAGCTTGAATCAACCAAGCATTAAAGGCCCCGTATTCGACGGATAATTTCCCCGCATATTCATACATCCAGATACCTGATTTCACTGATAAATAAACAAGTGCTCCCAAAATAAACACCGGAAAAATCTCCATATAAACTTCGTCCAGAAAAGTTGGTCCGCCGTTGATTTTTCTATTTATGGAATTAAATCCTTCCACAACCAACACAAAAAGTAAAGCTGCCATTATCAATTCCATTATTGTCAAACTCCTCTTTCAAAGTGTTATTCGATTATCAAAATTCTCTTTATTAAATTATATCTCAAATTTGACTAAAACTCAATTTGTTTGATATTTTAAAATAATAGCAATAACCATTGCGAGGAAAACATGGAAATAAAAGAATGCCCTCTTATTGAAGAGGATGAATTGGCCAGAATCATAAGGGAAACCGAGGCAAGAATAGATAAAATAAGAGAAGAAGAGCATTTGCCTCATCCCGAAGATGTTTTGCTTCAAATCAAAGCCGAAACAAAAAAATAAAACCTCTCACCAAAACAAAATGACGGCCTTCACTATGCCGTCTTTTTTTGTTTTAAATATTCTTAATAATATCAAAAGTCTCTTTGGCACACTTCTCCCAGGAAAATTCTTTGGCGCGAACAAAACCTTTTTCTATCAAATCTTTTCTAAAATCTTCATTATCCAAAATCTTCTCCACAGCTTCGGCAATCTGCTCCGGTTTTTCCGGATCAATAATCACACCGGCGTCTCCCACTACTTCAGGCAAAGAAGCCGCGCTGGAAGCAACCACCGGCGTGCCCGAAGCCATGGCTTCAATCACGGGAATGCCAAAGCCTTCATAAAAACTCGGGAAAACAAAAACTGAAGCTCCATTATGAAGCGCCGGCAATTCATCCTTATCAATCCAGCCGAGTTCAAGAACAGAATCGCCTAAATTATTTTTTTCAATCTCCGCCTTTATTTTTTCATAACCATAGCCGCGATTGCCCACAAGAACTAACTGCGGAGTGTAGGGCTTCAATTCTGATGACTTTTTCAAAATTGCCAGGGCCTTCACAATTCCCAAAACATTTTTCTTTTCCTCCAAACGTCCGACAAAAAGAAGATACGGCTTTTTGATCTTATATTTTTCCAAAACTCCCTTCACCCGTTCCTCCGGCAAAATCCTATAACGGGTATCATCATAGCCATTGTAAACCACGGAAATTTTCTTTGGATCGCTCCCGTAAATATCAATCATTTCCTTTTTGGAAAATTCGGAGACAGTGATAATATGCGCGGCGTGTGCAAGGGCAAAACGCGCGGAAAATCGGTGATAGGCAATTTCCAGTTTGGAATAAAGCTCGGGATATTTTAGAAAACCAATGTCGTGAAGAGTGGTAATCGTCTTTTTCGGCCTGCCCGCCTCGCTACGCGAAGCGTTACGGGCGGGATGAATCAAGGGAATGGTGTGGGCCGGCACAAATAAAATATCCGGCTTGTGCCAAAGCATTTCCCAGGAAAAACGAAACTGCGTCCAAAGCTTCCCGGGCGGCCAGCGCAAAACCTTGCTTTTCCAAGTTTTGGGCAGCTCCGCCAAATCCCCTTCCAGTTTTTCCTTGGAATATAAAACAAACTGAACTCCCTCCGTGTCCAGTTTTTTTAATTCTTCTATAACGTGGTAGGAATACCACTCTGTTCCTGTTTTTTCTTTTTTATTCGCCCGCGAGGCGTCAATGCCTATTATCATGAAAACATTATAACATTATAACATTAAAACATGAAAACAATTTTTCAACCTTATTTTCTATTTATATATAACGATAATTTCTCTTATGCGGCGGTCTTTGTTCGCAAAAGGAAAATCAAACCATCTTTCTTCAAACCATTCAATTTTATGTTTTTTAAATTTACCAAAATGCGGATCTGCCAAAATAATATTATCTTTTTCGAAACCCACCACCACAGAATAATGACCGCCTTCTTCCGGAGAAAACCAATCAACAATAACGGGAGTGCCTTTTTTGACCAATTTTTTGAGTTCGTTTATTGAAGAATAATTTTTTACATAACCCTTGAAGCCTAATTCTTTCGCCGCTTTTACAATCTCTTTTTCCCAACACCCTTCTGTTCTGCTGCTCTTCGTGGCTTTGGCCAAATATTTTTCAGATTTATTCATTCCATAAGCGGATAAAACCATCTTCAAAGAAGCCGGTCCGCAATAACCTTTTGATTGTTTGAATGGTTTAAGTTTTATCATACTAAATTACTTCGTTGCCAATATAGAACGTTTGTATGACTCAAGGTTTTCAAGGGCGATTCCCGTACCTTTGACCACGCAGAGCAAGGCGTCGTCCGCAACGTAGGCCGGCACGCCGGTGGCGTCGGAGATAAGTTCGTCAATATTGCGAAGCAAGCTGGAGCCGCCGGTCAAAATCATTCCTTTTTCCATAACATCAGCGCAAAGCTCCGGAGGAGTTTCGTGTAAAACCTCTTTCACGGCGGTTACAATACCCGAAAGTTCGTTTTGTATGGCATCGGTAACATTATCGGAATTTATAATAATGGTTTTGGGCAATCCGGAAATCATATCGCGGCCCTTAATTTCCATGGAAAGCTTATTATCAAGATAAGTGGCCGAACCGATTTTAATCTTAATCTCTTCGGCAGTCCTGTCTCCGATAGCCAAGCCGAATTTACGGCGGACATATTCCGATATAGCGGCGTCGAATTTATTTCCTCCAATGCGAACCGAATCGGAAGCGACAATTCCGCCAAGGGAAATCACCGCCATCTCGGCCGTGCCTCCACCGATATCAATTACCATGTGACCGGAGGCGCTACCGATCGGAATATCAGCGCCGATAGCGGCCACAATCGGCTCTTTTATAATGTAGGCGGCTTTGGCGCCGGCGGCGATGGTCGCGTCAATGACAGCACGCCGCTCGGTGGAAGTAATCCCGGCCGGCACGGCCACCATTACCTCCGGACGAAAAAGATGAACTCCGCCAAGGGCCTTATTAATAAAATAACGAAGCATGGCTTCGGTCGTTTTGTAATCGGCGATGACGCCGTCTTTTAGCGGACGCGACGCGATAATAGTATCGGGGGTGCGCCCGAGCATTTCTTTGGCTTCCCTCCCCACAGCTAAAATTTTCCTGTCAGACATGGAAATGGCCACCACCGACGGTTCATTTATAATAATGCCTTTTTTGGGCACATGAACCAAGACATTGGTGGTGCCGAGATCAATTCCGATTTTTTTTATTAACATATATATTTTTAATCTGTAAAAAAATCCGTGTGAAATCCGTACTTGCGTCAAAATCTTACCCCAAAAATTCTGTCTTTGTGCAAATCACTCATAAATCTTATGGAATTCCGATCAATCTTGTCAGCTTCTGAATTGGTGGACTGCCAATTTGTTATATTCTTATCAAAATCAAGCTCTACTGTCAAACCCGGACGGATGGTCCCCGGCTGTTTTTGAACATATAAATTATACAATCCGCGACGATAAAGATTGGCCACATTCTCGGGCAATTTGTATTCATAAATCAATGATCTGCTTTCACCGGGCTCAATTGATATAAAAGCGCCAAAATAAGTTTTGCCCAGCTCGGAGACCACATCAATTTTCCCTTTTCTTCCAGTCGGGGCTTTAAGCTTGTCATTTACAAGCATTCCCTCGCCTCTGATTAATTGACTACCTTCCGGAACATAAACCCTGGTATAAGTTCGGTAGCGCGTGGTTTTCCAAGTGAAAGTTCCTGTATTGTTATAATTAATCTCCACCATGGCAAAAAAATCATTGCCCCGCTTCTCGACATTATAAAAAATATCTCGCTCCATGACCTGGTCGGTCTTTAAACTGGCCAGATTGGCATCCACCACCATAAGATAATCACCGTCGGTATCAATAAGCTGGCCATCCCAATTATTTTGCCGCAACAATTCTTGTATAGCCGGATCTTTATCATAGATTAGTATTTGCTTTTCATTGAGATTGTTTTTTAAAATATTAAGCGCTTCCGGCCACTTGCTTGCCGGCAAGGAAAAAAGTTTATCTTTTAGCGCCAACGAAAGTTCACCTATAATTTCTTTCCTTTGAATATCCGGTACCCCTTCTTCATAATAAGCTTTTTCCACTTCATACTGTAAAACTTCAACCAGATTTTCCGAAGTAAACCTCTGTCCGCGGACAGTTATGTCACCGACCAAACGCATTAAATCTTCTATAAGCTCCGGAGTAATGGCTATCACTCCATCTATCGAAGGCTCCACCGTGGCATACCAGGGACTACCGGGCTCCACATTTGCCGCGGCCAAAGTAGCTTCCCGCAAATACAAATCTTCAACTCGACGGACGGCCTCCGGATAATCGGGCGACCAATTAGCGTCGCGCAAATACCAATTTTGCACTTCCGTATATCGGCGCAACGGTTCGGGCGGAGTGATTTGCAAAATACCTTCGGCAGGCGCGTCCAATTTATAAATATTATCGGTGGCAAAAGTCAAAATTTCAGCCGTATCCATCTTCACTATGCCGTAAGTACCAATAAATCCTCCCGTAGGACGGAGCTCATCATTATTTTGCAACAAGAATAAATAAGTTTTGGGCTCGGGATAGCCTAAAATACGCGGTAAAATTTTTACAGCGGGAGCGGCTTTTGCTAAAGTTTCATGAAGTTCGGGCAATCTCTCTTTGACCGGGCGCATGGCATTGCGCAAAGGAGCAAAAATTTCATCTTCGGGAATTTGGCTAAAAGCCGTCATGGCTAAGTTTATTTTTTCCCTGGCGCTTTCTAATAAAGGGGCGGTTTCAAAAAAAGATTGGAGAATTTCCCGTTTTTGCGCCGGAGTGAATTCCGAAAAACTTATGCTTTTATCTCCCAAATCCAAATCTCCACGAAGTTCGGAGATGCGACTTATGGTTCCAAATATATCATCGGCCAAAACAACAACATCGCGCAAAGCTCTGGTGGTCTCAAGACTGGTGATAAGCAAATTATTTAAAGCTCTTATTTGCTTTCCCGCCCAAGGAACTTGGGGAAAAACTAAAAGATCGTCTGTTCCTTCTTGGGCGCTGGAAAAATTATTTTCCGCTTTCTCCAGATAAATTTGCGCGTTATAAAAATCCAAATCAACCGCGTACTCCTGCGCTATTTCCAAATTTTCCTTACCTTTATTTGCCGAATCATAGATTAGTTTGGTTTTGATGGCAAAAGGGAAAGCAAAGATTGCCGCCAAAACAAAAAGGGCAATAAAAATTAAAATAAAAATTTTAAAACCTTTCCAGAAATTTCCTTGTTTTTTTCGCCAAGGAAATTTCATCTGATGGCTATTTAATAAATTGCCTCGAATATTCATAAAATTAATTAACAACAGGCAATTCCTCCTGTTTGTATTTTTTAAGATATTTTCTCCAGTCTTTTATATGAATTCTGGTCAAAGGATTTATAAGAGATTTTAAGCCGCTGTTTTCCGCGGATTCTCTCCTGTGGTAATGAACCATGGGAGCATCAGCCACATAATAAACTTTATAGCCGTTTTTCCAAAAACGTCGGCACCAGTCAACATCGGCAAAATAAACAAAAAATCTTTCATCCATGAGCCCAACTTGATCTAGAGCTTCTCGCCGCACCATTATAGAGCTTGAAATTACCCAATCAACCGGAAGATTTTCTTTATGATTAAAATCTTCCATGGTATAGCGCGCCAATTCTTTTTTGGCACCGGGCAGCTTTTGAAAAAAAGTCCGGCGGTAAAGCGGCGTAGTTTTTTTGGGGAAACGCAGAGCCGATTGCTGTTCGGTTTTGTCCGGATTTAAAAGCTTGCTTCCGCCGAGACCGGCGTCTTTATTCTTTTCCATAAAATTATAAAGATTTTTAATGGAATTTTCCAAAACGGCAATATCGGTATTGAGAAGTAAAATATATTTTCCTTTCGCTTCTTTGATGCCCACATTATTTCCTTTGGCATGCCCGAGATTCTCTCCCGTTTCAATAACTTTCACGCCCGGAAATTCTTCTCGCGCCATTTCCGCCGATCCATCGTCGGAACCGTTATCCACCACGATTATTTTATAATTCAAGCCATGCTCAAACATCCGTATTCCCCGAATACAGGTCCGCAAAAAATTTTTGGTTTTATAGTTTAGAATGATTATTGATAAATCCATAATTATTCAACAAAATAACAATAATCCATTATATCATACCCATTAAAAGTAGTATCTTCGTAGGATTTTAAGTTTACTTTTTCTAACTGACTTTTTAATTTTTTTAAATAATCAAACAACACCGGGCGATTGGACGAAGCGCCACCGCTATTTTCATCAATGACAATAGCTAACTTTCTTTCACCTTTACGAGCTATCTTATTAAGATAAGAAATTAAATTTTGATAAAAGTCATTAACATCAAGCTGATTGATAACATTTTCCTGAGGATTTAATCCTCTGATAATTAAAAGCTGTTCACCATCAATACTCTCGGTCTCGATAAGCATGCCGGCACCCGCCAATCTTTCTGATTGTTTACCGGGATTTTGCACCATAGTAAGAGAAGTAAAATTTGGAAAATCTTTTACTATACTGTCATATTTTTCCGCCCAGCAAGCATCAGCGATATGCCCGGACAATTCTGTTAAAATATTGCGCTGCGGAATAAATTCCATATCCATATTCCCGGCAGCTCCCTTGCCAAAGCTTTGCAAACGCGCCATTTCTTTTTCCAAAACTCCAACATGCAATAATTTTGAAAAATTCTTAGCCGCATATTTATCAGTAAAAAACTTGCTCAGCGTCTCCTGATTTACTATGTGGCCTACATAATTCATAACCCAGCTTAATTCGTCAACAGTCGGCTTGTCCGCACTATAATCATCCAAATCCTCTTCGGATTTATCTTCATTATAATTAAAGCCCAGGAAAAACATTAATTAACGAAGGTCTTCTTCATATCTTTTCTTAAAACTCATCAAAGTATTAAAAGCTTCTTGCGGATTAAAATTACCTTTTAATAACTTACTCAATTCTTCTTTTTTCTCGGCTAAATTTTCTTTAACTTTCTCATTATCTAGGATTTCCAGCTGATTATCAATATTGGAAATATTCTCCTTGATTTTAGCTTTTAAATTATCAACTAATTCATTAATCCCCGATCCTTTCTTTTCAATAAATAATTTTCTGGCGCCCTGAATGGAATTCAACAAAGTTTCATATCTGGATAAAAAATCTTCATTGTATTCAAACTTATCACTAACTTCTTTATCAACTTTTGAAATTTTTATTTCTCCGCTGGACTCAAAATACTCCGACATCGGGGAAATCTCGCCATTCTCTTTTGCTTCCAAATAATTATCAATAATTTTCTCATACTCATCTTCTTCATGAAGACCAAACTCAGCGCTTTCAAATCTGGTTTTTGCTTTAAGTACACTAATAAAAACATTGTTGGTTAGCAATTTTTCCTCATCAGCCCCCGTCTCCACAAAGGAATGCATTTTTTCCATTACACCATTTCTCAATTGGTTTAATCCAGTAGTGCCTTCTTTTTTAACACCAAATTCCTGAGCGTCCTTATCAATATCTCCGTCTAAAACTTTTTTATAAGCTTCATATAATTCCATGGTAAAATAATCACCAAAATCATCAATGCCTCGGAGTAAAGCCTGATCTTTAATTTTAGAAAACTTTTTAATATTTTTAATAACATCTTTAAAAAAGCCTGCGTCTAATAACCTTTCTAGCACCACATTATGATCTACATTTAACTTATCTATATTTTCCACTAATAAATGAATAGACGACATTGGAGGTGTAAAAGCGCGGTCAACAACTTTTTGATGGTCTATGCCGGGAAATTTCTCCAAATTTACTATCACATTTGATACATAAAGCTCGTCTGACATTATTCTATCCGCAACTTCCTGATAATCAATATTTTTTAATTTATCCAAATACCTGATAGCTAAATCAACATTGCTCCTTTCAATAATAATCATTACAATTCTCTGATTATCAACTCCCGAAAATTTATCTATGAACCTTAATACAAGCTCAGAATGATTCTTAGTAATTAAATCTTCGGCTACCTTATTATAATCTCCATTATTTTTTTCTAATCCCCTGGCTAAAATTTGATCAAATAATTTATTGGTATCCACATCCAAAAACCTTTCCATGTCATCCGACCCACCAATGGGATTTCCTCTTTTTCTTACCACCACCTTGGGTCCGCTAGGATTTCTCTTTTTTTTCTCGCGAAGTTTATCTATATTAACAATTAATTCCGGTCCGTAATCTTTGTCCGCCAGATAATCAACCAATTCTTTATTATCACCCAAATCAGCAAAGCTATCCTGGTTGGCTAAAACATTTCTTATATGCCCACTATCCATTAAATTGTAAGCTATTTCTTTTTCTAAATTTTTAAATTTATACAAATTTGAAGCCAAATCTTGATCCCAGCCTTCCTTGATCATTCTGTTTGCCACTTTGTTTTCATCCAAAACTTTGCCAAATTTATCCATATGCTTGGCAAAATATCTGAGATACTCCTTATGAAAGCTCACGCACTTATCAGCCAATCCTTCATAATCTATATCTTTATCCGAAAATTTATACAAACACCTGGCTATATCATCATATTCCTGAGCAGCTAATAATTTATCCATAATTTCTTTTTGGCTAACGCCCACAAATTTATCCGGATGAGCGGCAACAGAAGTTGATGAATCTTTTTCAATAAATATATCGACCAAAGAAGAATCCAACCCATCTAAATGTTCTATATTTTTAGCCAATAAATTATAGTGGCGGTCGGCTGTTAATTTATCCACTAATTTTTGTTTTGAGCCTTCCGGCAAAGACTCTACCTTGCTCCAATTAAAAAATTTATCCTCTATGAACAATTCATTAATAATATCATCAATGGTTTGTTGTGTTATTTGTTCTTCGGATTCTTTATTTTCTTTAGGCGAAGATTCTTTTTTAAAAATTTGTGATTCAATATTTTTAAACATAAAATTTAATTAAACCATCTCCTGATTTCTTTTGGCTTATGCTTAGCTCCGGATAAAATAATTTTTCTCTTGTCTTTCATCTTTTTATATTTAGAAAAAAATTCTTTCAAAGATTTTAGAGCATCGCGGTCAAAAAACAAGAGATAAACAAACTTTTTCAATTCATAAAAAACAATAAACGGCAGGTGTATAAAAAAGTTGCTCAACTGCTCATTTTTCAAGAGAGTGAACAGATGATTTTTGTATGAATGATAATTAACGAACTTTGACTTGCCTTTTCTGTTTTTCAAAATTTCTATACTGCCGGATTTTTCCGCTCCATACGCTCCGCGGTAATGAAAAGCTCGCGCCTCAGGAAGATAAAGAGATTTCCAACCATACAAACGCAAACGCCAAGCCAAATCAACATCTTCTTTGTAGGCAAAAAAATCTTTGTCAAAATATTCGCCGTTGATTTTAATATCTTCCAAAGCTTCGGTGCTATAAAGCGCCAAAGCGCCCGAAACTCCAAATACTTCCTCGCGGCTGTCGTATTGACCCAAATCCTTCTCCCCCGCTCCACGATCGGCAAATCTTCTATTTTTCGAAACCCTTAGTCCTGTAGTGTCAATTATATCCGATTTTTCCTCTTTTTTCAAGTTCTTATTTTTCTTTATTTTTAACAGTTTTCCGCCCAGCGATCCAACGGTTTTATCATTCTCTATTTCCCGTACGGCCTGCTCCAAAAAATCATTCTCCATCACAATATCCGGATTGGTAACCAGTACAAATTTCGTGCCATTTTTTATCGCTTCTCTAATTCCTTGATTATGCGCTTCGGCAAAACCAATGTTTTCTCGGTTTTCAATAACCTCAACTTGCGGATATTTTTCTTTAATAAAAAAAACGCTTCCATCCGAAGAAGCGTTGTCAATTACAAGCACTTTGAAATCTTTAAAATTCTGATTAAAAATCGACTTCAAGCAGCCGTCTAAAAATTTTCGGCTGTTGTAGGTTACTATATTTATATAAACTGGACTTGACATTTCTAAAATAATAAATTAAATTATGTAGAGAGAACTCTGGAATCGCAAAAGGAGAAAACTGATGAAAAAAGGAATCGCCTTAAAAACTCTTGAAGTTATAACAGCAGCTACAGGATCAATACCGGGAAAATTTATTATCAGTTTTGTTTGCTTAGCGCTCTTTATATTATTTTTTGCCATCAAGGTCAAACAGTCCATGATGACTTTCGCGGCCTGCGCCGGAATAGCGTTTTTCTTTATTGGCATTCTTCTTCTTGTGTCGGCTATCAAAGATTTTTACAAAAAAAGAAAAGGGTCGAGATAAAATGGGCTGCCTGAAAATTTTGATAATGTTTGCCGGCTTGGGCATGGCCATGCTGGCCTTAGCCGGTAAGATATTTTTTGAAGCCATGGCCGCGCCACCGGAAACCATGGAATATATAAACAATGTTTTACTAGCCGGTTTGGCCCTGGGTCTTGTAATAACTTTTTTGGGAGGAAAAATCAGATGAAGCGGGAAAATAACTTTTTCCGCTTTTTGTTTTTTGTATCTGTAAATGGTATACTATTTTAATAATCGTTTTTTGACAACCAACCATTTTGCGAGGTGAACCATGAGCAAAAAAACAACTGAACAAATACAATGCAGAAATCATATGGAAAAAAATATGTTAATTATTATTGTCGTGAATTGTTCGCTGGCTATAATAGTTAGCTCCTCTGCTTTGCTTTGTGCTTTTATTCAAAATTTCATTTATGGAAATACAGCGGACATTCTGCCTAAATCATTCTTATTATTAATATTTGTTGTTATATACTACATGATGATTTCAGCATGGTGGAATGACTACCGTATGTATATGAACTGCACAAAATGCCACCCCCATTAAATCTGAATAACAAATCTTAAAAACTTCGGGCGTTGTAGAGACACAAATATTCTACAGCGCTTTTTTTATTTGTTTTAAACGACTTTGTAGAGACGCAAAATTTTGCGTCTCTGCTATTATATATTATTTCCTCTCTTTCGGAGTAACAAAAAATCCAAGATATTTTCCAAGCATCAATCTGGTCTGGGATTCAACCGCCGGCAAGGAACCGAATAAAACTAAAGTAATCGGCAAAAAGAGCCACTGCAAAATCATCATAGCGCGCTTGGTAAACCCGATCTTGCCTTTGCGCGGCGGCAAAAGCATGGCGCAAAAAACAGCGGAAAACATAATTCCAAGCATAGCGAGCGCCATTAACTTTTCAATTGTAAAAGGAGCATTTTGTATGATGGTATGGCCCTGAATAGAATTAGGCGCCAGCCAAAAAGGCAGCCGACCAAGCACAAAAAGTAAAATCGGAGCGGTCGCCCAAGAATACATCCCTTCCACGTGATTCCAAAGATATTTTGCTTTTTTCCCCGCTGAAATATTTTTATTATTTTTGAAATGCCGCACCATATAGGGAAAATGCTCCACTCCCCAAGCCCAGCGCCGCTGCTGCTTATACAAACTCTTCAAACTTTCCCAAGCACCATCGGCCATTACCGTATCCATAGATACCGGAACAAAAATAGGAGTAACCGAATAATTTCCGTTATAGCGCATAAAGCATTGAAGAAAAATCCTGGAATCATCAGTCACAATATCCTTCTGCCAAAAGTCGACATCAACCAATGCCCTAAAGCTCATGGAATGAGAAGAAAAAGTAAAAAGCCTATCCGGTCGGCTGAGCTCGGTCATTAGCCAAAAAGTGGTTCCAAAAGCGGCCACGCGCATAAAAGCCATAGATTCCCAAATATTATTATTATAAAGCGCGATTGGCTGGTAAGAAGTCTTGGTCGGATTTGGATGAGTCAAATATTTATAAGCCACGCAGGAAAAATACTGTGGATGCGCACAAGTATCGCAGTCAAAATAAGAGACAATAATATTTTCATAGGGAATCTCGAGATCGTCAACAAGCTTTTTGGCTTGTCGTCCCGCGTAATTGGCGTTAGCACCTTTCCCTTTTACTTCACCCGGAACATTGTCCGGATGGATGGTGGTCAAAAACTTAAAAAATTTATCTCCATATTCACGTCGCAAAATTTCCGCCTTGGGTAAAAAATCATCTTTGGCGCGCTCTTCACCGGCCAATACGATTATAAATTTATCCAAAGGATAAGAATTGGCAACGATACTGTCCAAAGTGCTTCTCAAAACATCCAGCGATTCACGGTAAGTCGGCAGAAAAACCATGTGATAAATTTTTTCCCACTCCGGAACCTCGCGGACCTTAGCCATCCAATCAGTATTTACCGCCCTTTTATGTTTTATCCAAGAAATTATTAAATAAAAAATAAAATAAATTACCCTAAAAAGCCAAAACAAGCTAAAGACAATTACAAAATAAATAACCCACAAAGGTTTTATAAAAGACAAAACAATAGCCAATATAAAAGTCGCCCAAACAAGCCCGCCGGGTATCATTTCCAAAAATCTATACCATTGCTTTTCTTTTTTATTTAAATCCTTAAGATGCATCATAATAAAAAATTTAATCTCAAAAACTTTCGGAACAATAACCTTTATTTATTACTGAATTGTTAAATGGATAAATTGCTTATTTTAAAATATTTATAGAAAGTATATCTTAATATAATATCCGGAAATTGTCAAACTCCCCCGAAGCCTCGCTCCAAGAATATTCAATATCAGCCACTTTGGCGTATTTTGGACCTTTTCGCGCCCATTTAAGAAATACTTGAAGATTTTCTTCTTCTCCTTCGATTACACAATAAACGCTTCCGTCCGGCTCATTTCCAACCCGGCCACGAAGTCCCAATTCCCCGGCCTTATCTTTGGCGGATGCCCTAAAAGTAACATCCTGAACCCGGCCATAAATTTTTAAGTTTAATCTCTTTTTTGGCATATCACTATCCTAATAGTAGCATATACTTTACAATTTTTTAAACTTATTTTAAAATAAAAAACCGATGGCACTTTGACAAAAAAGGAGGGAAACAAATGTGCAATCATTTTTCACCCGAAAAAGCGAACATTCACTACCTTAATAATCAAGGAGGACATTTGGGTCGAGAGTTGAATAATCGCATAGAAGAATACCGAGAAAAAAATCCGGCTTTATTCTTTGTTCTCATGGATCTCATTAATGTTAATGAAAATAATTTGCTCCATAGGCATCTGGCTTTGGAATTCGTGCTTGGTTTTCTTGATATTTTAAATCTGAGCCGACCGCTCCCTTTGATAGATAAAAATATCTACGAAGAACAAATAATGAACTACGGTGAGGAAAATATAAAATCAATACTTCTTACAAAAACAAAGGCTTTTAATTTAAAGCCAATGATAAAAGAATCGTTAACATCACTTGAACGCGATATCAAAAATGAAAATGACCGAGAAATTACTCTCAGATATTTATGTGTGATTTTCGATATGATTATAAAAGCCTCCACTCTATCACGAGAATAATCAAAAACTCCGGAGAAAATGTGAAAATCTTGAGTTTAAACGCCAAAAACATTGAAAAATGGGACTTTACGCTCCCGGGCTGTCAAGACCATTTAGAAATGTCATACTTTGAGCCAAATAGAAATGTCATAC
>CAYZWC010000010.1:0-19850 GCA_964482065.1 uncultured Gammaproteobacteria bacterium | reverse complement strand
TTTTGGTTTTCAAAAGTGCTTACTTTGTTAATAATGTCATGAAACTAAACAAATACTAAAATACTAAATATTACTTCATTTATAGCAACCAATATTTTAATATTTAATATTTCAATATTTGTAAATAAACACTGTGAACTATAATTTTAACTATCTTTTATCTATAAATGTCTGGAGAATTAACATCGCTGCCACCGCATCACGATCTACCCGCCTTAATTTCTTTGACATGGAATCCACTTGTTTACTCGTCAAGCGCTCATCTTCCAAAGCAACGGGGATCGGTAAAATATTTTTTAAAAATTCGTAAAACTTCTTGGCTTCCTCGGTTTGCGCGCTCTCTTCCCCGGATAAACTAAGCGGCAGACCGACTACAATATTTTCCACATCCTCTTGGCTCATAATTTTTTGCAATTCACGATAAACTTCCTGCCAGCCCTTGTTTTCCAAAGTTAAATAAGGTGTGGCAATGCCCGCCTCCAAATCGGCTAAAGCCAGACCGATGCGCTTTTCTCCATAATCAATACCAAGTATGTTAGACATAGTATAAAAGTATTTGAGTGATTAGGTAATTTAGTAGTTTTAGTTTTTTAAAAAACTCAAACACTTAATCACTAAATTACTAAATCACTTTGTTAATATTTCCGCTCCATTTTTGGTAACCGCCACGGTGTGCTCAAAATGCGCGCACAACTTTTTATCGGCCATTATAACCGTCCATTTATCAGACAAAGTTTCTATCTCATAAGACCCGGAAGAAATCATAGGCTCAATAGCCAAAACCATACCTTCTTTAATCTCCATCTTAGGCAAGTTGGGATCATAATAATTGGGAATGCGCGGATCTTCATGCACCCCATAACCCACGCCATGGCCGACAAGCGCCCTAATGACGCTATAACCTTCGCCCTCGGCATATTCTTGCACAGCCTTGCCAATATCATGTATATAATTTCCCGGACGTACGACCCCAATTCCTCTGGCCAAAGATTCATTGGTTACGCTTATTAATTTTTTCGCTTCCGCCGAAATATTTCCTATGGCAAAAGTGGCAGCATGATCGGTATAAAATCCTTTGGTCTTCGGATATCTCATGCCTATATCAATACTCAAAATATCACCGTCTTTTAAAATTTTATTTTTGGAAGCCGGGGCATGCACCAGCTCTTCATTTACCGAAGCGCAAATGCTTGAGGGAAAAGGAGGATCGCCATAGTGCCTAAAAGCCGGTTCGCCGCCCATCTTTTCTATCAGATCTTCAGCCAAGTCATTGAGTTCGGCCGTATTTATTCCCGGCTCGGCCGCTTCTCCCAAAGCACGCAAAATATCAGCCAGCTTATGCCCGCCTTCGCGCAGAATATCAATTTCTTCCGGTTTTTTTATAGTTATCATATTCATTAAATTTAACAAAAAAACTTGCTTTTGGCAAGACAATAATTTAAAACAATAAATTCGCCTTCTCAAACAAAGGGATGAGTATTTTAAAATAAACTTCGTCAGAAATATCTTAACTCCTTATAACGTAGCGGGGCTAAATAAAAATTATACAATAAATTTTAAAGTATAAAAAAACAGACCAGTGGCCTGTTTTTTCATTTTTCCAATACTTTTTTAATATCCGCCCAAACATCTTCAATGGACCGCTCTCCATCAATTTCATAAAGCTTATCCTTAGCACAATAAAAATCCAAGAGCGGCTCGGTTTCGGTATGGTAAATTTTTAAGCGCTCTTTTACGGCCTCAGGGCTATCATCTTCCCTTTGAATAAGTTCCGCGCCGCAAATATCGCAAACCCCCGGCTCACGAGGTGGCTTGAATTTAAGATTAAAAATTTCTCCACACCTGGGACAAATGCGCCTGGAACTAATGCGCTCCACCGCTTCCTCATCGGAAATTTTTATATTAAAAACATGGGTCATTTCATCAATACTGTCAAGAAATCCGGCTTGGGCGATATTTCTGGGATAACCATCCAAAACATAGCCGTCTCCCAGGCAATCCGGCTCTTTGATTCTTTTGGCCACAACTTTATTGGTTACTTTATCGGGAACAAGTTTACCTTCCTTTATATAAGATTCCGCCTCTTTACCCAAATCGGTTTGTTTACTTATTTCCCGTCTGAATATTTCACCCGGGGAAATATGACAAACGCCAAACTCATTAACAATTTTTTCCGCCTGCGTTCCTTTGCCGGCGCCTTGAACTCCGAAAATGATAATTTTGTAATTCATAAAATATGATACTAATATGCGAATGAATGCCAATCTACAAATCCACGAATATTATTTAAAATTAGGATTTAATACTCGGCGCGGTCGCAGATATTTATCTCTAAAATTTACAAGTAGAGCCAGTTTCTTGTTTGAAGCCGTAAGATATCTCTGTGTTTGATAATAATCTTCTTTGGACAAAATTCTTTTGCATTTAATCTCTAACACTATACAATCATGCACAAAAAAGTCAACTCTGTTTCTGCCTTTCACTTCTCCAAAAAAACTTGGATCTAAAACTTTTTCTTTAAAATAAGGTATCTTTTCTTCTTTGAAGGCCCGTTCTAAAAAATCACAGTATTGGGCTTCTTTGCAGTATCTGCCCAATTCATTATGGGCTGAAAATAAAATTCCTACAATTTGATATGATTCTTCTTTATAAATTACCCCTCCCATTTTATAAACTATTATTCGTAGATTTGTGAATTAGTAGATTAGTTGATTAGCATTCATTCGTATATCAGCATCTTATATATCATTATAGCAAAAGCCCGTAATTTTTACATTACGGACTTTCATTGTTTGTATATTCGTAAAAAATTCGTAATTGGTATTGATCTAAAATCCTTCATATTCTCTCATAGTCAACTGCGATTCAACTTGTTTTACCGTTTCAATAACCACACTGACAACGATTAGCAAGCTGGTTCCGCCAATAACCAAAGACTGCATTCCGGTGATTTGCTGCACTCCGAGAGGTAATACGGCTATAAGCCCGAGAAAAAGTGCCCCGGCCAAAAGAATCCTATTTAATGTATATTGCAAATATTCCGCCGTCGGCTTTCCGGGTCTTATACCGGGGATAAATCCGCCCTGCTTTTGCAGATTTTCGGCAATTTGATTGGGATGAAAAATAACCGCTGTATAAAAATAAGTAAAGGCAAATACCAAAAGAAAATACATAATTCCATAGAAAAGCTGATTCTGAAAAAGGTCTATTATAAACTGAGCTCCGGAAACTATCCAATCGGTTTGAGCGCGCAGAAAAAACTGTGCCACCAGCGGAGGGAATAAAATAATAGAAATGGCAAAAATGATAGGAATTACTCCCGCCATATTAACCCGTAGCGGAAGATGAGTATCCATGCCGCCATACATCCTCATACCGCGCACTCTGCGGGCATAAGAAACGGGAACATTTCTCTGGCCTTCGTTTATAATGACCACGCCGATTATGGTAATTACCGCAATAAGGACAAAAATAATCAAATTGAAAAGCTCCGAAGGATCAAAAACGGCAATGGCTTGCTGGACAACTTGAGGTAACCCGGAAATAATACCGGCAAAAATCAAAATTGAAATTCCGTTGCCTATATTTTTCTCTGAAATAAGCTCGCCAATCCACATCAAAAAAATAGTTCCTGCGGTTACCGTGATAATTATACTAGCCATTTGAAATAAGGAAAGATCGGATATGATTTGGTATGAAGACTGCCGCAAGAGAGTAATCATTCCATAAGACTGAAGCATGGCCAAAGGAACCGTAGCGAGTCTTGTGTATTGGTTTATTTTTTTACGACCGGATTCTTCCTTTGATATTTCTTCCAGTTTGGGAATTACCATGGTTAAAAGCTGGAAAATAATGGAAGCGGTAATATAGGGGGCAACACCCATAGCCACTACTGAAAAATTCTGCATGCTACCGCCGGAAAATATATTAATCAAACCCAAAATTTGGTTGGAATCAAAAAAATCTTTTAGATTTTCCACGTTAATACCAGGAACCGGCACATGAGCGGCAAATCTAAAAATAACAAGCATTCCCAAAACGTAGAGAATGCTGTTTCTCAAATCTTTTACCTTCCAAATTTGTAACAGTTTTTTATACCACATAACATTCATTATAACATGAAAACATTAAAACATAAAAACCTTCATTCGTTAGCGGATAAGCGTTGTTTTAATATTTTTTAAGCAGCTTCCCCGCCGGCTTTTTCAATTTTCTCTTTGGCGGTTTTGGAGGTTAAAATATCTTCACCTATTTTTAATTTCTTGGTAATCTCTCCTTCTCCCAAAATCTTAACCTTGCTATCGGATTTGGAAATCAAATCTTTGGAACGCAGAGTTTTTAGGGAAACAGTTTCGCCATTTTGAAACTTTTTTTCTAAAACATCCAAATTAATTCCCCTCGCTTTGGGACTAGTACTCTTAAAACCTCGTAGTTTTGGAATATTCAAAATATTTTGCTTCATTCCTTTGAGCTTTAGACCTGAAGCTCCACTTCTGGCTTTTTGGCCCTTCATGCCCCGGCCGCTATAATTTCCGCTGCCCGAAGCATTGCCCCTGCCCACTCGGCGGCGACTTTTTCTGGATCCTTTTTTGGGTTGTAGATTATGCAAACTTAAAGGCATATATTTTATTTATTCTTGTCTTCTTTATTTTTTTTATTATCTTTTTCTTTCTTATCTTCTTTCTTGGCTGTTTTTTCAACAACTTTCTTCGGAGCTTGATTGGCTTTTAAGGCGGCCTCGGAAAGCTTGAATTCCTGCAAAGCGTTTATGGTGGCTTTGACATTATTTACTTTATTATTGGTACCCAAAATCTTTCCCACCACATTGGGAATTCCGGCCAATTCCAAAAGAACTCGGACCGCGCCTCCGGCCTTAACTCCCGTTCCTTTGGGAGCGGGTTTTAACATAATCTTGGCAGCTCCGAATTTTTCTCTTACTACATGAGGAATGGTTTCATTTATAATGGGAACATTGACCAAATTTTTCTTGGCTTTGCTTACCGCTTTATTAATTGCCAAAGTAACATCAGCTCCTTTGGCCAGACCGATGCCCACGCGACCCTTTTTATCTCCAATGGCCACGCAAGCGCGAAATCTCATCCTTTTTCCCCCGGCCATAACACGCATAACTCTAGCCAAATCAATAATACTTTGGTCAAATTCTTTCTCTTCTTTTTTAAATCTTGGTTCTCTTTTTGCCATAATAAAAATTTAAAATTTAAGGCCTCCTTCTCTGGCTCCTTCGGCCAAAGCTTTTACTCGTCCATGATAGCGATATCCGCCTTTATCAAAAACAGCCTTCTCAATATTTTTTTCCTTAGCCAAAGCGGCAAGCTTTTTCCCCACTTCAGCGGCTTTTTCACTTTTGCCACCCTTTAAATCTTTGTCCGAGGCCGAAGCCAAGGTCTCGCCTGCAACGTCGTCTATAAGCTGGGCGTAAATATGTTTCAAGCTACGAAAAACAGAAAGTCTGGGAATCTCCGAAGTTCCGGTTATTTTACTTCTGGTTCTTTTGGCTCTTCTCAGCCTTTTTTCCAGCTTATTTTTTTCTTTATTATTATTCATATTCTAAAATTATTCAGCGCCTTTGGCGGCCGTCTTTCCGGCCTTGCGCCTTATTACTTCATCGATATATTTAATTCCCTTGCCTTTATAAGGCTCCGGCTTTCTAATACTTCTTATTCTAGCGGCCGTCTGGCCCACTTCCTGCTTATCAAAACCTTTTATGGTTATAACATTCTTATCGACTTCGGCGGTAATTCCTTGTGGCAGCTCAAATTCCACCGGATGGGAATAACCCACATTTAATACTAACTTATTACCACTCGAAGAAACTTTATAACCAACTCCGTTTACTTCCAATTTTTTTTCAAAACCATCGGTAACCCCAAGAATCATATTTTTAACCAAGCTTCCAAAAAGCCCCCACAAAGACCTCTCTTCTTTATCTTCCGGCTTGGTCACGGAAACATTGACGACCTCCCCTTCTTTTTCAATTTTAACCTTAGGATGAATGATTTGTTCCAATTCACCCTTGGGACCTTTTACCTTTATAACGCCGTCGTTTAGGGAAACTTCAACGCCGGAAGGTATTTCTATTGGTTGTTTTCCTATTCTGGACATAAAATTATATTTAGTATACTTCGCAAATTATTTCTCCGCCCAATCCTGAATCTTTAGCGGTTTTGTTGGTCATAATTCCCCGGGGAGTAGAAATAATTGCAATTCCCAAATTATTTAAAACCGTGGGCAATTCATTTTTTCCCGCATACAGTCTAAGTCCGGGTTTGCTGATTCTTCTGATTTTCTTTATTGAAGATTTGCCGTCTTTTTTGTATTTTAAAACAATTTTTAATTCTTTGAACTTTCCTTCAGAAACTTCTTTTACATCATTAATATAACCCTCTTCTTTTAAAATATTAGCGATGGCAAATTTCATTTTTGAGTATGGCAAAACCACTTCGGTTTTTCCTATCGCCGAAGCATTTCTGATTCGTGTTAACATGTCGCTAATTGGGTCGTGTGTCATATTTATCTAATTAATAATACTTATTTATTACCAGCTGGATTTGGTGACTCCCGGAATCTCTCCCTTGCTGGCTAATTCGCGAAAACAAATCCGGCACAATTCAAATTTGCGCATATAACCTCTTTTTCTTCCACAGCGCCAACATCTTCTAACCTGACGGGTGGAATACTTAGGGTTCTTCTTTGATTTTGCTATTTGTGCTTCAGTGGCCATAAATATTTATAAAATTATTTTTCTTTATCTTTTTTAATGGGGAAACCGAGCATTCTAAAAAGCTCCAAGCCTTCTCCGCGATTATCTGTGGTGCTTACTATTGTTATCTGCAATCCATGAATGCGCTCGACTTCATCGGAATCGACTTCCGGAAAAACAATGTGCTCCCGAAGGCCTATATTAATATTTCCGTTCTGGTCCACGCAGGAAACATCCAATCCCCGAAAATCTCTAATACGGGGCAAAGCGGCTTTGATGAGTTTTTCGGTAAAATCATACATTCTCTTTCCTCGCAAAGTAACCATCATCCCGACAGTCATACCTTCCCTTATTTTAAAACTGGAAATTGATTTTCTGGCTTTGTTTTCCACGGGCTTCTGTCCGGTGATACGCTCCAAAGTATTTTTGACCAACTCCAAATAAGCGGCATCGCCTTGTTTTTGGTTAATGCCTATATTTATCACCGCCTTTTTCATTCGAGGAACAGAAAGCTTATTCTTATATTCGAATTTTTCCTTCAAAGCGGGGGCCACCTCTTTATTGTATTTTTCTTTTAGTGAATTCATATTAATTAAATGGTTTCTTTACACTTTTTACAAACTCTGACCTTTTTGCCGTTTTCTAAAATTTTATTTCCAATTCTGGATTGTTTATTACATTTAGGGCAAATAAAAGCCACATTGGAAACATTTAAGGGAGCGGGCAGCTGTATTTTCTGTCCTTTTTCTCCCTGTTTCCTCGGACGCATATGCTTAACTAAAATATTGGCACCTTCTACCACAACCCGATCAAGCTTGGGCAAGACCTGGACAACCTTTCCGGTTTTCCCTTTGTCCTTGCCGGCAATAACTTTTACTTTGTCGCCTGTTTTTATATTCATACTTTTAAAAACTTTAAAGCACCTCGGGCGCCAAACTTATTATTTTATTAAATCCTTGATATCTCAATTCCCTGGCAATCGGACCGAAAATACGTGTTCCCTTAGGTTCTTTGGTTTTTTTGTCCACAATCACCGCGGCATTTTCATCAAATCTTATATAAGATCCGTCTTTACGCCCGGTTTCTTTTTTGGTGCGCACAATTACAGCATGCAAAACCTCTCCCTTTTTCACCATACTGTGGGGTTGAGCTTCTTTTACCGATACTGTAATAATATCACCAATACGAGCATAGCGCCTTTGGTATCCTCCGAGCACTTTAAGGCACTGAAGCTTTTTGGCTCCGCTGTTGTCAGCTACTTTTATTCTTGAACCTACTTGTATCATATTATTGCAATACCTTAAAATTATTTAATTTTCTTGATGGCCCTCCAGCGTTTATCTTTGCTTTTGGGTCGGCATTCTTCAAAAATAATAATATCACCAACCTTGAATTCATTTTTTTCATCATGTACTTTGTAACGCTTGCTGACCACATATCTTTTTTTGTATTGAGGATGTACCTTAGTCGAATCAACTCTAACTACCACGGTCTTAGAAGGTTTATCAGATACAACCTCACCTTCAAAACTGCGTTTGATGGTTTGTTTGCTGTTTTGTTTTGTTATTTCTTCGTTTGCCATATATTATTTGCTTTCTCTTTGATTTAAAATGGTTAAAATTCTAGCGATAACGGCTTTTATCTCTCTGATTTCGCGAACATTTTTGAGCTGCCTTTGGGCAACCTTAAAACGCATTTCCCGCAGAGACTCACGATATTGCGAAAGTATCTTTTTCAACTCTTCTTCGGTTTTATTTTTTAATTCCTTAAATTCCATATATTTATTAATTTTTGCTTACAAATTTAGTTCTCACCGGCAATTTATGCGAAGCCAATTCCATAGCTCTTTTGGCTGTCTCTTCAGGAACTCCGTCAATTTCAAACATTACGGTTCCCGGCTTCACAACCGCCACATAATGGTCTACGGCTCCTTTTCCCGATCCCATAACACTTTCACTACCGTGGTTGGTTACCGGCTTATCCGGGAAAATCCTAATCCAAATCTTTCCGCCTCTCTGAACAAATCTGGTCATGGCTCGACGACCGGCCTCAATTTGGCGGGAGTTTACCCAAGCATGATCCATTGATTTCAATCCAAAACTGCCAAAACTTACACTATTGGTTCTTGTGGCTATTCGCTGTCCGCGTCCGCGGCCCTTTTGCCATTTTCTATGTTTTACTTTCTTGGGTATCAACATAATAATTATTTAGAATTACCCTTATTTGTATTTTCTTGTTTTTTCTCTTCACCAAAAACTTCACCTTTATAAATCCATACTTTAACTCCAATCGCTCCGTAAATTGTTCTGGCTATTCCTTGCGCGTAGTCAATATCGGCGCGCAAAGTGTGCAAAGGAATTTTGCCGAAAGTCATCATTTCGGTTCTGGCAATCTCCGCTCCATTTAACCGTCCACTTACCATAACCTTACCACCTTTGGCTCCGGCTTTTTCAATCTTGAAAAGGCCCTGCTTCAAAACTCGCCTGTAAGGAATACGTTTTTCCAAATCAGCTATCATTCCGCTCATTATCACCGGCGCCGATAAATTGGGCTTGGGCACTTCCTTGATATTAATATTTAAATTGTATTTTCCTATATCAACAATGGATTTTTTATTTAAAATTTTGGATTGCAATTCTTTTTTTAATTCTTCAATTCCGGCTCCACCACGACCAATAATTATTCCCGGCTTGGCCGAATAAATGGTAATAGTCACATTACCCGGAGAACGTTCTATTTCAATCTTTTCTATAATGGCATCACGCAGCTTTTTATTTACATAATTCTTAATCAAAGTATCTTGCTCGAGTAAACGGGGATATTTTTGCTTGTCAGAAAACCACTTGGATGTCCAAGTATAAATATTTCCCAGTCTTAAACTTTTTGGATTTACTTTGTGTCCCATATTAAGCTGCTTTACGATTAAAAACTTTTTTACCTACATTGGCTGACGCGCCGCCTCGCATATTTTTGGAATCTTCTGCGGCTTTGGAATTTTTACCCCCTTTTCCTTCGGAAAGATCTTTCAAGTCAAGCTTTTCGGCATCCACGGCTTTGGAATTTTTGACTTTGCTTTTTTCGGATTTCTTTTTCTCTTCGGTGGGAACCTTTTCATCAAGTACAATATTTATGTGCGAAGTTCTCTTTCTTAACATGGTGGCCCGGCCAAAAGCCCTGGGCATCCAGCGCTTTAGCGTTGGTCCATCGTCAGCTGTAATTTTTTTAATATATAAATTATCTTTTTCCAATTTGTTGTTATTTACAGCGTTGGCGATAGCCGAGCGCAAAAGCTTCAAAACAGGCCGCGCCGCGCCTTTATTTAAAAAGGCAAGCTGATTTTCAGCAACGGAAACATCCATTCCTCTGACCAAATCAATAACCAACCGAACTTTTTTCGGCGATATTCTTATATATCTGGCTTTTGCTTTTACTTCCATATTGATTAGTTAATTTATTTGGCTGCTTGAGTCGCTTTTTTGGCTGCCTCAGCGGCTTTCTGCTCCTGTTCTTTCTGCATTCTTCCTCCATGCCTTACAAATTTTCTAGTGGGAGAAAATTCACCCAATTTATGTCCGACCATGTTTTCAACTATAAAAACCGGTACATGAGTTTTACCATTATGCACTCCTATTGTAAAGCCGACCATCTCCGGGGTAATAGTGGAGCTCCTGGCCCAAGTTTTTATTACTGTTTTATCCCCTTGTTTGACTTTGGAAATTTTCTTTAACAATTTCTCGTCAACATAAGGTCCTTTTTTTAGCGATCTGGACATATTTTAATTAATTATTTTTTCTTTTTGGATTTTCTTCTTTTTATTATTAAACTATCTGATTTTTTACCTTTCTTTCTGGTTTTAACTCCCAAAGCCGGCTTACCCCAAGGCGTTTTTGGATGTTTCATGCCGATCGGATTCGATCCTTCTCCTCCTCCATGGGGATGGTCAACCGGATTCATAACTTTACCTCTGACGGTCGGTCTAATTCCTCTGTTTCTTATACGTCCTGCTTTACCCCAGCGAATATGGCGATAATCAGGATTACTTACCTGCCCGATAGTGGCCGAACATTCCTTGGGAACCAGCCTGATTTCGGTGGAAGGAAGTTTAATCTGGGCAAAACGTCCTTCAATTCCCATCAAATGAGCCAATGAACCGGCGCTTCGCACAATCTCCGCTCCTTTACCGGGAGTTAATTCTATATTATAAACAGGTACACCCACGGGAATAAATTCCAGGGGCATACGATTGCCGTTTTTAATTTCCACTCTTTTTTTTGAAGAAATGATTTTCTGTCCGGGAGCAATATTCATCGGAGCGATAATATATCTTTTTTCGCCATCTTCGTATTTTACCAAAGCAATTCTGGCATTACGGTTCGGATCATATTCAATAGTTTCTACCGTGGCCGATATATCAAATTTATCCCTTTTAAAATCAATAACGCGGTAATATTTTTTTGATCCTCCGCCCTTATGTCTCACGGAAATTGATCCATGGGAACGTCCCGCTTTTTTCTTCAAAATCCTAACCAAAGACTTCTCGGGCTTATTTTTGGTTATATCACTAAAATCCTGGACGCTTGATTTGCGTCTTCCGGATGTCGTTGGTTTGTGTATTTTAATTCCCATATTTTAAAATATTTTTATAATATTTAAACCCCTTCATATACTTCAATCTTATCTCCGGGTTTTAGGGTTATTATCGCCTTTTTCCAATCTTTGGTTTGTCCACTGACACGCCCGAAACGCCGCCTTTTTCCGCCCATATTTACGATATTAATTTTTACGGGATGAACGCCGTAAACTTTTTTTATGGCTTTCTCAATTTCCACCTTGTTGGCATTGGGAGAAACCTCAAAAACATATTTACCATACATTCCCAGATCGGCGACTTTTTCTGTAATCAAAGGTCTCATTAAAAATTTATAAGCATCACCGGTACCTTCGCGAGGTGCGGCTTTTTTTATATTCTTTTCCTGTTTCTTTTCATCTTTTTTCTTAGATTCAGTTTCGGATTTTTTTTCTTTTACCGCCGACACTTCTTTTTTGGTAGCGGATTGCTTTTCTTTCTGTTTTCTTTTTTTAAATATATCTAAAACACCCATATTATTTCTTTAAATAAACTTTTTCTATTTTCTCAAGCGATGCCAAGGGCACAACTAAAGAATTATTTTCTAAAATATCTATAATATTCAAACTGTCGGCGCTTATAGTTTTAACATTAGCTATATTTTTGGCCGATTTGATAATTTTTTCATCTTTTTCCGGCAAGATAAAAAGTACTTTTTTGCCGACCGGTAAACTATTACTTATTCCCGCCAATTTTTTGGTTTTAATTTCGGGAAGTTCCAACTTTTCCAAAAGCACCAAGCCGTCGGAAGCAACCTTGTCCGAAAGAGCCATAAAGAGTGCCTTCTTTTTGGCTTGCTTATTTATTTTTTTATTAAAATTTCTATTGGTTGTGGGTCCGAAAGTAACTCCTCCACCAATCCATATGGGAGAGCGATTGGAACCATGTCTGGCATTTCCGGTTCCTTTTTGTCTCCAAGGCTTTCTGCCTCCGCCTCTAACTTCGCTTCTGTCTTTGGTGTGGGCCAAAACTTGTCTATTGTTTGAAGACTGGACCACAGTAGCCAAATGAACCAAACCGGGATCTGCTTTAATACCAAAAATCTCAGGATTTAAATCCTGTTCACCAACTTGTTTTCCTTCCAAATTGTAAATCTTTGCCTTGGCCATATTTATTTTTTATCCTCTTCTTTTTTATCATTTTTATCTTCTTGCTTTTCATTGTCAGACTTTTTATCTTTTTGTTCTTTTCCGGCTTCGGGTTTATTTTCAGTTTCAGAATTTGAATCTTTTTCTTCGGATTTTTTTTCTTCTCCTTGTTCGACAGGCGCTTTGTGATCTTTACTTTCTTCAGCTGTAACCTCTTCATTTTTTTTCACTTCTTCAATCTTGGAAACTTCCTCTTTTTTCGGTTCTTCTTTTTTTTCTTCAGCTATTTTAAGCTCACCTTCGCCTTTTATAATAATCAAATTTCCTCGGGCTCCCGGTACCGCTCCTTTGATAGCCAAAATTCCTTTTTCGGGATCAACTTGAACTATTTTCAAATTGGAAACGGTAACGCTTCCACCGCCTGTACGTCCACCCATCCTGGTACCTTTAAAAACTCTAGCCGGACCGGTCGCGCCAATTGACCCCGGCATACGCAACTGATCTTTGTGTCCATGAGAAGCGGGTCCTCCGCTAAAGCCATATCTTTTTACAACACCCTGGAATCCTTTTCCTTTGGAGGTGCCGGAAACAAAAACTTTATCCCCGGGCGTAAAGGTGGAAACATCAATACGATCGCCCGTTTTTATTTCTTCACCATTTATTCTAAATTCTTTTAAATAACGAAAATTACCTAAACCCTTCAAGTGCCCGGAAAGTGACTTGCTTTGTTTTTTCTTTTTGCCAAATCCAACTTGGACCGCTTTGTAACCGTCTTTTTTCTCTTCTTTAACCTGCGTTACGGTGCAGGGTCCGGCTTGAACCAAAGTTACGGGTATTACGTTTCCATCTTCTCCATAAATCTGGCTCATATTTAATTTTTTTCCTAAAATAAATTTCATAATTTTAGAGCTGGTAAATAAAAACCAGAAGTCTTTAAAGACGCAGATTAAACACGGATTATTCGCAGATTAACAGATATTATTTTAATAATATGTTTTTAATCTGCCATCAGTCTGTGTCAAATCAGTATCCGTAAAGGCTTCCAGCCTATATTTAACAATTATATTAAATTGAGGCTTTTGATTGAAATTTTTAATATCCTTGTCGCGACCGCTCGGCTTATAAAGGTTTTCTCGCCGCTCGGGGCGGATCTTTCTTTATAATCCCAGCCATCACCGGGTAAATATTTTAATTACATTTTTATTTCCACATCCACTCCGGAAGGAAGATTTAAATTTTCCAAGGCTTCCACGGTTTTGGGAGTGGGATTTAGTATGTCCAGCAATCTTTTGTGGACTCTAATCTCATATTGCTCTCTGGAATCTTTATGGACAAAAGAAGAACGCATCACAGTATATTTGCTTTTTTCGGTAGGCAGGGGTATAGGACCTGAAACGGTAGCCCCCGAACGTTCGGCAGTATCTATAATAGTGCGAGTTGATTGGTCAATAACCTTATGATCATAAGCCTTAATTTTTATTCTAATTCTCGGCTTATAATCTTCCTGCTTTTTTTGTTTAGTTTTAACGCTGGTTGCTTCTTCAGCCATATTTTTTATTTTTCCGCTTCCCCCGTTTAACGGGGGAAGCGTATATACTAATCTTTAATTTATAATCTTGGTTACCACACCGGCTCCGACGGTTCTTCCACCTTCGCGAATAGCGAATTTCATTTTCTCTTCCATGGCCACAGGAGTGATAAGTTTAATTTTTACATTATTTACGGTATCGCCGGGCATTACCATCTCGGTTCCTTCAGGTAATTCCACAACTTCTCCGGTTACATCCGTGGTTCTTACATAGAACTGCGGCTTGTATCCTTTGAAGAAAGGTTTATGCCTTCCGCCTTCCTCTTTGGTTAAGGCGTAAATTTCAGCTTCAAATTCGGTGTGAGGAGTAATGGTTCCGGGTTTGGCCAAAACCTGTCCTCTCTCCACGTCTTCTTTTTTGGTTCCGCGCAGCAGGATACCGGCATTATCTCCGGCCTGACCTTCGTCGAGCTGTTTATTAAACATCTCGATTCCGGTAACTACGGTTTTTTGAGTGTCGCGAATACCGACAATTTCCACTTCATCATTAAGTTTGATAATACCGCGTTCAATTCTTCCGGTAACCACGGTACCTCTTCCTTCAATGGAAAAAACATCTTCAATAGGCATCAAAAAATCCTGGTCAACAGCCCTTTGCGGTTCGGGAATATATTCATCAAGAGCATTTACCAAATCCATAATGGGCTTAGCAGCCTCTTCGTCATTGGGATTTTCCACCGCTTTAAGGGCGGATCCGCGAATAACGGGAATCTCGTCTCCCGGGAATTCATATTTCTTGAGCAAATCGCGGACTTCCTCTTCAACGAGGTCTACCAAATCTTTGTCCTGGACTTGATCTACTTTGTTTAAAAATACAACAATTGACGGAACGCCTACCTGGCGAGCAAGCAAAATATGTTCTCTGGTCTGAGGCATAGGACCGTCGGTTGCTGAAACAACCAAAATCGCTCCATCCATCTGAGCCGCGCCGGTAATCATGTTTTTTACATAATCGGCGTGTCCGGGACAGTCAACGTGAGCATAGTGCCTTTTATCGGTTTCATACTCAACGTGGGCGGTAGCGATAGTAATACCGCGTTCTTTTTCTTCGGGAGCAGCATCGATCTGGTCGATGTTTTTGTCCGAAGCTTTCATACCCTTAGCGGCCAATACTTTAAGTATGGCTCCGGTAAGAGTAGTTTTACCATGATCAACGTGTCCGATTGTACCGACGTTGACATGGGGTTTTGATCTTTCAAATTTGTCTGCCATATATAACTCCTTAGAAACGGCCCCTTCGCGTGGAAGGGTTACAATCCAGCCGTTGTTAAATTATTTTTTAATTAATTAATATAGTATAAAAAATTATACCACAACTGAAATTTTTAGCAAGCTTTGGCAATAAATAAACAAATCCACAATTTTTCCACCATTAATCAATAGGTTCTAAATAATAACGATCTTCATCTTCTTCAAAGCTGTCAGGAGCTTTTAATTCTCGTTCCAATTCCTTTACTTTTTCTTCTTCACGTGATTTTTGCCAATCATTCAATTCTCGATTAATTTTATCGAGCATTTCACCTTCTGTCAAGGGCTTATTTTCAAATATGTCAATATCTTCAGGAAATCCGCTAAAACTAGCCTCAAATTCGCCAAAACTGGTAGTTAAAAGTTCATATTCATTAAAATCCATAATAACAGCTTGAGGATCTCCGGATTTATCGGTAATAATGTATTTGTCTCCGGTTTTTTTAACTAATTTAATAATTTTTTCCAATTTTGACATAATTTTTATGTTCAATTATTAATTTTTGTTTAATCTTAGCCCTTTTTTTCTCCAACAATTTCTTGAGCCACATTTTGGGGAACTTCCGCATATTCAAAAAATTCCATGGAATAGCTGGCCCGACCCTGGGTCATGGAGCGGAGCTCAGTAGCATAACCAAACATTTCCGAAAGCGGAACCCTGGCGTCAATAACCTTGACATTGCTGCGATCGCGCATTTCATTTACTTGACCGCGCTTGGAATTAAGATCGCCAATCACATCTCCCATAAATTCTTCCGGAGTAACCACCTCCACTTTCATCATCGGCTCAAGCAATACCGGATTTGCCTTTTTAGCGGCGGCCTGAAAAGCCATGGAACCGGCCACTTTAAAAGCAGCTTCGGAGGAATCCACTTCATGGAAAGAGCCATCATAAACCGTGGCTTCAATATCAATCATGGGATAACCGGCAACCACTCCGCGAGTCATCGCTTCTTTAACTCCTTTTTCAATGGGATTAATGTACTCTTTGGGAATAACTCCGCCTTTAATCTCATCATTGAATTTGAAATTTTCTCCACCTTCTTCTTCATCATTTTTAAACGGTGCCACTCTAAGCCAACAATGACCGTATTGTCCGCGTCCACCTGACTGTTTGATATATTTTCCTTCGGCTTCGGCTTCCTTGGTAATGGTTTCCTTGTAAGCAACCTGCGGTTTTCCCACATTGGCCTCTACTTTAAACTCGCGCTTCATGCGATCAATAATAATATCCAAATGCAGCTCTCCCATTCCCGAAATAACTGTCTGCATTGTTTCTTCGTCTGTTTTAATTTTAAAAGTAGGATCTTCCTCAGCGAGTTTCTGAAGAGCAATGCCCATCTTTTCTTGGTCGGCCTTGGTTTTGGGCTCCACGGCAATGGAGATAACCGGCTCGGGGAAAGTAATGGATTCCAAAATCACGGGGTGATCAGGATCGCAGAGAGTGTTTCCGGTGGTGGTATCTTTGAGACCCACCACGGCGGCAATATCTCCGGCATAAATCTGATCTATTTCTTCCCGAGAATTAGCATGCATTCTCACAATTCTTCCAATACGTTCTTTATTTCCGGTGGCGGTATTTAAAACATAAGAACCGGCACGCAAAACTCCGGAATAAACTCGAACAAAACAAAGTTTACCCACAAAAGGATCGGTAGCGATTTTAAAAGCCAAACCGGCAAAAGGCTCATCATCGGAGGCGGGTCGTTTGACAACCGTATCTTCATCCTTGGGATGAAAGCCTTCGACCGGAGGAACTTCCAACGGAGAAGGTAAATAGTCAACAATGGCATCCAAAAGAAATTGCACACCTTTATTTTTTAATGCCGAGCCGCACAAAATGGGCACTATTTTATTTTCAATAACGGCTTGGCGCAGAATTTTTTTCAAATTTTCAAGAGGAATCTCTTCCCCGCCCAAATATTTATTCATTAAATTTTCATCATTTTCCACAATAGCCTCAATGAGCTTACCGTGATACTCTTCTACTTTGCCTTTCATATCTTCGGGAATTTCAGATTCTTCAAATTTGGTTCCCATATCATCCGAATAAATATAGGCTTTATTTTCCAAAACATTAATAATTCCTTGAAAATCAGCTTCGGCTCCTATGGGCAACTGCAGCACATGGGCACGCTTGGTAAGACGCTCATGAATAGAATCCACGTCGGAGTAAAAATCCGCTCCGGTTCGGTCCAGCTTATTTATAAAACACATGCGAGGAACTTTGTATTTTTCCGCCTGATGCCAAACCGTCTCGGACTGCGGCTCCACGCCGGCTACGCCGTCAAAAACAATAACACCACCATCAAGGACGCGAAGAGAACGCTCTACCTCCACGGTAAAGTCCACGTGTCCGGGGGTGTCTATAATATTTATTCTTTTGTCTTTCCAAAAACATGTGGTAGCGGCGGAAGTAATGGTAATCCCGCGCTCACGCTCTTGCTCCATCCAGTCCATTTCAGCTTCACCTTCATGAACTTCTCCGATTTTGTGCTTTTTCCCCGTATAAAAAAGAATCCGCTCGGTAACGGTTGTTTTTCCCGCGTCAATATGGGCGATAATCCCTATATTGCGGGTATCTTCTAATGAATACTCCCTAGGCATAGATTATAGTTATTGATATATTTATTTTTATTAATAAAAAGTAACAAATATTAAAAATTATCTGGAAAAATGCGCAAAAGCTCGATTGGATTCTGCCATACGATAAACCTCTGTTTTTTTCTTCATGGCCTCACCTTGCTTTTCAGCGGCGTCCATAAGCTCAGCCGCCAACCTCTCGGACATAGGCATGCCTTTTCTTTTTCTGGCCGCTTCAATAATCCAGCGAAAAGCCAAAGCCAGCTTGCGTTCGCTACGTACAGACATGGGAACCTGATAATTGGCTCCGCCAATCCTTTTTCCCCGAACCTCTACGCTGGGAGAAATATTTTTTATGGCTTCATTAAAAATATCAAGCGGATCTTGCTTGGTCTTTTCGGAAATAATATCAAAAGCACCGTAAACAATGCGTTCGGCCGTGGATTTTTTACCGCGCTCCATAATATAATTTATAAATTTAGCAATATTAATACTGTCGAATTTCGGATCGCCTTGAATTTTCCTTTTTGGTGCTTGTTTTCCTCTCATAGGTCTTATAATTTTAAAAACTTAAACTTATTATTTAATTATTTACCTTTTTTAGTTCCATAAAGAGAGCGGCTTTGTTTTCTGCCTTCCACTCCGGAAGTATCGTAAACTCCGCGCACCACATGATAACGCACACCGGGGAGATCTTTTACTCGGCCTCCGCGAATCATTACAATGGAGTGTTCCTGTAAATTGTGACCTTCACCGGGAATATAAGCGGTAACTTCCATGCCGTTGGAAAGTCGAACACGCGCAATCTTCCGAAGAGCTGAGTTAGGTTTTTTGGGAGTAACAGTGGTTACTTTGGTACATACGCCGCGTTTAAAAGGGCTTCCTTTGGGAAGTTTGTTACGTTCTCTTTTAAGCGTATTCAAAGTAGTCTGCAAAGCAGGTGTTTTTGATTTCTTTTTGGTTGTTTTTCGCCCTTTGCGGACGAGTTGATTTATTGTTGACATATTTTCTCTAAATTCTGCCCTAATTTTAGGGTAAAATAAAAAAGACTGTACTTTTCTAAATTGTTTAATTCGTATTAATAAATTACCATAGACAGAAAAAATAGTCAAGAGGGTGGCCAGTATACAACTAAAAGCGTTTTTTTTAGCTAAGATCAGATGAATTCTTTAAACTTATAACTTAAAATCTGTAACTTTTTTATTTTGTATTATAAGTTGTGAGTTATAAATTACAAATAAACAAAAAATTCGTAAAAATATCCACCACTATATTAGCCAACTATCAATCTAAAAAGCCAGTAAATCACGGGTTGAATTATCCAAAAACCGAAAAAAATAAATAAAATCAAAATAAACATGCCGTATCTTTCCAAATTAGCCATTAAATTGGCATATTTTCCGGGCAAAATGGCAAAAAGTATTTTTGAACCGTCCAGGGGCGGAATAGGAATCAGATTAAACACCCCCAATACTACATTAATCAAAACAATAATTCCGAAAATCGGCGCCAAAGATTCCAAAATACCGAAACGCATAAACATTCCAAATACAAAAGCAATAAGAAAATTGGCCAATGGCCCGGAAACGGCTACCAGCGCCGGCCCCCATTTTTGATTTTTTAAGTTATAAGGATTATAAGGCACGGGCTTGGCATAAGCAAAAACAAAAGAACCCTGAAAAGCCAAAATCAAAAACAAAGGTAATAAAATAGTTCCCCACAAATCTATATGGGCAATGGGATTTAAAGTCAATCTTCCGGCATACTTGGCAGTCGGATCTCCCAGCTGATTGGCTGTCCAGCCATGAAAATATTCATGCAAAATCGCGGACGGAATCACAAAAACGAAAAATATTAAGGCTTGATATGCTCCAGTCATTTTTTATTGGTTATTTTTAACATTATAATAAGTATAACAATAATCCCCTAATCTGAAAAGCCCTTGTATAGTTAACATCAAAGGGTTACTTTTTGCTAAGATAAGGGTGACTAATG
>CAYZWC010000009.1:0-22014 GCA_964482065.1 uncultured Gammaproteobacteria bacterium | reverse complement strand
GCGAAGGGGCGAGTAAAATCAGCCCCTATGGCATTGAACAAACTTGCGGACCTGAAGATAATATTTCTCGCTGTTCGGATACTTTTGACAATAACCGCGACGGTAATATTGATTGTTTAAGCTCTTCATGCGCGGGCATAGCCGGTTGCGCCGCCGATTGGGCGATCGCTTCTTGCTTAGAAGTTCCGGCTTATGATTTTCCTTCTTATGGAGCTATCAGTAATTCTATAAGCGTTCGCCAATATCAAAATGCGCGGGTCGGAAATATTCATCGTATAGATATTAGAGGAGCAGAAGATTATTCCTCTTTACAAATAAAGATAGGTTCAAAATATGATGACAGATTTGACTATCCTTATGATTTTTGTTCAGGGGGAGCAGATTCTTGCTCGATTTCCGGAACCGGCGATTGGAATGACCTGCAAGTTTTATTTAAATGTGATGATAATACCAATACTACAAAAGGGTATGCTTTGGTGCAAAATACGGATGTTGTTGGCCCTTTTGAATTATTTATAGAATGTCCGGTGCCCACCACTCCTTCAAGCGAAGAAAGTTTTTTAATTGATATTTACGGCAATGGGGGCGCCGAAGCCGGATCTTCAGAAAGGGTAACTAGATTATTTGAAGATACTCCGCCCCAAGTTTCGGAAATAGAAGTCGGTGGAGCTGATGATCGTGGCGTTGCGGTAGTGCCTTATGGAGAATATTTGGATATTAGGGGAGTTCCCGAAGACCCGGATGAAGGTTTGGGTAGCAGCGGAATTTGCAGTTGTGAAATAAGTGATTTTTCTTCTTTGGAAGAACCACCTTCTTATGATTCGTCTTCGTCCGGAGATTGCCGCTTCACTTTATCACAAATTAAAAACGATGATTTTTATGATATAACCATTAAGACCACCGATGGCGCCGATAATAGTAGCGAGGAGGGTTTTAATGATATTTTTACAATTGATGTTATTCCCATAGTGGAATCGCAGATAGAATTAAGAAGAAGGGATAAGGACGGCGAGGTTTATCCGGACGAGATGGGAGGCGATATTTTTATATCCCCTTATTATATTTCAGAAGATAAAATGATTCTTGAAGGTGTTCAATTCAGAACCGCGGATAATGGATCTTTCCCCGGAGATGAATGTTTGTTGACTATAGAAGACGACGGCGGTAATGAGATTTATTCAGGAAGCGCCGATAAAGAGGGAAATGGCAGCGTGGTCAATTGCAACGGTTATTATGACATCTCATCTTTCGGTCTGCCTGATGATGGAAGATATTTTATATCGGTAAGCGTTGCGGATAATGGAAATTATAGAATCAAAGCGCCTCGTGTCCCTTTTTATGTGTGTGATTCCGATCCCATTCTCTATCCCGACGGTCATGTTTGCAAAAAGGCGGATTTTGATCAAGATGGAGCAGTGGAAGGAATCCAAGCAAAATATGACTTGTATGAAGATGAGGATTTGGTCTGTGACAATTGTCCCAATCTTAACAATCCCGATCAGTTTGATTTTAATGCTAATGGCATAGGTGATGTTTGTGAAATAAATGGTTTTTGTATTTTGGATAATCAGCCTTGCCGCGATAATTACGATTGCGAACAAAATCTTTGTGTCGAGGGAACTTGCGCGGTTGATTCTGAGATTTGCGAGGCCACCGATGAATGTTCCATAAACTATTGCTCAACAGACTTGGGGGAATGTTCGGGAGCGCCTATGTGCTATGTGGGCTACTGCATTACCAGCGATCAGTGCACAACCGAAGATTGTAATTGCCAAAATATTACCGGTTTTTGCAATGATGATCCGGATAAAATTTGTTTCTCTGACCGCAATTGCCGAAATTATTGTGATGTGGCCGCCGGGACTTGTTCTTTAACCGCCGATTCTTGTACCGGCGATAGCGATTGTCCAAATCCGACTTGTATTGAAATAACAGTAGGTGAAGATGAAGTTATAAATGTTTGCAGTAATAATAATAATGTTTCGTGTGGTGAGGATAATGATTGCTGGCCTATATGCGTGCACGGTCCCGGTCAGTGTTCTGTAACAACTGAAGAAGATTGTTTTGTTGATGAAGATTGTCCGGCGGACGAAGAGTGTTTGTATTTGCAAACTTGTTCGGTAAGTGGAGCCGATTGTTATCGCGATGAAGATTGTCCGGAATATCCCAATGAAGTTTGTGGACCAATGGAAGGTTTTTGCGATGGAGACAGTAATCCCTGTGAAAGCGATGAGGAGTGTTTGGAAAATATTTGCCTTGACCGCCAATGTTCCGGCTCCGAAGAAGTTTGCGCTTTTGATGAAGATTGCCCGGGCGAAGAAACTTGCTTGGTAAGGCGCTGTTCGGTAACCGGCGATATTTGCAGTGAGAATCGTCCTTGTATTCCCCAAATATGCAAAAAGAAAATAGGTAAATGCGAAGATAGCGGCGATCCTTGCGTTGTTGACGAAGATTGTCCTCTCGGAGAAGAATGTGTTACCGATGTTGGTTTTTGCGATATTAGTGGAGGATATTGTTTGATTGATGGCGATTGTCTTGCCGGTGAAGATTGTGTAAAAGATTATGGAGTTTGCGAAGAATCTGGAAGCATCTGTGTAGATGATAATAATTGCCCATTGCCGGATGAAGCATGCATAGATATCGGTTATCCTTGGCTGGAGACGAGATTTGGTGGAATTTATACTAGAGGAAGTGTGGAGGCCGCCGAAGAAGCCCCACCTTCCAAATTCAATGCCACTTATTGCATTAGAGCTGGTGGAGATATTTCCAATTTTAAAACCAGGGAGTGTACTCAAAATCAGGCTAATATTGTTGACCCCTTTAATTATCCCGGAGTAATAAGTCAGTTTAGAACAATCGTGGGTAGCATTGATTTATCGGGCATTGAAGCCGGGCAATACGGACGAGTGGAAAATATTACGAGCAACACGGAAATTGATGATATTTTAGGAGGTAAGGTGTATGTTTATCGAGCTAGTGAAAATGAAGGCGAGAGTCTTAAAGTTGACGGTAAAATTTTCCGCAACGCTTCGGCAATAGAATCCTCTGGTGCCGGATTGGTATTGGTTTACGGAAATTTGGAGATAATAGGAAATATTTCTTATGAAGGCGGAACCGTGGAAAATTTGGAGCAGTTGGCTTCCGTTGGCTGGATTGTTCTTGATGACCCGTCGACACCCGAAAAAGAGGGTAATTTATTTATAAAAAGAACTGTCAGAAAATTAGTGGGAGCTTTTTACGTAGAGGATGAAGTCCATACCGGTCAAGGCGCGCAACCCCTTACCATAAGCGGACTTATGGTTGCCAGAAAATTTAGCTTTGAAAGATTTTTCGCTTCCCGGGAAAGGGGTTCGGAGCAGATTATTTATGACGGGAGAGCGCAGGCTAACACTCCTCCGGGAATGCAGGATTTAACCAAATCTTTACCCAGATTACAGCCGTTTTAAGATTTAAATCTTTTATTTTGGTTTAAAATTGGAATTTTTTGTGTTATAATATAATTAACAATCTTAACTTTTAAAGTTATTCACATGGGAATTTTTTCCAAAGATCAAAGTTTCCTCGGAGTTGATATAGGAAAGGGAAGTATCAAGATAGCGGAGCTTGAAAATGACAAGGGTCGTGCTCGTCTGAAGACCTATGGTTTTATTGATCAAAAGATAGAAGAAGTAACCGCTAAAGATTTTATTAATTCGCCGCAATACGCAGGGAAGGTAATAAAACAAATTTGTGATAAAGCAAAAACCGAAAGCAAAAAGGTGATTGCCGCTTTGCCTATTTTTTCGGTTTTTAGCTCTGTTTTAAACCTTACCAATGTGTCCAAAAAAGAGCTTCAAAATACCAAAATATTAAGCGGACGCATAGAGTGGGAGGCTAAAAAAATAATACCGCTTCCCCTGGAAGAGATGATTTTGGATTGGAAGATTATTGAAGATTCAGAGACGGTTGTTTCTAAGGAGGAGAAGAAAGGAAAAAATGAAGACAAAAAGGAAGATAGCTCCTCGGTTATTAAACAGCAACAAAGCAATGTAAGAATACTTTTGACTGCCGCGCCAAAGAAATTGGTCCAAAAATATATTGATGTTTTCAAAGCGGCCGGTCTTGAGCTTTTGAGTTTGGAAACCGAGGCCTTTGCCTTGATAAGATCATTGGTTGGCGCCGACAAGTCGCCGGTTATAGTTTTGGACAGCGGCGCGGGACGAACCAGTATTTCCGTTATTGACAATGGCATACCGTATTTAAACAGGAGTATAGACGTGGGCGGAGCCTCTATTACCAAGGCTTTGGCTGAGCGTTTGTATATGGACATGGAAAGAGCCGAACAATTTAAAGTTGATTTGGCTGCCGGAGAAGCCACAATGGAAGGCGATGTTTTACAGATAATTTCTTCTACATTAAATCCCATTATCAATGAAATAAAATATTCATTGAAAATTTACAAAAGCCACCAAGGCGGAGAAGCCAAAAGTATTGATAAAATAATTTTGACCGGCGGAGGAGCCTCATTGCCCAATTTTACAAATTATTTATCTGAAGCTCTGGACATGCGGGTTTTTGTGGGTGATCCTTGGTCAAGAATAATTTATCCCGAGGATCTTAAGCCTCTTTTGGATGAATTGGGTCCGCGTTTTTCAGTAGCTTTGGGTCTAGCTATGAGGGATATAGAATAAAATAAAAAATGTTTGAAGATAAAGATAAAAAAATCAGTTTGCTCCCCGGAGAAATGAGAAAGCGGGAAGAGGAGCAATTAAAAAAGAAAAAGACCAAAGAAGAAGGTCTTAGTTTTCATATTCCCGAGGATGAAAAAGTTTCCGAGACAAAGTCGAAAAAATCTTTTTGGCAAAAATTTTTTGGTTTATCTAACGAAAAAAAAGAAGAAAAGAAAAGAAAAAAAGAAGAGAAAAAAGCAAGAGGTGAGGCCCGCAAAGCCGAAGAAAAAAGGCGGCGCGAGGAAAAAGAACGCCAGGAGCGCGCCAAACGGGAATTAAAAAAGAAAGAAAAAATGGAAGCAAAAAAAAGGCAAAAAAACATAAGGGCAGCCCAAAAAAAGACAGCAAAAAATTCAAATAAGGGTTTTTCTGAAGAACAAGAATCGCAAAAATCAGAAATTGATGTTTCACCGGATGTTTCCGCGCATGATAGAAAAGTGGAAAAAGTTCCTTCCGGGATGCGAGTTAGTTTGATCCCGGAAGAAATGAGGGCACCTGTAGAGGAAGAATTTCCCAAAAGGATTCTGGTGTTTGTTTTAGCTTTGCTTTTTGCTGTTTTTGTTATCCTGGGCGTATATTTATGGATGGTTTGGCAGCTTTCTCTTGTGGCGAGTGAAGAGGTAAATATAGAAAGCGAGCTCAGCGCGGTTAATGAAGATATTGCCGATTATGAAGAGAGGATAGAAGAAGAGCAGATGCTCCAAAAAAGGATAAATATTTTTGGCGAGCTTTTGGACAGCCATGTTTATTGGACCAAGTTTTTTCGGCAGCTCGAAGATAATACCGTGGAAGGAATTTATTATACAAGCATCGCGGCTGATGCCGGAGGCAGTCTCGTACTTTCAGCCTTGGGGGATAATTATTCGGCGGTGGCCAGACAACTTGTGGCTTTCCGCGAAGCTTCCGATTTCATTTCTTCTGTTAGGGTTAATTCCGCGGTGTCGGGAGCCGAAGAAGGAATGGTTAATTTTGATATAAATATAAATTTAGCTCCGGGAGTTTTTACAAAATAATTTTATGGCTAAAAAAGCAGACAAAAAATCAAGTGCTTTTAAAGAATTTTTTGTGCATTATTCAAAGATAATCACTCCGGCTGTGGTAATTATAATACTTTGTTTGGGCGGGCTTTTTATTCTTATGCCCAAATATGACGAAGTCAGAGTAAGTGGAGTTTTAAATTTAGAAAACAAGCGCGAAGAATTGCAAAATAAATTGCAATATTTTGATCAATTAAAAGAGTTGCAATCCAATTTTTCAAAATTAAGCTCACGTGATATACAAAATTTAAATTTATCCCTACCTGATGATAGTGATAATGCCGGTATTTTTGTGCAGCTTGAAAATATAGCCGAAGTAAGCGGATTTGATTTGCTATCAGTGGACATTTCACCTTCACAAGATGTTCGGGCCGTATCTCAAAAATTAGCCGATGATGTGGCTAAATTAAATATATCAATGACCGTGTCCGGAGGAAATTATAATAATTTAAAAAATTTATTGGAGGAATTGGAACTTAATTTTCGTTTGTTTGACATTAATTCCATTAATTTTTCTTCCGGAAGCAATTTATATACTTTAAATTTGTCCACTTATTATTTTAATTCCAAATAAATGTTAACCGACAAAAAAAGCAATAAAAAAAGAATTACTGTTTTGGCGGTTATTTTCGTAATCCTTCTTATTATTGTTTTGGGATTTGTTTATTATACATATTTTACAGACACCGCTCCTATTATTACAACCGGAGAAAAAAGAGTCAAAACCATAGATACTGAGTTTAATCAAGCTATTTTTCAAAATACCGAATATAGGAAATTAAAAAAACATGGTGATCTTCCCGTAGAGGCGGGCACCAAAGGAAAAGTTAATCCATTTAGACTCCCTCGCGTGGAGGTAGAAGAAGAATCTTAAATAAATATGCCCAATCAAGAACAAAAAATTTTGGATATTTTGCTGGAGCAAGGCCATATAAACGAAGAAAAAAAACAAGAGCTTTTGGAAGAATCGCAAAAAACAGGTAAAGATATTGAAAAATTAGCCTTGGAAAAAGGCTGGATTGATGAAGAAAAAGCGGCTCGAGCCAAAGCTGATGTTTTTAATTTACCGTATATTAGTTTATTCGACCAAGAGCTGGACCATTCGGTTTTGGGGATTATTCCCAAAAATATTTCGCAAAATTACCAAATGATAGCCTTTGACAAAAAAGGGGATATCGTCAAAGTCGCTTTGGTAAATCCTTCGGATTTTCAAGCTATGGAAGCCATGGATTTTTTAGCTGAAGAAAATAATTTAAAAATTGAATATTATATAACTTCTTATTCCAGTTTTCAGGCGGCTTTTAGACAATATGAAAATATTGGCAAAGAAGTGGAAAAAGTTCTCGGAGCGGCTAAAGAAAGATTTGCTCCCACCGAAGAAATAAAAGAGCTGGAAGAAGTTCCCGAAGAGATGGAAATGGAAGAAGTTATCAAGCGAGCGCCCGTTTCCCAGATTGTTTCGGTTATAATAAAACATGCCGTGGATGCCGATGCCTCAGATATCCATATTGAGCCGGGCAGAAAAGAGACCAGGGTTCGTTATAGAATAGACGGTATTCTTCACACTACTTTAAAATTGCCCGCTTATATACATTCGGCCATTATTTCAAGAGTTAAAGTTTTGGCCAATTTACGACTCGATGAAACCAGAGTTCCTCAAGACGGCCGCATTCGTTTGCGAGTAAAAGATCAAGATATAGATTTTCGCGTTTCCACCATTCCTTTGGTGGGAGGTAGTGAAAAGGTGGTAATGAGGATTTTGGAAACAAAAGAAAAAGCGGCGGCTCTTTCTGATTTGGGATTTCACTCTTGGGTTATAAAAGTGATAGAGCGCAATATAAAAAAGCCTAATGGCATGTTCCTTATTACCGGTCCCACGGGTTCGGGAAAATCCACAACCCTCTATACAATTTTAAATATGTTAAACAGTGAGGGAGTTAATATTTCCACGCTTGAAGATCCGGTGGAGTATTACATAAAAGGAGTAAACCAATCTCAAGTTAATCCTGAAGTTGACTTTACTTTTGCTACCGGATTGCGCTCGCTTTTACGCCAAGATCCCAATATTATCATGGTTGGAGAAATTAGAGACAGTGAAACAGGCGAATTGGCGATTCATGCCGGCCTTACCGGCCATTTGATTTTTTCCACTATTCATACCAGAGATTCTTTCGGCGTAGTGCCGCGACTTATTGATATGAAATTAGAACCCTTTCTTATAGCTTCCACCCTCAATGCCGTGGTGGCCCAAAGATTGGTCAGAAAAATTTGTGAACATTGTAAAAAGGAAGATGATTCGGTGCCGGATGATTTACGCGAAAAATTCAAAGAGCAGTTGCGGAAAATTCCCTCCGAATATTTGCCCAAAGGAATTAATTTGGATGAAGAATTGGTTTTTCACAAAGGAGCGGGATGTTCCCGTTGCAATGATACCGGATACCAAGGACGCAGCGTTATAGGAGAAATTTTAGAAATAACCAGGCAAATGCAGCAAATTATAGTTAATGGTTCCAAGGATGCCGATATCAGAAAAGAAGCCGAGAGACAGGGTCTTGTACCCATGAAGACCGACGCGCTTATAAAAGCTCTCGAAGGAGTTACTTCAGTGGATGAAGTATTAAGAGTAACCCAAGAATAAAATGCCTTTATATAATTATAAAGTAAAAAATAAATATGGCGGAATTGTGCGGGGAGTTGTTGAGGCTGAGAGCGAAGAAGGAGCCAATGAATTGCTTCAAGAGAGAGAATTTACAGTACTTTCTATTAAGGAGAGAAAGAAAAAAAGCATTTTTGAAGAATCAATTGATTTTTTCAACCGTGTTCCTTCCAAAGATTTGGTAATTTTTGCCCGGCAGCTTTCGGTGATGGTTGATGCCGGGGTCAGAGAAGTTCAAGCTTTACGGACTTTGATAGAGCAGACTTCTAATGAAAAGCTTAAAACTATTATTTCCGATATTGCCGATGAAGTGGAGGGCGGAGCCAAGCTTTCGGAAGCGATGGGCAAATATCCTTCAGTATTCAGTGATTTTTTTATAGGTATAATACGTTCCGGGGAAACTACGGGACGCCTGGCGGAAGTGGTTAGTTATTTGGCCGACCAAGAGGAAAAAGATTATGACCTCAGACAAAGAATAAGAGGTGCTTTGGTATATCCGGCTTTTATAGTCGGCGGCCTCATAGTTGTTAGTTTTATAATGATGATATACGTGGTGCCAAATCTCACCGATGTTTTAAAAGAAAGCGGAGCTACATTACCTTTTTCCACTAGAGCTCTTATCGCGGTCAGCGATTTTATGGTTGCCTTTTGGTGGCTTATAATCTTGCTGTTTTTGGCTATTGTTGTCGGAATTAAGCTTTATACCCGCACTGAAGAAGGGGAGAAAAATTGGGATAGATTGAAGCTCAAACTTCCCATTATGGGAAAAGTTTTGCAAAAACTGTATTTGGTCAGATTCACCAGAAGTTTTTATACGCTTTTTCGGGGTGATGTGGATATGGTTCAAGGATTGGAAATAGTTTCCGGCGTTGTCGGTAATGCTGTTTATCGCGATCTTTTACTCGAAACCGCCAAAGAAGTGCGTGATGGAAATTCCATAGCCACTGTTTTCGAAAAAAGCGATTTAACACCCACTATGATACCACAGATGTTATCTGTGGGGGAAGATAGTGGAAAATTACAGGAGGTTTTGGAAAAGTTAACCGGTTTTTATACCAGAGAAGTTGATAATTCCGTACAAAGTCTCGTTACTTTGATTGAGCCTATTGTCATGATTCTTATCGGCGTGGCTGTCGGTGTAATGGTCGCCGCCGTTATAATGCCTATGTATAATTTGGCGGGACAACTATAGCATATACCTTGGAGCACATAACACATAACAATATTAACTATGATTGAAAATAAAAGAGGAATAACTTTGATTCAATGGCTGGTTTTTGCCGGTATTTTAGCGATAGTGGTCGCTTTGGCTATTTGGGGAGTTTCCATCTCTCGCGCCAAAGCCAGAGACGCGGTAAGGGTTGCTCATGTCAAAGAGATTCGCGCTGGGTTGGAAATGTATTATAATGAGCAAGGCGCTTATCCTTCCGCTCCCGAAGAGGGTATTGTTTTGGGAACTGGAAATACGCGCTGTTTGGACAGCGAAGGATTCAAAGCCAGCTGTTCGGGAAGAGTTTATATAAATTATATACCGCCGGCTCCCTTTCCGGCTGACAAAGACTGTACCTCCGCAGCCAATCAATACCGCTATTATAGTTCGGACGGCGCTTATAATCTGACTTTTTGCCTGGGGCGTCCAGCCGGCGGATTATCCGCGGGGCTCCATCAAGCGCAGTTTAATACCATTCGGTAATTGCTGAGACTTTTTTTATTTGTTATAATAAGTATAGATAAATAAAATAATAATTTTTAAAATTATGATTAAAAACAACAAAAAAGGCTTTACCCTTATTGAACTTCTTGTGGTAATAGCCATTATCGGGCTTTTGTCCACTTTGGCGGTTGTTGCCTTGGGGTCGGCCAGAGCCAAGGGCCGCGACGCCCGCCGCATTGCCGATGTTAAGCAATACCAAATCGCTTTGGAAATTTTTTACGCCGATCAGGGATATTATCCGGGGCAACTAGAGGATGGAACCATCGAATTGGGCACGGATGTAACTTGTTTGAGTGAAGCTGGGTTTTCCGATGGTTGCTCGGACGCGGATGAAATTTATATAAAATCAATCCAGGAAGCTCCAACACCTCCGACTGATTCTTCATATGATTACGCCGCCTTTGATGAGTATGGTAATGACTGTATTTCTGAGTGTAATACTTATGAGATAACTTTTGAGCTGGAAAGCCCCACACAAGGCTTGGAAAAAGGCTCTGTTGTAGCCACTCCGGAGGGAATTTCAAATCCTGAATAAAATGCTTATATTCCGCCTCCGTATATTACGGAGGCGGTTTTTTTATTGCCATAAATATGCTAAAATAAAGGTATGAATATATATATTTTATACCTATTAGTTTTCATTTTCGGACTTATAATAGGCAGTTTTTTGAATGCCTTGATTTGGCGTTTGTATAAAAAAGAATCGATTTGGTCCAAATGGCGCTCTTATTGCCGAGAGTGCCGCCAAAATATCCGCGCCAAAGATTTGATTCCGGTTTTAAGCTTTGTTTTGCTTGGTGGAAAATGCCGTTATTGCAGAAAAAAAATTTCCTGGCAATATCCATTGGTAGAGCTTGCCACAGCATCTCTTTTTGTCTTGGCGGCGCTCAAGCATCAATTATTCCAATTTGATTTTTTAATGTATGATTACGGCACTTGGTTTTTAATCATCCGCGATTGGATTTTTATAAGCATTTTAATAGTGATTTTTGTTTATGATTATAAATATTATTTAATCTTGGATAAGGTAACGATTCCGGCTATGGTTCTGGCTTTGGTTTTGAATCTAATCATAGCCTCTTCCGGTTTTTGGTTGGTGTGGTTGGTTCAGCTGCTTCTGGCCGGGATTATTGGCGGAGCGTTTTTCTACATACAGATTTTACTTTCAAAGGGACGCTGGGTAGGCGGAGGCGACGTGCGGCTTGGCATTTTAATGGGTTTTATGCTCGGAATTTCCGGCTTGCTTTTGGCGTTTTTCATTGCTTATGTGGTCGGAGCCATTTTTGGCTTAATTCTCGTGGCCACCAAGAAAAAGACAATGAAAAGCGAAATACCTTTTGGCACTTTTCTCTCCGCCGCCGCCATTTTTGCTTTGCTCTTCTCTCCATACGTAATAAATTGGTATTTAGCGCTCCTCAGATAAACGTTTAATTTTTTCAATGCATAAATTTATAAAGAATAATTTAGCGCGCGACCGGCGAGGTTTTACTTTGCCGGAGCTTTTGGTTGCCATAGCCATTGTAGCTCTTTTGGCGACAATTACGGTGGTTAATTTTAGAATTGGACAGCGAAGAGATACGCTTAATTTTGCCGCTGACGAAGCTGCCGCCAATCTAAGAAACGCTCAAGTGGCGGCCATTTCCGGAGAGATTTTAAATGGCGAAGCTCCCGACGGATATGGGCTGCGTTTTGTCGATGGTGAAGATTTTTACACTTATTTTGCCGATCGGGATTCAAGCTATGATTTTTCCGAAGGCGATGATGTTATTAGAATATTTGAGTTTCCGGAAAATGTCAGTTTGTCGGTGGATGGCGGCGAGTTGGATGTGGCTTTCCGCCCGCCACGACCAACCATTTATATAAACGGAGAGGATTCTTCCCAAGAAGCTTCTTTTTCTCTTGAGCATGAAGATATTGATCGACAAAAAATAATTACCATAAATAGAATTTCCGGAAGAGTTGATATTGAATAATATGAGGTTAAACAAAAAAAACCAAAAAACTTCACTTGGAGAAGCGGGGCAGGGACTTTTGGAAACGGTGATTGCCCTAAGCATTATAATAACCGGTTTGACAGCCGCTTTGGCTTTGGCGGTGAGTAATTTGTCGACCACGAGCGATAGCGGTATGAGAGTAATTGCTGGGAATTTGGCCCGGGAAGGCGCTGAAGCGGTTAGAAATATTCGCGATAGTAATTGGCTCAAAGGTTGTACCGATCCCTCCAATCCTGAAGAGTGTTTTGTCTGGGACAGTCGTTTATTAGCCGAGGATTCGGTAGGCGACCATACGGCTATTTTGGAGTTTAGAAAAAATCCACCTCCCGGGGAAGATAATTGGATTTTAAATTTTTCTCCCGATAGCATAGATGGAGAGCAAGCGGTTTTAAGGCTGGACGGCAATATATACAACCATGCCTCCGGATCACCTTCGCCTTTTCGTCGCTTAATTACCATTGATGAGATTTGCGAGACCGGTTCCAGCTCTTGTGAAGATGATATCTGCGTCCAAGGAGAAGAATGTCCCCGCGATCCGGTTAACACCAAAATAGGAATAAGAGTTCTCTCTGAAGTAAAGTGGAGGGAACGCGGCAGAGAACATAGTCTTATTATCGAAGATAGACTTTTTAATTGGCGATAAAATGAATAAAAAAGCAAGTACAACCGAAAGAGGCTTTACGCTGATGGAAATATTGGTAACACTGGCAATTTTTAGCACGGCGATTGTTATTATCGCCAATATTTTTGTTTTGTCTAGTCGAGCCCAACAAAAAACTTCGGTGATAGAAAATGTTCAAAGCGATGCCAGATTTTCCATGGAATCCATGGTTCGTGAAGTTCGCGCCGGGCGCATTGATTATAATTATGAGAATTATAATAATAATTTGGATGAGCCGGAAGAAGAATTGGCGCTTCGCGATATCAATAATCAGCTTATAGTATTTTTCAAAGATGTCTGTGAAGAAGACGAAGCCCGGCAGTGCCTAAAAGTTAATATGTCCGGCAGTGTGGCGGATTTGACCGGTAGTGAAGCGGAGGTGGAAGATTTAAAATTTTATATTTCTCCTTTGTCCAATCCTTTTATGCCTCTTCCGGAAGAAGAAGGAGACTGTTGGTTTCCGGAAAATTATGATAGCGCCAATCGCGCTTGCCTTTGCGAGGAAGATTCGGAATGTTTCCCGGACCAATCCTGCATTGATACCGGTGAAGAGGGAGAATCAGGTAATATTATGGTTTGTAAAAATGCCGATATCCAGCCGCGCGTAACTATTATTTTGCGGACGCGAAGCTCCGGCGGCGGGGATTCGTCGGTAAATTTGCAAACTACCGTTTCAACAAAAAATTATGAAAGATAAAAATAAAGGAAAAATAAAAAGAGGCTCGGTGCTTATTTTGGCTCTTTTGGTGCTCTCCGCCATTATGGCCGCCAGCGTGGGTCTCGGTTCGATAATAATAAGCGGAATCCGTCAAGCTCGATCCATAGACAATTCCATAGTGGCTTATTACGCGGCCGAGAGCGGAGTTGAAGAATCTCTTTATAAATCAAGAAAGCGCGAAGCGGATGTGGCTTCCGATATTGCCAATACCGATACCGAACTTTCCAACGAAGCTTATTGGGAAATTGGAAGCTACAATGAGGAAGCAAGCGATACCGAAGACAAATTTTCTTTGTATGAATTGCCCGAGGATCGATTTGTGCAATTTGAAGTTTATGATACGGGACAAGGAGAAATACAATCTTTGAGAATCAAGGGAGAAAATGGTGAAGCTTCGTCTTGGGCGCAAATAACTTGGTTTGGCAGGACTATGGCGGGAGAACTCAGTGATATAAAAATAGAGCAATTCCCCCTAAATTCCGAAGAAGGTCGAGTGGTGGATTTGTCTTCGGTCGGATTGCAATATGACGCTTATCGAGTAAAAATAACCGCCCTTTATGATGATATTAATAATTTGGAAATAACGGGCCACATTGACCGAGCCGGAACCGAACCGGAGGGTGGGACACCGCTTCCTTCGCGAATTGTAGTTTTGGTGGGTGGTATTTATAGAAATTCTAAACAAGTTCTTAAATTTGCCATGCCGCGGCGTTCGCCCTTGGGAGGAATTTTTGATTTTGTGCTTTTTTCCGAATGTTCTATATTAAAAGGATTGGAAGGAAATTGTTTCTAAAAAAATATGGATAAAAAAGAGGCCAAAAAAAGAATAGAAAAATTAAAAGAAGAGATTGCTCATCATCGCTATCTTTACCATGTTTTGGATCGCCAGGAAATAAGCGATGCCGCCCTGGATTCGCTAAAGCACGAATTGTACGAATTGGAACAAATGTTTCCGGAATTTAAAACTCCGGATTCCCCAACACAAAGAGTGGGCGGCAAGCCTTTGGAAAAATTTGAAAAAGTCAATCACGAAATACCCATGCTTTCCATGGAGGATGTTTTTTCTTTTGAGGGGCTCGAAGCATGGAAGCGCCGAATACAGAAAATTTTGCCGGAAGAAAATTTTGATTATTATACGGAATTAAAAATGGATGGTTTGGCGATTTCTCTTATTTATGAAAACAAGGTTTTAAAAACCGCTGCCACGCGGGGTGACGGAAAAGTGGGTGAAGATGTTACCAATAATATAAAGACCATTGACGCCATACCTTTGAAACTGCGTATCCCTTCTGAAGCGGAAATAAATAATTTTTTTAAAAAATTTAATACAAAACTTCATCGTGAAAAAATAAAAAAGAATTTAAGAGAATTTTCCGGTAGGATAGAGGTGAGAGGAGAAGTTTTTATGCATAAAAAAGTTTTTGAGCGTATTAACAAAGAACAAAGAAAAAAAAATTTGCCGGAATTTGCCAATCCTCGAAACGTGGCCGCGGGCAGCATTCGTCAGCTTGATCCAAAAATCACGGCCGGTCGAGATTTGGATTTTTTCGCTTATGATTTGGTAAGTGATTTGGGGCAAACTACACACGAGCAATCCCATGAAATGGCGAGACTTTTGGGAATCAAAACAAATCCTTTTAACATTTTATGCAAAAGTTTAGAGGAAGTGGATAATTTTTATAAAAAAATTCAAAAAAAGCGGGATAAACTTTCATACTGGATAGATGGTATTGTGGTAAATGTAAACAGTATTTCCAATTTTAAAAAATTGGGAATTGCCGGCAAAGCGCCGCGTGGCATGATTGCTTATAAATTTCCGGCTGAACAAGCGACCACCATTGTGCGAGAAGTTGATTTCCAAGTCGGACGTACCGGCGCGCTTACGCCGGTTGCCACTCTCGATCCCGTAAGAGTGGCTGGTACTACGGTCAAGCATGCCACTTTGCACAATATTGATGAAATAGAAAGGCTTGGATTAAAGATAGGCGATACGGTTATTTTGGAAAAGGCGGGAGATATTATACCAAAAATTATAAAAGTTCTTCCCAAGCTGCGTACCGGCAAGGAAAAGAAAATAAAAATTCCTGAAAAATGTCCCAATTGTGATTCGCCGGTAGAGAGAAAAAGGGGAGAGGTGGCGCTCTATTGTTCCAATCCAAAATGTTTTGCCAAAGAAAAGGAAAGTGTTATTCATTTTGTTTCCAGAAAAGCGTTTGATATTGAAGGCTTGGGAGAGAAAATAGTCGAACAGCTTATTGACGAAGGGTTGATTGCCGGGCCGGCGGATATTTTTACCCTAACCAAAGGAGATCTTGAGCCTTTGGAAAGATTTGCCGAAAAATCAGCGGACAATCTAATAAAATCCATAGAGGCGAGCAAAGAAATAAGTTTATCACGATTTTTGTATGCCTTGGGTATTCGTCATGTGGGAGAGGAAACAGCCATGATTCTGGCAAATTATTTCGGTGATTTGGAAAAGATAAAAAAAGCGGATTTGGAAGAATTGGAGCAAATCCCGGATATCGGCTCGGTAGTGGCTGGCAGTATTTTTGATTACTTTAGCGATTCTGACAATTTGGAAATGATAGATAAGCTGCTTAAAAACGGGATATCTATAAAAAAAGTAAAAAAGCAAAAACAATCTTTGACCGGTAAATCTTTTGTTATTACCGGAACCTTGGAGACTCTGGGACGAGACCAAGCCAAAGAGAAAATTCGTTCTCGCGGCGGAAAAGCTTCTTCTTCGGTAAGCAAAAATACTGATTTTGTTTTGACCGGAGAAAATCCGGGTTCCAAATATGACAAAGCCAAAAAACTGGGAATTAAAATTATTGATGAAAAAGAATTTTTAAATATGTTAAAATAAAACCCGTTCCACGTGGGAACGGGTGGCGGAACCGGGAGAATTTATCCGGTCATTCGTTTGGATTCCGCTGAAGCGGAATCTTAAAAAAAAGTTGTTTAAAAATCATGGAGCCGGGAGGAATTGAACCTCCGACCTTTCCGACCAATCGCCTAGCGCGCTTGGACAAGAACAATATTTTAAGCGATCTGCGGAATGCTCTACCCGCTGAGCTACGGCCCCATTAATTAAAGTACGTAAAAATAATATTATATTAATTTAAAATAGTTGTCAACTGTGGATTATTTTGTTAAAGTTAAAGCCATATGAAGCTAAAAAAAGCCGAAGTTGAAAAAATTGCCGCTTTGGCGAGAATCAGCCTGAGTGATTCCGAAAAGAAGAAATTTCAAACCGAGCTTTCTTCTATTTTGGGTTTTGTGGAAAAATTAAAAAAGCTTAATACCGATAAAGTCGAGCCCACTTATCAAGTGTCGGGATTGGAAAATATCTGGAGAGAAGATGAGATTTTCTCGGCAGATGCCAAAGAGAAAGAAGAGATAATAGATAATTTTCCCGATAAAGAAGACAACCTCCTAAAAGTTCCTAAAATTTTAAACCGCGATAAATAATATGGATTTAAACAAGCTCACCATACAAGAAGCGCATAATGGTTTGATCCAAAAAAAATTTTCCGCCAAAGAATTGGTGGGGGATTGCTTGGAAGTGATTAAAAAAAATGATAAAAAGATAAATTCTTTTATAACGATTTGCGATAAGGAAGCTTTGGCTGACGCCGAAAAAGTGGATAAAAAAATAAAGTCGGGTCAAAAAATTTCTTTTTTGGAAGGAGTACCGTTTGGAGTTAAAGACGCTATTTGCACCAGGGGAGTGAGATCAACCGCCGCGGCTAAAATTTTGGATAATTATATTCCTCCTTACGACGCTACGGTTATAAAAAAAATAAAAGATCAAGGAGGAATTTTGATAGGCAAGCAAAATTGCGATGCTTTCGGCCACGGCGCTTCCAATGAAAATTCCGATTATGGATCGGTAAAAAATCCTTGGAACACCAAAAAAGTTCCGGGCGGTTCTTCCGGAGGATCGGCCGCGGCTACCGCTTCGGATATGTGTGTTTATTCCATTGGCGAAGACACGGGCGGTTCCATTAGGCAGCCGGCCGGTTATTGTAGTGTAGTGGGATTAAAGCCTAGTTATGGCAGAAATTCACGTTATGGAATAATGCCCATGGCTTCTTCTCTTGATGTTCCGGGTCCCATTACCAAAAATGTATTTGACGCGGCGGCGGTAATGGAAGTGATGGCCGGTCGGGACAAAAGGGATTCCACTACCGTTGGCGACAAGGTTCCCGCCTACACCAAAGAACTTAAAAAAAATATTAAAAATTTAAAGATAGGAATACCGAAAGAATATTTTGAATATGAAATAAACAGTCAGACTAAGAAAATCATCGAAAAAGCGATAAAAAATTTTGAAGAAATGGGCGCTAACATAAAGGAAATATCTTTGCCTCATACCGAATATGCCGTGCCGGTTTATTATATTGTAGTGCCCTCAGAAGATAGCTCCAATATGGCGCGTATTGACGCCATCCGCTACGGTCAAAGAAAAAAATCGGATAATCTTTTTGATTTGTACGCCGAATCAAGAAAAAAAGGTCTTCCCGATGAAGTAAAAAGGCGCATTATGATGGGTACTTATTCTTTGTCTTCCGGATATTATGATGATTATTATCTAAAAGCGCAAAAGGCCAGAACTTTAATTATTGAAGATTTTAATAATGCTTTTTTGGATATTGATGTTATAATCACCCCCACTTCTCCCAAGCCGCCCTTTGATTTGGGCGAGAGGAAGGATGATCCGATTGCTATGTATTTATCCGATGTATTTGTTTGTCCGGCGAGTCTTGCCGGGCTGAATGCTATCTCCATACCGGCCGGATTTACCAATGATAATTTGCCGGTAGGTATGCAGATAATGGGCCCGCGCCTAAAAGAGGATTTGATTTTGCGCGCGGCATATAATTTTGAACAAGCCACCGAGCACCATAAGAAAAAATGTAAATTATAAAATATGTTTGAAGAAATATTAATTGTAGTAAAATATTTGGCAATTCTTTTGGGTATTGGAGTTTTTGTTTTTGTGGTGGTGATGATTATAAGGAATATAAAGCATTTAATCAGAAAATACCGTTTGGATGACGAGGGAGTTAGTCGAAAAGTAATTTCCGGTCGTTGGGCGGAAATTGAAAAACTACTTGAAACCGAAGGCGAGATGAGTGATAAATTAGCGGTTATGGAAGCCGATAAACTTTTGGATTATACCCTTAAATCAATGGCTATGCCCGGACAAACCATGGGTGAACGTTTGAAATTCGCTTGTTATAAATATGACCGATTGAAGAAAGTTTGGTGGGCGCACAAGGTCAGAAACAAACTGGCGCATGAATCCAGCTTTCATTTGGACAGGGGAATAGCCAAAAAGGCCGTTCGTGAATTCAAGAGTGCTCTTGAAGAACTCGGAGCTTTATAGCGAGTATGCTATAATAAAAGTGGTGGAAATAATTAATTTTTATATAAAAAATATGCGATTAAAATTTGCCGTTTTGTTTTTAATTTTATTTTTTAGTATGTCTCTTACGGGCGCGCAGGGAGCCGTCTTTCAATACGATCTCGGCGTGAGTAATGGAGACATTTTTTTATCTAAAAATACTTTAATCAGCGGCGATTCCATAAGAATTTACGCCACTATTCATAATTACGGAGAAAATGACGTTTCCGGATATGTGACTTTTTATCAAGGCGAATTTTTAATAGGTGATTCACAGGTTGTTTCCGTGCGCGCCGGAGGACTTAGCGATGAGGTTTATGTAGATTGGACGGTTCCGGATTCTGAATTTAATATTCGCGCCGTAATTCAGGGCCAAGATCCCGATGATGAAAATTCCGCCAATGACGTGGCCGTGTCCGGATTTTTCACGCCGCAACCCGACGGCGATGAGGATGGCATTATAGATAGTCAAGATAATTGTCCGGAAAATTATAACCCGGATCAAAGCGACAATGATGGAGATGGTTTGGGTGATGTATGCGATCCGGATGATGATAATGACGGAGTTTCTGATGATGATGAAGGGCAAAGCGGGACCAATCCCAATGATTCCGACAGCGATAATGACGGTTTGGATGACGGCAGCGATCCGCATCCGACAACGCCCGAAGATGAAATTCCCGAACCCGAAGAAGATACAATGGCTGTAAATTTTCAAAATAATGCTGGCGAGGACTCAACCGTGGGAGAAGAAGATGATGATAGTTCAGATGCTTCGGATGAGACCGGAGCGAGCGAAAGAGATGGAGAAGAAGATGAAGAGGGGGATCAAGTGGCAACCGACAATTTGAATCTCAAAAGAGCCGATATTTCTTATGAGCGATTGGGCTGGACTGCTTTTGTATTTTCACCGGATACCAACCTGGTGATGGACGAAAATTTGTCTTATGAATGGGATTTTGGTGATGGAGCAACCGCAAATGAAAAAGTTGTTGAATATAAATTTGCAGAACCCGGTGAATATACGGTTTCTCTAAAAGTTATCGATACGGAAAAAGGTATTTCCGCCACTGATAAAACAGATATAAATATCAGTTTTTTCAACTTCGGCAATCCGGAGCTATGGGCACTTTTGGCCTTGTTTGTGGCCTTGGGAGGAATAGCCTACGCTTCGCTTGCTTTTGGCAAAAACGGACGAATAAAAACCGAAGATGAATTCTTTTCTTTCAAAGCTCGTAAGCACCTAAAAGCCATCATTGATAAAATCAAATCAGGACCAAAAAAATCTTAAAGATTGAGATTTATAAAAATTTACTACCGACTAAATACATATTACTATGTATGATTCAATTATAATAGGCGCCGGGCCCGCCGGCATGTCCGCGGCCATTTATATGGCTCGCCAAAAATTGGATTTTATTATTTTGTCAAAAAATATTGGCGGCTATGTTGCCCAAAGTTCCGAGGTTGGCAATTATTTGGGCTTTCATTTGATTGACGGAAATAAATTGGCGGATAAATTTGAAGAACATGTCAATGATTATGATGTGGAGATTAGAAGTCCGGAAGAAGTAGTAAAAATAAAAAAGATTAAAAAAGGATTTAAGGTTAAAAGCGACAAAGACGAATACGAAACAAAAAGCGTGCTTATTGCTACCGGCGAGAAGCACCGTAAACTTGACGTGCCCGGCGAAAAAAAGCTGGAGGGCAAAGGAGTGACTTATTGCGCCACTTGTGACGCGCCGCTTTTTAAGGACAAGGATATCGCCATTGTCGGCGGCGGTAATTCCGCCATGGAAGCCGCGCTTTTCGGAGCAAAGTATTCGGATAATGTCTATATTATAAATATTAATAAGAAACTCCAAGGCTCAAAAACTTTAATCAAGAGAGTAGAGGATAGCGATAAGATAAAAATTATTACCAAAGCCGAGACAACGGAAATTTTAGGCGATGATTTTGTAAGCGGGCTTAAATACAAAAAAGACGGAAAAGAAAAAGAATTGGAAGTACAGGGAGTATTTATAGAAATCGGCCTTATCCCGGTAAGTGATTTTGTCGATATTGTGAAAAAAAATAAAAAAGGCGAGATAATCACGAACAAAAAAAATGCTACCGGCACCAAAGGAATTTTTGCTGCCGGAGATGTTACCGATGTTACCCAAAAGCAGATTGCCGTGGCCGTGGGAGAGGGATGCAAAGCCGGCCTTGCTATAATAAAATACGTGCAAAACTAGATTGACATTTTTTGGCAAATATAATAATATGTTAAAAACAGACTCCTTCCCGGAGAAGAAAAATTTATAAATAATTTTTATACCATATGTTTGAAAACGAAAAAAAAGGCTTATTGGATGGCACTAATCCCAAAGTTAGTTTTTTGTTGGGATTGTTTATAGGAATTTCGGTTATCAGCATAATAGCGCTGGTGGCTGTTTTGGCCAAGGGTTCGGATAATCTTGCTTTTGCCGAAGCGGATTCGGAAAATAAAAAAATAGAAGAAGCGGCTGAAGCGCCGCCAACCCAGCCGGTCGAAGAACCTCAAGTCGCGGATGTCCCTGCGGTTTCCAACGCTGATTATATCCGCGGTAATAAAAACGCTTCGGTAACAATTATTGAATATTCCGATTTTCAATGCCCCTTTTGCTCGCGTTTTCACGAAACAATGCTTCAAGTTATGGAGGAATATGGCGACCAAGTGCGCTGGGTTTATAGGCATTTTCCTCTAACCTCTCTGCACCCCGAAGCTCAGTCCGCAGCCGAGGCCTATGAATGCGCGGCTGAGCAAGGCAAATACGCCGCATACGCCGATGCCTTGATTGAAAATCAGGATAATTTGGGAGATGATCTTTATTCCAAATTAGCGGGAGATTTAGGTCTCAATACTTCCCAATTTGAGGAATGTCTTTCTTCGGGAAAATATAAAAACAAAGTAAGTTCCCAAGCCAAAGCGGGAGCTTCGGCGGGAGTCCGCGGAACACCGGCGACTTTTATCAACGGTGAGATGGTTTCCGGGGCGGTACCGTATAGCTCACTAAAGCAAATCATTGACAGTAAGTTATAGTGTAAAAATTTTGTGATAATGTCCTAATAGGATTAAATAGAAATGTCCTACATA
>CAYZWC010000008.1:17319-22253 GCA_964482065.1 uncultured Gammaproteobacteria bacterium | reverse complement strand
TAACAGGTGTCACCTCTAACTATATCAAGTGTTACCTCTAGGTGTTAACTGTACAGATTGTTGATGTTATTTTGACTAAAATTAGCTAAGATAATTAATACATAAAATTATAATCCCACCAGTTATTAAACAAAATATTTAATATTAAAATATTAAATATTGTTTAGTTTTTAAAATGGCAAACTTTTAATTTCAGCATCTAATATTTTTTGGTAAACAAAAAACCATAAATTCTTTAACGCGCCTAAAATCAAGCCATTGACAAATCCTAAGTATTGGTGTATAATCATAAAAACTAAATCTAATCATAGACCCCCTAGCACAAAGCTAGTTTGGGGGATATTTGCGTATGAATAACAAGTTTCAACTAAAATCTCCATACAAACCCGCCGGGGATCAGCCGCAGGCAATCAAGGAATTGCTCCAAGGATTAAAGAAAAAGGACAAGTACCAGACCCTGCTCGGTGTCACCGGTTCGGGGAAAACCTACACCATGGCCAATGTTATTGAAAAAGCAGGGCGGCCCACTCTTGTTATTGCCCATAATAAAACTTTGGCGGCCCAGCTCTGCAATGAGTTCCGCGAGTTCTTCCCGGACAATGCCGTGGAGTATTTTGTTTCTTATTACGACTACTACCAGCCCGAGGCCTATTTACCCACCACCGATACTTATATAGAAAAAGAAGCGACCATCAATGATGAAATAGACCGCCTCCGCCATGCCGCCACCCAAGCCCTCTTAACCCGCCGCGACGTGATTATCGTCGCTTCGGTTTCCTGCATCTACGGACTCGGTTCTCCGGAATCTTACAGCAAGAGCGCCTTGCAAATCAAAGTGGGAGATAAAATTTCTCGTGATGATTTGGTCACGCAGCTCATTGATATGTATTTTGAAAGGAACGAAACATCGCCGGAACGAGGAACTTTTCGGGCGCGAGGTAATTTCCTGGAAATAATGCCGGCGAATGAAGAAGTGATTTATAGATTGGAACTTGATGGCGATAAAATTAAAAACATTGTGCAAATCAATGCCCTGAAAAGAAATTTGCAAAAAGAGCTCCAAGATATCTGGGTTTTTCCGGCTAAACATTTTGTGATTATGGGGCCGGAGCGTGAACGCGCGGTAAAAGCGATTCGACAAGAATTGAAAAAACAGCTTAAAAAATTTAACGCGGAAGGAAAACTCTTGGAAGCCGAGCGTTTGGAGCGCCGCACTAATTATGATATAGAAATGATTGAAAATATCGGCTATTGCAACGGCATTGAAAATTATTCCCGGCCCCTTTCCGGCCGGAGCCCGGGAGAGGCGCCTGAAACTTTGTTTTCATATTTCCCGGATGACTTTCTTTTGGTAATAGATGAATCGCATGTTACCGTTCCGCAAATCCGCGGAATGTACGAGGGAGACGCCGCGAGAAAGCGGACTTTGATTGAGCACGGCTTTCGCCTGCCATCGGCCGCGGACAATCGTCCGCTCAAATTTGGAGAATTTGAAAAAAGAATAAATCAGGCGATTTTTACTTCGGCTACGCCGGGATTTTTTGAAAAGAAGCACAGCAAGCAAATCGTGGAACAAATTATTCGCCCGACCGGGCTTATTGATCCAAAGCTTATCATCAAACCTATTACGGAGACAAAAAAGAACAAAGGACAAATTGATGACTTGCTTCTAGAAATTAAAAAACGGGTACCCAAGAAAGAGCGCGTGATTGCGACCACATTAACTAAAAAAATGGCTGAGGACCTTTCCGACTATCTGGAGGAACTCCAAATCAAAGCCAAATATCTGCACAGCGAAGTTGATACTTTGGATCGGATTCAGATCCTTTCCGACTTCCGCCGCGGCAAATTTGACGTGCTCGTGGGAGTAAACCTCCTGCGCGAAGGACTGGATTTGCCGGAAGTGACGCTCGTGGCGATTCTTGACGCGGATAAAGAAGGATTTCTGCGCAACGAAACTTCGCTCATCCAGACCATCGGCCGCGCCGCGAGAAACGTCAAAGGACAAGTGATTCTCTATGCTGACAATATCACGGGTTCCATCAAAGCCGCCGTGCGCGAAACCGAACGCCGCCGCAAAAAACAGCTGGCCTACAATAAGAAGCACAACATCACTCCGCAGACGATTCAAAAGAAAATTCAGGATATTACCGCCGGACTGGATTATGACCAAAAGGCCGAAGCTGCCCGCCGCACCAAAGAAATTCTTTCTCTGGAGACCTTGGGCAACATCACCGATTTGGACAAGATTTTGAAAGCCAAAGAAAAAGAAATGAAAGAGGCGGCCAAAAATCTCGAATTTGAATTGGCCGCCATTCTGCGCGATGAAATTAAAGAATTAAAGAAAAAGGGTAAGAAAAAATAAAAAACCGCTCGAAAGCGGTTGTGTGTAGTTGAATTGTACGTTGATGAAGGATTACTCCGAAGGCGTCTCGAAGGGGTGCGACACCAATTTATAACGGCGACCAAAAGCACAAAAAACATTCTCCTCCCCCGGCAGCTTGTGATGACCATGCAAAACATGATCTTTGGCAGGACACTCTTCTGTTGGCAATGCTTCACCGCCCACTACGGCATATCTTTTACCGCAAGAAGCGCAGGTACACTCCAAAAATATAGTTCCCTGGGAGAGTCCGGAGATATCGCCCATAGTATCTTCTTTTCCGCAGTATGGACAGCCAATCATGACATCAATGTATGCAATGGCTAATGCTTCTTCGTTGGGCATGATTATTTCCTCCTGAAATTCTAGTAAAAGGCAGAAATGATTTCAAAACCATTATTCCATTATAATTACAAAAAATCCAAAAGTCAATTAAATAAACTTAACCACTAAATTACTAAACTACTCAAATACTTAAAAATGTATGCAAGATAAAATAATCATCAAGGGAGCCAGGGAACATAATCTGAAAGACATTGACCTTGAAATCCCGAGAAACAAAATGATTGTCTTTACGGGCCTCTCCGGATCGGGGAAGTCCTCTTTGGCGTTTGATACGATTTTTGCCGAAGGGCAGCGCCGCTATGTGGAATCCCTTTCCGCCTACGCCCGGCAATTCCTCGGCCAGATGGATAAGCCGGATGTTGATGAAATAGAAGGGCTCTCCCCCGCCATCTCCATTGACCAAAAAGCCCATTCCAAAAATCCGCGTTCCACGGTAGCAACCATTACTGAAATATACGACTACCTGCGTGTGCTTTATGCTCGCATAGGAATTCCTCATTGCCCGAAATGCAAAAAAGAAATACGCAAAATGACTCCGGAAGAAATGGTGGATACTACCATAAAACAAATAGAAAATTTGGGAAATGAGCAAGAAGATAATATTACCATCTTGGCACCCATTGTCCGCGATCGCAAAGGAGAATATTATCAAATGCTTTATGATTTTTATAACGAAGGTTTTGGTGAAGCGCGCGTTGACGGCAAAATAAAATCGTTGAGCGAAAGAATCACTTTGGCCCGACATAAAAAACACACTATTGAATTGGTAGTAGACAAAATCACTCTTGCTTATCCGCTAAAAAATAATAAAGCTTTTATGGCGCGCCTTGCCGAAGCTATTGAGTTATCGGTAAAATACGGACACGGTGTAGTGGAAATAATATTGCCTAACGGCAAAGAACTTACCATGTCAGCAGAATTTTCTTGCCCGGATTGTGCTTTTGCTTTTCCGGAAATAGAACCACGGCTCTTTTCTTTCAATAGCCCCCAGGGCGCCTGTAAATATTGCTCCGGTCTCGGAACCGAATATTTGTTTTCCGAAAATCTCTGCCCGGTCTGCGGCGGCAAGCGCCTACGAGACGAAGCTCTTCATGTGCTTATAAAAAATAAAAATATTTCAGAAATTACCGCTCTCAGCGTGGAAGAAGCCGATAATTTTTTTAAAAAACTAAAACTAAATACTGAACAAAAGCTCATAGCCGAATCAGTACTGCGCGAAATACAAAACCGTCTTAAATTTATGATGGATGTGGGTCTTGATTATCTTACTCTGGCGCGGCGGGCCGGAACCCTCTCGGGCGGAGAAGCGCAAAGAATCAGATTAGCTTCGCAAGTGGGCTCGCGGTTGGTCGGAGCGCTCTATATTTTGGACGAACCGACAATCGGCCTGCATCAAAAAGATAATGAACGGTTGATAAAAACTTTGACCGAATTGCGAGACCTTGGCAATACTGTAATTGTCGTGGAGCATGATGAAGATACCATTTGGTCCGCTGACCATTTGGTTGATCTCGGACCCGGTGCCGGCAAACAAGGTGGATATGTGATAGCCAATGGTTCTATGCCGGATGTGGTGGAAAATAAAAAATCTTTAACCGCCGCCTATCTTCGCGGCGATAAAAAAATTACTGTGCCGGCAAAACGCCGCGGCGAAGCTAAAAAATTCTTGACCATAAAAGGCGCCAAAGAACATAATCTTAAAAACATTAACGTAAAAATTCCTTTAAAAAGATTTGTCATGATAACCGGCGTCTCCGGATCGGGAAAATCAACTCTGACCGAAGATATAATGTACCGCGCTCTATCCAACAAACTAAACCATACTAGCTATAAAACAGGCAAACATTCATCTATAAAAGGTCTGGAGCATTTGGATAAAATAATAAATGTGGACCAATCTCCGATTGGCCGCACACCGCGCTCCAATCCCGCAACTTATACGGGAATTTTTACCTATATTAGAGATCTCTTTGCTTCTACCGCAGAAGCTAAAAGACGGGGATACAAAATCGGGCGTTTCAGCTTCAACCGTCCGGGCGGACGCTGCGAAAACTGCGAAGGAAACGGCTTTCTGAAAATAGAAATGCATTTTTTGCCTGATGTATTTGTGCCCTGCAATGTTTGCAAAGGAAAACGTTTTGACCGAGAAACTCTGGAAGTACTTTATAAAGGAAAAAATATAGCCGACATACTCGCCATGACCGTT
>CAYZWC010000008.1:0-17309 GCA_964482065.1 uncultured Gammaproteobacteria bacterium | reverse complement strand
GCTTATGATTTCTTTAAAAATATACCGCCGATACGCGACCGGCTAAAACTTCTGAAAGAAGTAGGGTTGGGATACATAGAACTTGGACAAAGCGCCACCACTTTATCAGGAGGAGAAGCACAAAGGATAAAATTAAGCACTGAGCTTTCCAAAAGAGCGACCGGAAAAACAATGTATTTGCTTGATGAACCGACCACCGGACTGCATTTTGATGACGTTAAAAAACTTATTGAAGTACTGGAACGTCTTGTTAGCCGAGGAAATAGCGTAATAGTTATAGAACATAATCTGGATGTAATAAAATCCGCCGATTATATAATTGACCTCGGCCCCGAAGGCGGAGACAAGGGTGGTGAAATTATCGCCGAAGGTACACCCGAAGAAATAGCCCGCAAGACAAAATCATACACCGGCCAATATCTTAGAAAAATTTTAAAAAAATAAAAAAGACGGACTGGGTTCAGTCCGTCCGCTTACCGACAATGGTGTACTCCAAGCGTTTTTGTAATATCTCCCATTCGGCTAATTCCATTTTAAATTCTTTTCGATGTTTGGCGGCTATACCGGAAACCTCAACACACAATTCCGCAATTTGATAAGCGGAGCCCAAAACAAAACGCCAGGCATCAGGATCTAATTCGGCTTTAATGACCACCTCACTCAAAATTTTTCGAAGATCTTTGGAAACGCCCAAAGAAGAAATTTTTCCTTGTTTTTTCTTTTCTTTGTAAAACCCTATCAATTCCCAAAATAATCCCATAATAACTCCTCTTGATCATTATTTGTGGTAATCTTTATACTAAAACAATAATATATTTATGTCAAAAGTCAGATTCAAAATACAAAAAATATTAAAATCCCTGCCAAAAACTCCGGGTGTTTATCTTATGAAAAACAAAGACGGCCATATTATTTATATTGGTAAAGCGGGTATTTTGAAAAATAGAGTTTCCAGTTATTTTCAGAAAGCCCACGATATAAGAATTGAACAATTAGTTGAAGAAATCGCCGATATTGAAATAATAAAAACTCCGACGATTATAGAAGCGCTTATTTTGGAAGCCAATTTAATAAAAAAACATTTACCTAAATACAACATCCGCGAAAAAGACGATAAAAGCTTTCTCTATGTGGTAATTACCAAACATAAATATCCCAAAATAAAACTTTTGCGCGGTCTGGAGCTGGGAAAAGAAGACAGAAAAAATTTTCAAGCAATCTTTGGGCCCTTTACCAGCCCGGCGGCGCTAAAAGACGCTTTAAAAATTTTACAAAAAATATTTCATTGGAGCAATTGTGATCCGGGGAAAAAACGTCCTTGCTTTAATTATCAAATAGGCCTCTGCCCCGGCATCTGCGCCGGCGAAATTTCTTCCCAAGAATACAAAAAAACCATCAATTATATAAAAATGTTTTTTCGCGGCAAAAAATCTGAAGTTATAAAAAAAATGCAAAAAGAAATGTCAAAAAAAGTAAAAGAAGAAAAGTTTGAAGCCGCCGGCAAAATACGCGATAAAATTTCCGCCTTGGAACATATTCAAGACATTGCCCTCATCAAAAAAGAAGATTCAGAAAACATGATAAATATATACGGGCGTATTGAAGGCTATGATATTTCAAATATTTCCGGAACAAATGCGGTGGGTTCGATGGTTGTTTTTATAAATGCCCGTCCTGACAAAAACCAATATAGAAAATTTAAAATAAAAACAGTTAAAGGCATAAACGATGTGGCCATGATAAAAGAAATTTTAAATCGGCGATTTGCTAATAGCTGGCCACTCCCCGATTTGATTTTAATAGACGGCGGCCGGGGGCAGATCAATGCCGCGCGCGAAGTTTTACGCGACTTCGGAATGCACATTCCCATTGTTGGAATAGCCAAAGGAATTACCAGAAAAAAAGATGAATTTATTTCCACCAGCAAATCATTAGAATTAAAAAGACTTATAGAAAATAATCCCGAACTTTTGAAACAAATTCGAGATGAAGCCCATCGTTTTGCTATAACTTATCATAGGAAATTAAGGGGTAAGCTAAAATAATAAATCAATACATCGATGGCTAAATACTATTGGTTAATAGCTAATTATTAACATATACACATTGACATCAAACTGTCTGCCTGGTAATATATTGTTAAGTTATCCACTTTTTTAAAAAAATGACAAACCTTGACGATATAAAACAAATCAAGGAATTAGACCGCGATAATATTCTCGGCTCTATTGAGGAACTCTATCTGCAAATTGAGCAAGCTTGGCAAGAAACAAAAAATATAAATTTTTCTCCCAAGTATTCCGGCGCGAAAAATATAATAGCGGTAGGCATGGGAGGTTCGGCGTTGGGTCCGCATATAGTAAAAAGTATTTATTCCAATGATCTAAAAATTCCTTTTGAAATAATAAGCGGATACAATCTGCCAAATTACGCGGATGACGCCACCATTTGCCTTCTTTCGAGCTACTCGGGAACAACCGAAGAAGTTTTGTCAGCCGGCGAAGAATTGGCCAAAAGGCAGCTTTTGGGTTGTGGTATAACTACCGACGGAAACTTGTCCACCTACCTGAAAGATCACAATTTCCCGGCTTATATTTTCGATCCAAAACATAATCCTTCCGGGCAACCCCGTATGGGTGTAGGATATTCCATTGCCGGCGTTTTAGGTATGCTAAAAAACGCCGGCTTTCTTAATATAGAAGAAAATGAAATAGAAAACGCTATCCGGGCCATAAAAAAATCTGAAAATAAATATGGCATCAAAATATCAGAAGAAGAAAATCCGGCCAAACAATTCGCCAAACAATTGCAAAACAAAAATATAGTAATAGTAGCTTCGGAATTTTTGGCCGGAAACGCGCATACCTTGACCAATCAAATAAATGAAAGCGCCAAACAATTCGCGGATTATTTTGAACTTCCTGAGCTCAATCATCATTTGATGGAAGGGCTAAAATATCCGGTAAGTAATGCGGACAATATGCGATTTTTATTTATTAATTCGGAATTATACAATCCCCGAGTTAAAATGCGTTACCCCATAACCCAAAAAGTCATTGAACAAAATAATATAAAATACATGGAATTTGTTCCGGAAGCTCGAGAAAAACTATCTCAAGCGCTGGAAGTTTTGGTATTTGGAAGCTATGTCGGCTTTTATCTGGCTATGCTGAACGGGGTAAATCCTTCGGAAATACCTTTTGTTAAATTTTTTAAGGAGGAATTAAAAAAGTTCGCATAGTTTCCATGACCATGCTTGATGGAAACTATGCGGTTTTAAATAGCCGCCCGGCTTGCTTCGGGCGGCTTTGTTATTTCATGGTATAATAAATACATGAAAACTTTAATAAAAAAAATAATTCAATACCCTTATACCGGATATATTTTTATATTTATATTTTCTTTTATAATTTTTGGCTGGATTCAGACATCGCCGAGTTTTCCCGATCCTGACTCTTTCTATCATATAAAAATATCCCTGCTTATGCGCGATAACGGAATAGTGGAAAATTTTCCTTGGCTGCCTTTTACTATATTAAATAAATATTACATTGATCATCATTTTTTATACCACGCGTTTTTGGCCCCCTTTACCTATATAGTTAACCCCTTTGTCGGAGCCAAACTTTTTACCGCGCTTATGGGAAGCTCTTTCATGCTTCTTTTTTATTGGCTGCTTAAAAAACTGGGTGTATACTCGGCATTATTATTTAGCATTTTACTCGCGACGACATATCCGTTTATTTTTAGAATTAATTTAGTGAAGGCTCCCGCTTTTTCTTTGATATTTATTTTTATTGCTTTTTACTTAATCACCGCAAGAAAATATATTTCACTATTTTTCCTGTCGTTTGCTTATGTTTGGAGTTATGGAGGCTGGCCATTAATACTGGTATTGGCCATCCTTTTTATAATTTCCGATTCGTTTGTTTATGCGGCGGAAAAAAAAGAAAAAATTAAAAAAACTTGCAAATTTTTTATATTTAAAATTTTTTCCATCGAAAATATTAAAATATTTTTAAGCATAGTAGGCGGCTTGGCCGCGGGAATAATTATTAATCCTTATTTCCCAAAAAATTTATACTTTTATTGGGAACAAATTATACAAATTGCCATTATAAATTATCAAGATAAAATAGGCGTAGGCAGCGAGTGGTATCCTTATAAAATAAGCGAGGCTCTGTCAGCCGCTCCATTGATATTTATTCTTCTGCTAGCCGGATTTGTTTCTTTTTTGATATTTTTATTTAATGATAAAAAAATCAAGGCGCAAAAAATAATTTTTCCTCTTTTTGCGGGATTATTGAGTTTGTTTTTTTTATTTTTAATTTTTAAATCCAGGCGTCACATAGAATATCTAATTCCTTTTTCCATACTTTTTTCCGCTCTTTCAATAAATTTAAATATTCCCGAATCAAATATTATACGCTCTGCCAGAACTGCCTGGAAAAATTTAGGAGGAAAAATTTTTAAAACAAGTTTTCTGATTTTGTTTTCCATTTTTATAATTCTTTGTTTTTTTATATTTATCCGTGATATCAAAGAAGTTAAAAAAATTTATGAAAACGGTTATAAATACGACCGTTTTCAAGAAATTTCTGCTTGGCTTGAGAGAAATAGCAAAAACGGAGAAGTGGTATTTCATAATGACTGGGATGATTTTCCTATTTTATTTTATAATAACGATAAAAATTATTATATAGTCGGACTGGATCCGACTTTTATGTATAACTATAATGAAAAATTATATTGGCAATGGGTCAATATAACTCTTGGAAAAACTAAAAATAATCTTTATAATATTATAAAAAAAGAATTTGACGCTTCCTATATATTAATAGACAAACAGCATGAAAAATTTAAAAAGAATATAGAAAATGATTCACGCTTCATAAAAACCCATGAAAGCAAGGATGGATTTATTTATAAAGTAAAATAAAAAATCATGAAAATTTTTATAACCATACCCGCTTACAATGAAGAATATATATTGAAAAAAAATATTCTTAAATTAAGGGAATTTTGCTTAAATATTTTGGGAAAAAATTTTTTAATATGCATAGCTGATAATGATTCCAGTGATACCACCCCGCAAATAGGAAAAAATTTATCAAAATTTGGAAATATAATCTATAAAAGGGTTGAAAAAAGAGGCAAGGGAAACGCCATAAAATCAGCCTGGATAACAAATCCGGATTTTGATATTTATATTTTTATGGATGCCGATCTGTCAACCGACATTAAAGCTATTCCCGATCTTATCAAGGCCATAAAAAATAATTACGATATAGCCATAGGGTCTCGCTATCATAAAGATTCAAAAACAAAACGCTCACCTCTCAGAAAACTTATTTCTTTTTCTTATCGCCTACTGGCTAAAATAATTTTAAAAACAAAAATAAAAGATTTACCCTGTGGCTTTAAGGCAATTAATAGAAAAACTCTTTTTGAAATAATCCCTTTAATAAAAAATGATGAGTGGTTTTTTGACAGCGAATTGGTATTAATAGCGGAAAAAAATAATTTTAAAATCAAAGAAATCCCAATTTTCTGGGAGGAAAAAAATCGCCGAAAAACAAAAATAAAATTACGGAAAGTAATAATAAATTATTTAAAAGAAATGATAAGAATAAGAAAAACATGCCGGAAATAAAAAATCTCATAAAAACCATAAGTAAAAAAGAATGGATTTTTGTATTTTTTTCCATTCTTTTACTTTTAATTCTCACATCAGCGCCTTATATTTACGGATATTTTAATACGCCCGAAGAAAAATTTTATTTAGGATTTCATTTTGTTTCCATGGGCGATATACCGGTATATTATTCTTACATAGAACAAGTACGCGATGGAAATTTTTTATTTGAAAATCTTTTTACTTCGGAACCACAAGCTAAATTTCTAAATATCTTTTGGTTGGCAATAGGAATTTTTGCCAAAATATTTTCTCTAAGCGCGAGATTGGCATTTCAATTATCGAGACTCCTTTTAATACCCTTCTTTGTAATATTTCTCTATATATTTATAGCTTACTTTTTCCAGGATAAAATAAAAAGAAAACTAATTCTTATTTTTATATTATTTACTTCCGGAATAGGCGGACTTTTGGCCGGTATATTGGATAAATTGCCCGTTAATGCCGAAAAATACGGTTATTACAATTGGCCGATGGATTTATGGGTAGCGGAATCAAACACTTTTTTTACTCTCTACCATACTCCTCATTTTATAGCTTCCCTGCTTTTGATAATTGCTGTGTTTTTCTTTGCGCTTCTGGCCATTGAAAATAAAAAAATAAAATACAGTCTTGCCGGTGGAGTATGCGCCCTGGCGCTTTTTCAGTTTCATCCTTATCATGTACCTACCATAGCACTTGTTCTATTGATTTATGTCGCCGGGCTGTCAATTCGTGATAAAAAAATAAAGTGGAATGCTTTGGGACAGATTATGTTGATAGGATTAATTTCTTTTCCTTCTTTCGCGTACCATTTTTATTTGTTGCAAACCGACTATGTAACAGCTGCCAAAGCAAATCTAAATGTAACACTCACAACCTCGCCTATTTTAACCGTTATAAGCTATGGATTCCTTTTGGTATTTGCTTTAATTGGAGCAGCTGTCTGGATTAAGCATCATAATTTCCAAAATAAAAAATTATTTATTATGGTTTGGATGTTTGTTCAGTTTCTAGCTATATATCTTCCGTTAAATTGGCAAAGGCGCTTAACCGAAGGACTGCAAATACCCATGGCAATGCTGGCCATATGCGGAATAATTTTTTTTATAGCTGGCTGAGGAAAAAATTCTCGGACAAAAATTTTATTTTTTCCAACAAAATTATGCCTTTTTATATTTTTATAATATTTTTTTGTTTTTCCAATGTGTTTAATATAACCCGGGACTTTATTTATTATAACGAAACTTATCCTATATTATATGAAAGTAAAGATCGAATAAGGGCCATGCAATGGATGAATGGCAATTTACCTGATAATTCCATTGTATTGGCCGAACCCAACACCGGAAATTTAATACCCGGTTTTTCAGGAAAAAAAGTTTATGGCGCGCATTGGGCGGAAACCGTAAATGTAGGAGAAAAAGCGAATGCCGCCAGACTTTTTTTTAAAAATGATAAAAATGATAATCAAAAAGAAAGCTGGCTGAAGAATAATAATATTACTCATATTTATTTTAGCGAAGCAGAAAAAAAATTGGGAAATTTTGATCCCCAAAATAAAAAATATTTAGAAAAAATATACGATTATAAACAAATCGCTATTTATAAGGTATTAGAAAATAATCCAAAATAATAATATCACTAATTACTTCTTCGCTGGACCTAAGGGCATTCAAGCTCAAATATCCCCGCAAATCAATCAAGCTGAATTTCAATTCTCCTCCGCCTTCCTGAAGGGCGTTTTTTATCTTCAAGGGAAAATTAAATAAATAATTGACTTTTACAATTTGATTTTTATGCCATTCGCTGGAGGGATATAATCCGTAAGCCACTGGATAATTTTTTTTATAAATAATTTCCGATCCTTGCATAACTTCTATTTGTAGCGCGTAATTTTTTTCCATTTTATCAAGTGCCTGCCAAAAAAATTGGTATTCAAAAAGCGCGGAATTAGAATTATAGCCTATGAATTTTATTTTCCCGTTTAAACTTTTGTCTAATACTTTTTGAGGAAACTCCAATGAATCAGTCTTGTCAAAAATTTCATATAATTTTATTTGGTTAGAATAATTTTTCTTAAAAAGAACCGTATTTCCCACTACTTCCAAAACTCCAAACCTCCCTTCGTTTAACAGTTTTCTTATGCGATCATCTCCTGTTTTATAATGAGGTGCGGTCCAAGCGGTACCGGGAAATTGAATATTAAAAGTTATAAAATCGTCAAAATCAATTAATATATAATCAACATCATCAGAAATTGGAAAATCTTTGTCGGAAAATTGCTGTTTGCCTATAAAAATATAATTAAGGGAATATATATTTTTTCTTCCGGAAAGTTGGGGCAAAAATTTATAACTTGATATAACTTCTACATCATTGGGAATTTTTTCTATAAGCGTCCACTCCTCTTTTGAAAAATCTGCTAACTCGCTCTCTTTTGAAAAATTATTAAAAATCGCGGAAATGGGACCCAGGGTAAACGCCGAATAAATGCCGGCTGTTATCAAAATAATTATAAATATTTTTTTATTATCTTGGGAAATCTTTTGCCAAACAAAGCTAAATCCATAAATAAAAGACACAAAAAGAGGGGCAATAAAAAGAACGCTGTAATGAGTTTGTAAAATTAGTTCTCCTCCGCCCGGCGCCCCCAAAATAATTTGCGCTAAAGGCAAGAGTAAAAGCAATAAATATTTGGGACGCAAAATAGGCAAAAATAAAAAAGGCAAAAAAAATCCTAAAATCATTTCTAAATTGCCTAAAGAAATTATATGATTAATAACCTGGAGCGGATGAATAAAAAAATTTTTTACAATCTCCTCAAAAGAACTGCCCAACCAAGAATAATAATATAAAAACTTATAACTTCCCTCTTCCGAAAAAAAACTTATCACCTTCATGGCCGAAAAAAAATAAATTCCACCAGCTAAAATGGGAGTTAAAACCCATTTTATTTTTTTTCGCTCAATAAGTGCCAAAAAACCAAACAAACCGATTGCCAATGCAACATCTTCCCGAACAAAAAGAGCCGCCAGAAAAACCAAACAAAAAGCCGGAAAATTATTTTTTATATAAAAATAAAAAGAAAATAAAACCAAAGGCACCGCTAATGTCAAAATATGAAATTCAAAAAGATTGGCATTGGCCACAAAGGGATTGATTAAATAAAAAGCCGCCAATAGGAAGGAGGCGAGTTTAACATTTTTTACTTTATTTTTTAAAACTTCTTTGCTTATCAAATATATTGGCAGGGCGCCGAGTGACAAAAAAAGACTTTGTATAAATAAAAGTGTTAACGGTGATTTAAAAAGAAAATAAATCGGCGTCAAAGCCAAAATTATCGGAGCAAAATGGTCACCCAAATAAGAACCCGGGTGAATGGATAATTCAAACCAATTACCCAAAGAAGTATTATAAAAAACTTGATTAAAAATTGCCAAATCCAAAGCATTATACAAAAAATTATTATAATTCCATAAACAAACACCAAAAATCGTTATAATATAAATAACCATAGCGCCCGTCAAATATAATTTTGGTTTTTTGAACATTGTATTTTTATATTAAGCCTTTTATTTATTTTAACGTTTTTAAAAATAAAAAAACAGCCCGTTTATGCAAATGAGCTGTTTTCTTATTTTAATAAGGATATTCGCTGCGATATTTTTCCTCTAAACAATCGCTAAAACATTCCCCTTCATTGGACGCGCCCGAACAAGCTTGCACGCAATCCTGGTCGGCTCGCTCCCCTATGCTTTCCGTGGAAGCTATATAAAGCCTCTCAATAACAAAAATCCAGATTGAGAGAGAAGCAAATACTATTCCCGCCCCTATCGCTCCATTAACTAAAAATTTTTTAGCCTTGGAAAGTTTGTCTTCATTTCCTCCGGCGGTCATCCAAAGAAAACCTCCATACAATATAATAACCACAAAAACAGTACCCACAAAACCCAAAGCATATCTTATAATTTGAAAAACCGCTTCTTGGGGAGTTACGTCACGACCGGCCTGGTATAAACTTTGTCCGGCTACAATATCCAATTGCCCGCCAATCTGCGATCCTCCTTCCCTATCCAAAAATAAAGGAGCATTGGCGCTCGGTACCGGCGGACCAACATCAATTCTGGTAACCGCTTGAGCCGCACCGGCTAGAAATATAAACGATAGAAAAATAATTATTGATATTTTTATCTTAAGCATAAATTTTTACTCTATAATAAACTCCGCTCCCGACTTATCCAGACCACCGCCTATAAAACTGCCGCCCTCGGTTGTGGATCTTACTAAAATACGATTTACAGTAAGTGTAATGGCTAATCCAAAAATCACAATAGCCATACCAATAACGGCGTTAACCAAGGTTTGTTTTGCTTTTTGCAATGCCTCTTCGTTTCCTCCGGCGGTCATCCATGAATATCCACCATAAACCAAAAGGCCCAAAAAAAATACGCCGGTCAAAGTTAGGATAACGCGTATTATAGTAACAATTATTAAAACTATTTGGTAACCGGGTTTTAAATTTTCATCGTAAGTTACGTCAAAATTAGCCGCTCGGCCCGCCCACTGCAAAAAACTTCCCGTCTGATGTTCAGCGCCGGTAGATAAATTACCGCCCTGCTGTGCCAAAGAGGGATTAATAAAAGCAAATAATATAATTATTAAAATAAAAACAAAAAACAAACGTTTCATAAAAAAAATTAAGCCAAAATTGCAACTACAGTTCTGGTTATTATATAAGCCGCTAATGTTATAGCAAAACCGACAACCGAATCAGTCATTATCGAACGAGCTTTTTTTACTTGATCTTCATTTCCTCTGGCCGTCATCCAAAGCATCCCGGCATAAATCATAAGAGCAAAAAATATAACTCCCACAAAACCCAAAACAACACTTATAAATAATCCGATATTTTCAGGTATTGAACGCTGCGTTGGGGCTTCATACCCTGCTCCCTCTTCACCGGTTATACCCAAATTTTCCCAAAATTCTTGTAAAACAGACCCCGATTTTGGCGGCCCATCTTGGGCGAAAATATGGCTAACCGGAAAAAATACGGAAAATATAAACAATAATAAAAATAAACTGATACAAAATTTTATTGTCTTTTTTGATGTTTTATTTCCAAACATAAAAAATTTTAAGAAACGCCGACTATATAGAAAGATATAAGGAAAGTAATGGCATAAGCCAGAAAAACAATAGCCATTCCTATAATCGCCCGAACAATCACATCTTTGCCTTTTTTAACTCTATCTTCATTCCCGGCAGCGGTCATCCAAAGCATACCTCCATAAACGGTTAGTCCTAAAAAAACAACACCGACAAATCCCAAAACCAAACTTATTATGCGCCCGACAGTCAAGCGCGCGTCACTGGTTTCGGTGTCAATGCCGGAATATTTACCCGCTTGATTTAAAAGATCACCGGCGGAATCAAGACCCTGGGCGTCGGCAAATTGCAAACCGGATAAAACAACGATTGCACAAATAAACAATATAAAGAATGTTTTTTTAGGCATAACAAATAAATTAAATTATTGTTCGTTGGACTGGCTTGTTGTCGAGGATCCGCTTTGATTTTTGGCAAAGCGATCAATAATCAAACTGGTAATACCATAAGAAACAAAAACAATGGCAATACCCACCACCGCGCTTATTATAATCTCTTTGGCTTTTTCCACTCGCTTTTCATTCCCCCTGGCCGTGAGCCAAATCATACCGCCATAAACCATAAGTCCGAAAAAAACAACGCCAACAAAAGCCAAAACCGCTCCAATTCCCGTACCTACTACCTCAGCAGGATCGCTTTTTTGCAAGCCGGCTTCTTTGGCTGTTTCGTCAATGCCAAATTGAGCAAACACCGGACTCAAACTAAACAAAAAAGACACTATTAAAATAGTGACTGCTAAAAATAAAATTGTTTTTTTATTTAAACTCATGTTTTTTGTGGCTATTTCGCCCCGCCAATTGACGGGGCGAAATTATTTTATTTAGGTAGTGGCGTTAATGAGGCCCATTACCACAAAGGTGGCGATGGAGTAAGCGGCGAGAACAATGGCCAAACCGATAATCCCGGACATAATAAGTTTTTTGGCTTCGGTTACTTTGTCTTCGTTTCCTCCGGCGGTCATCCATTTAAATCCTCCGATGAGAATTATAACTACGGCAATAACTCCGAGGAATCCCATGAGAACATTAATGATACTTCCCACAGTTGTTCTTATATCCTTGGTACCCAATCCTGATTCGGTCAAATAATTTAATCCCGGATCAACAGCTTGTTGTGCCAAGGCAATAGTCGGGACTACCACCAAAGTGAACAAAGTAAGAGCGCTAATCGCCCAAGTAAAAATCTTTTTGTTCATAATCTTTTTTGTTAATGATTTTTAATTAATTATTTTATAAATTACAATTTAAGCTTGTGACAATACGCCCAAAACAAAAGAAACAATAGTATAAGATGTAAATATTACAACCAATCCTATGGCGCTCCAAATTAATATATTTTTGGCTTTCTCTACCCTTTCGGCATTACCTCCCGCCGTAAGCCACATTAAACCGCCTATAATAATCATAAGCAATCCAATAGAGCCGACCACACCCAAAGCAGTACTGATAACGGTTCCAATAGCGCCCGGAACTCCGGAAATTCCGGAAATGCTCAAAGGATTTTCAAAAGTAACTTTTTGACTCTGAGCTTCTAAGGCTAAAGGGGTAAAAGCCAAACAAAGCAAAAAAACGCTTATAAATATTACCGCAATCGGTCTTTTATTTTTATAAAACCTTTTAAACATTATACTATATATTAGATAAAAAACAAAATATCTATATGTGGAAATTATTGTAAATACTTATTTTTACAATATTCACCCAAACCTTCTTCAGGGGCATCTGGATCAGCGCCGCCCAAACACTCACTAAAAGCCTGTTCATCAGCACTAATTTCTTGCGGCTCCAAAGGCAAGGCTTCAAAAACAAAACTAATAATGGTATATGCGCTGAAAATAATGACCAATCCCACAATAGTCCAAACAATTACATCTCTTCCCTTTTTAACTTTTTCAGGATTTCCGGCTGAAGTAAGCCAAATAAAACCACCTATAATAATCATTAAAAGCGCGATTGAACCGATAATCTGCAAAAAATTACTTATAACAATTCCCGCTATTTGATTAAAAGCTGCTGCTCCTCCTTCGTCGCTGATAGCCAAAGGATTTCTCAATTCCACCACCCCTCTTGCGCCGGAAGATAAAACTAAACCCAAAAAAACAAAAACTAAATATTTTATTGGTTTTAAAAATTTATTGTTCATAAATTTATAAATCTGAATTTATTTATTTTTCTCCAAATCTAGGCGTATTTCTTCCTCGTCTTTTATATCCGGGTCGATAATGGCGGAAGTGAGGGCATTAACCAGAAACCAAGAGCTTAAAACCAAAATACCGCCTATTACCGCATTAACCAAAGTTGCTTTTCCTTCTTCTATTTTTTTCGAACCGCCACCCGAAGTCAGTATAAGCATACCTCCGTAAAAAAACATTATAAGCATCAAGCTTCCCACAACACCCAAAATCAAATTCATTATATTTACAACAATCATCAAAATATCTTCCGGGGTGCAAACACCACAACAAAGGCATTGTGTTCCTGAGGGTAGGCCTTTAAACAATCCTCCCAAAGTACAATTCTCAGAGCAGCCTACAGCTGAAGTGTTTGATGATGTTTGTGCAGCTTGTTGCTGCGCCGAAGCTTCTTGAGCATAGACCGGCAAAACCAAAAGTGAACTCAAAAATGCAACAAGCAAAATTGCCAATAAAAATCTCTTAAACATATTATCTTATGGTTTGATTAATTTTTGTCTGAGCGAGATTTACCGCTTCTCTGACCTCAACACCTTCATCCAAAACCGAATTTATCATTTCAGAAAAAATTTCCTCGGCGGCGGCGGGATCATTGCCGTGATACCAGCTTTCCGCGGTCAACAGTTGAGAGGCGAAATATCCCAAATCCAAATCTTCAAGCTGAGTATTAACAAGCGATTTTAAAGCCGTGGGCTTATTTGCCGCATCCAGATAAGAAACTACCTGTTCGGCGGAAGTGGCGAATTTTATAAAATCCCAAGCCCATTCTTGATGGGAAGATTTTCGAGAAACCGTTTCCACCCAATAATTAGCATAATTTATTTCATTGCCGTTATCTTCTATTTGAGGCACTTTGGAAATATCAAAATTAAGTTTAGGCGAAAGAGATCTAATTATAGGTAAATGATAAGAATATCCAAACATATAAGCGGCTAACCCCCTGGAAAACGCATCCGTGGAATTGGGCATTTTATCATTCCAGGTATAGACTTCTTTAACCGGATTGGCAAATCCCGTATAAAAAGACAGAGCATCAGGACCAGGATAAACATTTGTTCCCGAAAGAGCCGGCGGAATTTGGGCAAAAGTGGCAATACCACTAGGCGATGTCATCTGCGTGCCATTCTGCATCATCAAAAGCGAAAGGATATCAAAATCTCTCTCAATATTATCAGCGGTTCCAATGGCGGCCCCGGACTGAATAATATCCCCTCCTTCCTCCAATCTGGTTAATAATTTAATATGGTCGTTAAATTCTTCCCAAGTGCGGGGCGGCTCGGGTATTCCGGCATTATTTAGAATATCTCGGTTATAAAATAAAGCCAGCGTATCAACACTTAAAGGCAAACCGTAAATAGCATTGCCACTTTGTCCGGTTTGGGGATTAGTATAACCAAGGACAACATCATCTTCCACCACATCTACAAAATCTCGCCTAATAGACTGAACCGATGGTCCGGATAATGTCCTAAGCTCTGTCTTGGTTTCTTTTTTTATGGTTCCCGACTCAAACTGAAAAGGCAAAACATAAGATTGTGGAGCCGGAGCTATTTTATTCTGGTATTTTTTAAACCAAGTATTGTGTATGGAAAACATGTCCGGACCGCGGTCCTCGGCCAAAGCGTTTAAAAGCGCGTCTTCGTATTCTTCTATTCTCAATTTTCTATACTCAATAGTAACATTGGGATGCATAGCTTTGTAAGCCTGAATAATTTGGCTCATGGTATCCGGACCGTCAAAAACCCTCCAATATGTAAGAGTTACCGGCTGCATGGCTTTCTCCGCCTCCTCGGAAACTCCTTTACAACCCAATCCGGAGGTAATCAAAAAAATTAAGGTGAGAAGTAAAATGGTTATTTTTTTTTGCATATAAAGGTATCAAAATTACAAATTATAAGCGCCAAATTACAAATAAATTCCAATATTCAAAATTATCAATAAGTGAAATATTTTTAAATTTGTTATTTGGGAATTTGTAATTTATTAAATTTATTTTATTTTTTTTAAATATTTTTTAAATTCAGATTTCAATTCCTGATTTTTAAGGGCAAAATCAATATTGGCACGCAGCCATCCTATTTTTGAACCGGTGTCGTAATAAGTCCCGTTTTTAATCTCGCAAGTATAAATCGGGCGCTTTTTCATTAAATTTTTAATGGCATCAGTCAACCAAATTTCTCCTCCCTTGCCCGGGGAAAGATTTTCCAATTCAGAAAAAATATCCGGCGTCAAAACATAACATCCATGAGTAGCCAGATTGGAGGGCGCTTTTTTCGGATCGGGCTTTTCCACCAAAGAAAAAATTTGGTGGACATTGTTTTCTATCTCTTTAGCCTTGGCAATGCCGTATTTATTAACTTCTTTTTTGGGAACGCGAATGCCGGAAATTACCGGATCGCCGTATTTTTCAAAAACTTTAATACATTGCTTGGCGCGAGGGGGCTTGGAGTAAATAAATTCATCCCCCCACAAAACAACAAAAGGTTCATCACCAATCACTTCTCTAGCGGAAAGCACCGGGGTGCCATTTCCATAAGGTCCCTTTTGCCTTATATAAATAAAATTCGCCATGTCGGCAATTTTTTTAATCTCAGTTCGCAATTTATCTTTTCCTTGCTTCTTAAGCCAATTTTGAAGCTCGTAATTATAATCAAAATGATCTTCGACAGCTCTTTTGCTGGCACCGGTTACCAAGATTATTTCCGTAATTCCCGAAGCAACCGCCTCTTCCACAACATATTGTATAATGGGCTTATCAACAACCGGGAGCATTTCTTTGGGTTGAGCTTTGGTTAAAGGTAAAAAACGGGTTCCGTATCCGGCTACGGGGATAACGGCTTTACGAACTTTTTGCATAATAAATCTTTCAATTTTTAGCTAAAAATAAACTGTTAATAAGAATAATACCTATTAACAGTTTAGCATATTTTTTTCGGGAAATAAAGAAAAAAGTAATTTTTTTACTCTTTGGGTAGTTTAAGGGAAGTTCCGCTCATTCCCGCCATTAATTTTAAAATCAAGGGGGCAAAAACCGTAGTTATCACTGACAAAAGAATAATTGTCGTGGTGAGCCGCGAATCTAAAATATCAAGCGAAGAAGCCGCATAAGCTACAGCCAAAGTGGTAGTCAGCTGTACCATGGAAGCCACTCCGAAAACCGAAGAATCCTGCCAGGATAATTTAACCAAACGGCCGCCAATATAACCGCTCACGAATTTTGACAAAATCAGTCCCAAAATAATCGCTAGCATCAAAATATTGGTAGCGTCAAATTCCCTCAAGATTCCAATATCCATTTCCATCCCCACTATAAAGAAAAATACCGGTACAAAAAGACCATAGCCCAAAGTGTGCAATTTGGTATAGATAATTTTATGCTTTACTATATGCGATAACGTAAGGCCCACGATAAAAGCCGCTAAAATGGGATGCACGCCCAAAGTGGAAAAATAAGCCAAAACTGCTATTACTATCAAAATTACAAAACGTAGCTGCTGTTCATAATCTGTTCCCCGGGCAAAAATATTTTTTTGAAATAAATAATTGGTCAAGCGTGGAACTATAAAAAACAAAGCGGCTACCGACAAAGCTAAAAACAAAAAATAAAGCGGCAGTGGCAAATGGGTAATTGGGGAAATACCCTGCAAAATAAAACTAAGCGCCACCAAACTAACCATATCGGCAATTAAAACAGAAGACAGAATAATTTTTCCCACATCTTTTTTAAAAAGGCCGGCTGACTTTAATGAAGGGACCACAATGGCGATTGAAGAAGATATAAAAATAACTCCAATTAAAATACTAACCAGCCAAGGATAGCCGAAAAATCTCATAATGGCCACGCCGGTCGCAAAAGGAATAAATCCGTTAAGCCCGGCCATTACCGCCACTTTATATTTTAATTTTTTCAGTCTTTCCGTATCGGTTTCAAAACCGGTCATAAACATTAAAAAACTCATTCCTAAAAATCCGAAAAATTCAATCACTTGGTTTGATTCTATATAATTAACGCCATGCGGACCCAAAATAGCACCAACTAAAATCAGAGAAGTTACAAAAGGAATTTTCAAACGCTTGAAAAGTTCGGGGATTATAAGCCCCACCGCTAAAATTATCAATAAAACTATTAAAGTATTTTCTTCGATAATCATTTTTTTGGAAATTATTTATTTTTATTTTAACATTTTTTTATTTAATTAAAAAATCTCCCGCAAAAGGATGTCGTAGCCATATGATAATGTCATAGTACAGCCATTTAGAAATGTCATACTT
>CAYZWC010000007.1:0-23761 GCA_964482065.1 uncultured Gammaproteobacteria bacterium | reverse complement strand
CATTTTTCCACATATTGCACCTCTTTAGTGTGAACTGTAACATGAACCAGTGCATATCCTTGTCAAAAATTTTGATAGAGATTTCCTCTCCATCACAACGACCATTATTTTCAATGATTAAATCCACAGGTTCGCCGTCTTTGACTTTTTCTTTGGCCCAGTAAACATCCGTAAATGCACAAGGCGTATCAACGCAAGTACTTTCTTCGGTTTTTGTCCTCGCAAGAGGACAATCGTTCAAATCGCTGCAAACGCGAGTTTTAACACCGTTCTCGCACTCTGACCAATTATTACACTCCCAATCGGGAATACAGCAATCATTGCCTCTGCAGCCGTAGTCGCAGTCGTATTCCTCAATCCTTTCGGTTTTGGTATTACCGCTAGATACACATTTTCCCGTTGTTTTGTCACAGAGCTGACCGCTGTATTTTTCGTAATGTATGGTGTGATTATAACTACACACCGAATATTGGTTGGTTATCCGTGGGCAAACCACTCCTTGGCACAGATTGAGTGTGGCACAACGATCAATTTCACAGCCATAATCGCAGTATTCCAAAACCCTATCAACTGCTTTGCATTCATTGAAGTTAAACTCGCAAAATCCCGTTTGAGGATTGCAGACTTTCTCGCAAAACAACTTGGATGTTTCGGCAGTATTTTGATCCAAGCACTTATAAGTGAGCGAACTATTCGGATAACCCCAATCGCAGACCGTATTAGAGCAAAGATCATTAATACATTGACCGTCTTCGCAACCATGCTCACAATCTTCCACTTCGTCTTTATCAACTATGTGTTCGGTATCTTTTTGTTTGCATTTCGGAGGATCTTCATCCAAATCGCAGTAGTAGTCTGCAATAATTTTTTCGCGTTCCCGCATCAGCTTATTGCCAAAGCAATAATATTCCCAGTCGCTAGTTGCTTGTATATCCTCACAGTATCCGCCGCAGGGCGCAATGACGCCAAAGTCATAGTCGTCTTCGTCAAAAAGGTATCTGTCTTGAGAGTCGCTCACGGAAATATAGCCCGTATGCCTTCCCGGATCCGAAGTTTGGAAATTGCAGTTAAATTCCTTTATTTCACCATATTCGAATCCTTCAACGGTCTCACTTCTACCACTTCCACCGTCAGGGTTTTCAATGCGGCATTTGATGGTGAATGTACAATGTCCGCCGTAGTCCGTATCAGAAGTACAGTCATTCCTGATCTTGAACTTCAGCTTGGATTCGTTGGACATAATAGGATTTTCCGGATCGGTCCAAATTTTGGTGATTGTTGCGCCGTAATACGGCTTGGAATAGGCAGTATTTGCGGAGATAGCCGCCAAAACCGCCAAGCAAAAAAGTGTTTTTGACAAAGTTCTCATTGCCAGTTACTCCTTTCAATGTGTGTTCAATTTTCAATGTTCTCTTTTGTTATCATTATACTTTAAAATATTTAATGCAAAAAGTCAATATAAATAAAAAACCGCTCAAATCTTTGCATAATTTGAAAGGTTTATTATAATTTTTATTTAATTTTAGTTAACTTTCGTAATTTTATACGTCGCTTTTCCGGAAGGAACATCAACTTCGACTTCATCTCCTTTTTTGTGGCCTAAAAAAGCTTTACCCAAAGGAGATTCATTGGAAATCCACCCCTTAGAAGGGTCAGATTCAGCGGCTCCGGTTATGGTATATTCTTTGGTGTTGCCGTTTATTTCCACGGCAATTTGCGATCCTACATGTATTTCATCGCCATTCCCTTGCGCTTCTTCTATAACTACAGCATTTTGCAACATTTCTCCAAGCTCCATAATACGCCCTTCATTAAAAGCTTGTTCATCCTTAGCTTCCGCATATTCGGCATTTTCCGATAAATCGCCGAGTTCTTTGGCGCGGTCAATACGCTCGGCAATTTCTTTGCGTAAAATAGTTTTTCTTTTTTGCAATTCATTTTTTAATTTTTCCAAACCTTCTTTGGTAACGTAGCTGGCTTTTGGTGTCATAATCTAGTGAGTTATTTTGTATAGTGTTTAAGATACATATCTTAAAAAAACATGTCAAGAAAAAGTTATTAACAGCTATCTATTGGTAAAATACCAATTCATAATATCTTTGGCGACCGATAAAGCTATACCACTTCCCTCTTCACCTTCTTCAATTAAAACTACGATGGTAATTTCAGGATTTTCATAAGGTGCAAAACCCGCGAACCAAGCATGGGGAGGTTTTTCACTATGCCATTGAGCGGTTCCGGTTTTACCGGCCGAAGAGACGGGCAAAGATTGTAGTCTGCGTGATGATCCATATAAAACCCCCTCACGTAAGCCTTGTCTTATAATATCTATATTTTCCCGGCTTATAAAATTACTGTTTATTATTTCCGGTTCCATTTTTTTAATTATTTGGCCGTCTTTATCTATAATTTCTTTGGCTAAATGAGGTCTGTAGAGTATTCCATCATTAGCAAAGGTGGATATCCACCCCAAAACCTGCAAAGGAGTAACTAAAATATCTCCTTGCCCTATAGCATAATGATAAGTATCACCAATATACCACATTTCATCTTTTGTATTTTCTTTCCATTCTTTACTTGGCAAAAATCCTTTTGACTCTCCCGGTATATCTATTCCTAGTTTTTCTCCAAGTCCGAATTTTTGGGCGTATTCTGTTATTTTTTCAACACCCAGTCCGGAAAAATCCTCATAACCGCCACCGATTATATAAAAAAATGTATTTACGGATTCAGCCAAGGCTTTGGTAACATTGGTTAATCCGTGCCCGCCTGCTTTCCAGTCCGGAAACCACCATAAAGAAGCTATACGTAAACCACCCGTACTCAAAAAAGAAGTATTTTTATTTATTATCCCCTCTTCCAGAGCGGCAGCGGCAACCACCGGTTTAAAAGTAGACCCGGAGGCGTATTCTCCTTTTATTGCCCTATTAAACAAAGGTTTATTTTCATCATTTACCAATTCATTATATTTTTCCGATGTTATACCCAAGGCAAAATCGTTACTATTAAAACTGGGTAAATTCACCATACTTAAAATTTCTCCATTTGAAGGATCCATAGCTATGACTGTTCCCCTTTTTTTACCATACTCCTCCAAGTAGTGTCTTAAAATTTTTTCCGATTGCGATTGTAATTCTGAATCTACGGATAAAATCATATCATTACCGGGTTTGGCGGGTATTTCCGCTATAGTCTTTTTTTCTTGCCCCCGAGCATCTATTTCCACTCTTTTTTTACCGTGAGTTCCTCGTAAATATTTTTCATAAGTAAATTCCACACCCGTTTTTCCCACGCGGTCAGTAATAAGATAAGAATCATCGCTAGCTAACTCTTCTTCGTTTATTTTTCCCTCATATCCCAAAAAATGGGAAGCACTATGAGTGTCATCTTGCTCTAAAGGAAGATAATGCCGCAAATATCCGGTTCCCACTTCGACACCCGGTAAATCCATGCTTTCGATATTTAAAAGAATGGCGTCTGAATGGCTTAGGTTACTTTTTAAAGTAATAGGCTGCGAGGAAAAATCAGGCACTTCTTCCAATTTTGATTTTATATTTTCTTTGGACAAATCAGTAAGACCGGCGACGCTTTTTATTACTTGATCTCTTTCAACATCGTCTCTGGGAAGATCGGATGGAATAAGATAGAGATAAAAGCTCGCTATATTTTCCACGAGTGGTTTACCATCTCTATCAAAAAGTATCCCTCTTTCGGCGGTAACGTTTTTGATGCGTATTCTGTTACCTTCCGCTAAATCAGCGAAACTTCCTCCACGAATAATTTGTAAATAAGCTGAACGAGCAAATAAAATACCCAATATACTTAAGATAATTACAAATACCAAGCTCAGTTTTTTGGAAGTAATCCCGGCGCTCATAAAATCACCACCATTCCCGGAAGTATTTTCTCTATTTATAAAAACTTCTTCCGTCCAGTCGGCACGCTCGTTTTTTATAAACCTTTTTTCTCCGGCACGCTCGTCGCCTACGGCGAAGGGATTATTATTCTTATTATTATTCATAAGTTATCTGGAAATTAAAAATACCGATTTAAATTTTTTACTTGTAAAATTTATTATACTAAAAAGCAATATCAAAAAACCGGCACCGAGAATTATTTCCCATAATATTTCATATAGTGTAGGTATAAAATAAATTCGGCTGAATAAAAAATTTATGGAAGAAAAGATGGTGTAATAAATCAATTCGGCAAAAATTCCCAAAATAATCAAAGAATAGAGAGAACGATTTGTAAAAAAATTATCAAATATAAATTTTATAATAATCACCGTAAAAATTTGCGAAAAAGTTATTATCCCAAAAGTTCCTGAAAAATAAATATCCAAAATAATTCCACTACCAAAAGCTAACCATAAAGAAATCGGATAATCAATCATAATTCCCATAAAAATAATAACCGCCAAAACAACATTTAGGTAGTTTATGGGCGCAGGTAAGGCTGTCACAAAACCTAGCTCCAGTAAGCTTAAAAAAAATATTAGAAAAATAATGCCAATTATTCTCATAATTATTGGCTTTTAAGTACGGAAACAAATTTTAAATTATTATATGAAATTCTGGGTTTTATAACCGCGTTTTGAAAAAGTCCACCGGAAACATCACTAACACTTTCAATTGATCCGACCAGAAGTCCTGCCGGGACAAGCTCCTCTAGTCCTGAGGTTGTAACCGGGTCGCCCCGGGAAATTTTAATACCCTTTGGTATTAAATCCATTGTAACGGTTAGATTGTGTTCGCCCACCACAAGACCGTTGGCATTTTTATCCGGTGTAATAATCGTGGCCGCTAAGCGAGACTGCCGACTGGTTAAAAGCACCGCTGTGGAAGAATTTTCCTGTATCTCAGTTATTTTTCCGACTATAATACCATCTTCGGCTATAACCGGCATGCCGGCACTTATGCCGTCTTTTTTACCTTTATTTATTATAATACTGTGAGGTAAATAATAATCTTTGCTTATTATTCTGGCATTTACGGCATCGTATTCATTTTCTTTTAAAAAATTTAGTTGTTTTTTTAATGATTCGTTTTCTTGCGCTAAAATTTTTAATTTTGCGTTTTCCGTCAACGCTTTGTTTAACTCGGATTCCAAGTTTTTGTTTTGCCGCTCAAGCTCTTCCAAATCCAGGTCTCCCGCCCCGCTAAAAATTCCCGTAATCGAGCGCCCCCAGGAATAAAATTTTTCAGTTACAGGATTAGCGACCTTCTGCAGTATTCCTTCCAAAGAAGCGGTAACACCAAAAGAATGCAAAAAAATTAGCAGTATTAATACTGCCACCAGTCCGGCTGATAAATTAAAAAATCTTTTTTTCATGTTTTGATACCTAACTTAAAATTTTTTTCTTAATTATCCACAATGAATGCAATCCACACTTTGAATTTCATTAGAAAATGGTTTGAGTTTTATTATATCCTCAATGGAAACGGAAGAATCTTCGAGTCTCCAGTGTGTGCATTCTACATCATTTCGATCAGCACAAATAAATCCTATTTGTTCTAAAACATCCTTAAACTCTTTAGATGGAGAATGGTGCAGCTGCATGTTAGCACCTAGTGTATAAAATTTTCCTTCCACACCAAATATCTGTTCTACTCGCTCTCCCCCACAGTCAATTGCCGTATAAAGCTCTCCTAAAAATGAATATTTGTACTTCTCCGAAACGGGGAAAATTAAACGGCCAATATCTGTCTGCCACGGTCCCGCGGTACACACTTCATCTTCTGAGTATGTTGGCTTAACGTCCTCATATTTTGGATATTGGTCATCTTCTTGCTCCGTAACGTTATCTTGTATATCAGGTTCTTGCACTGTACCGACGTCCGACTTATTATTTGATGCGCCATTTATATTTTTATTTGCACATATATCACCAACTTCTTGGAGGATATTTGTATCTGTCAACAAGGTATCAATTTTATTTACATCCGACCATTTATATACTGACTTATTGTCTAGGCCGCAATAGTATTCTTTGGAATTATTTGACGACACCCTATAAAATATTGGGGTTTCAAAATGCTCATCGTCCCACCATATATTAAAACTTTTATGTTCATCGGGAGATATTTTTTTTGAACCATGTATTATTTGATACTTGGGCGGATTGCATTCATAACAATAAGTGATTACCCCGATTTCAATTGTATTTTCTGTATCATTAACTACAATTACACGTTCTGAATATACAAAACTCAACAAATGAAAAATAAAATACCCTATTACAATCACTGCAATTATTCCAAAACCAATAATAAATAAAATTTTTTTAATAGTGGATAATTTAATATTTTTAGGACTCATAAAATTTTAGTTCCCTATCTTATTTTTGCAATTTCTCTAGCGGAAGGCAGGGCCACGTCATGGAGAAGATCCAAATCTTCAAGAAGAACTCCCGTTCCTCGCGCCACGCAAGTAAGCGGATCATCGGCTACATGAACGGGCACTTCGCTATAGTTGGAAATAATTTGATCAAGGCCTTTGAGTAGCGCTCCACCTCCCGTAAGAAGCATGCCGCGTTCGTAAATATCAGCCACCAGCTCAGGGGGCGTTATTTCCAGGGTAGCTTTTATATTTTCAACAATTTGGCTCACGGTTTTTTTCAAAGCTTCGCGAATTTGTTCGTCATTTACAATAACTTCCCGAGGCAAGCCGGTAACCAAGTCCCGACCGCGCATTTTCATTTCCAAAGGCTCATCCAATTCCTCGGCTGAACCTATTTTTATTTTTATATCCTCGGCAACGCGTTCGCCCAAAAGCAGGCTAAAATTATCCCTAGCATATTGAATAATATCTTTGTTCAAGGCGTCTCCGGCTAGTTTTAAGGTTTTCCAAGTGACTATACCGCCCAAGGATATGACCGAAATTTCCGTGGTTCCACCTCCTATGTCAACCACCATATTACCTATAGCTTCCTGGACAGGCAAACGCGATCCGATAGCGGCGGCCATGGATTCCTCAATAAGAAAAACTTCTCTGGCTCCGGCCGAAATTGCCGCGTCTTCTACAGCTTTGCGCTCCACCTCGGTAATATCAAGCGGTATACCTATTACTACCCGCGGACGAGGCAAAAAAGCCGATGTTTTTTCATGAACTTTTTCAATGAAGTATTTAAGCATTTTTTCAGTAACCTCAAAATCGGAGATAACCCCATCAACCAAAGGCCGTGAAGCGACAATATGAGCCGGGGTTTTACCTACCATTTTTTTGGCTTCCGTGCCCACGGCCAAAATTTGATCGGTTCTCGTATTTATAGCCACCACCGACGGTTCATTTATAATTATCCCGCGATCTTTTACATAAACAAGCGTATTGGCCGTGCCAAGATCAATACCCAAATCTTTGGAAAATTTTCCTAAAATTTTATTTAAGAAAAACATAATTTATTTAATAAATGTTGCCACCTTGTTCATCTTAATTAATTTAATATCTTTCTCTGAACGTTTTTTCACCTCCACGCTGTCTTTAGCTAGAGTTTTTTCACTCACGACAAGGCGAATGGGTAGGCCGATTAAATCAGCGTCGGCAAATTTCGCCCCGGCGGATTCTTCCCTATCGTCGTAGAGAACTTCTACGCCGGCTTTCTCCAAATCTTTATACAATTTATCAGCCGCTTTTATTACTTTTTTGTCATTGCCAAGAGACAAAAGGTGGACCTTAAAAGGCGCCACTTCTTCCGGCCAGATTATTCCTCGCTCGTCATTGAAAATTTCCACCAAAGCTCCGAGTAAACGTGATATTCCTATCCCATAGCAACCCATAATAACTGGATTATCTTTACCATTTTTATCCTTGTATGTCAAATCAAAAGCCTCACTGAATTTGGTCTTTAATTTAAAGATATTACCCACTTCAATGGCTTTTTCTTGTTTTAATTTTTTATTGCCGCACAGCGGACATTTTTTATCAGCGTCTTTTTTGACTAATTCTTTATTAAGACCCACATTACATTCCTCGCATATAAAAATAATATCTTCGCCATTTGCCGTGATAGTTTGGTATTCATGTGAATATTTTGAAAAAGCTCCGCCGGTGGCAAAAGTAAAATAAGTTTTCTCTCCAAGCTCCAAACGCTTATAGATTTTTTTATAAGCAACATCAACTTTTTTGTAATAACTTTCCAAGTCATCTTCATTAATGTGAAAAGAATACAAATCTTTCATAATAAACTCACGGCCTCGTAATACACCGGATTTGGCTCTCGGTTCATTTCTGAATTTAGTCTGTATTTGATAGGCAGCAAAAGGCAAATCTTTGTAGGATTCAATAAATTTTTTAGCAAGTGGAGTGATAATCTCTTCATGTGTGGCTCCGAGAGCATATTTACTGCCCCCCGCACCTTCCAGCTTAAACAAAACATCAAACCCTTCCCAGCGGCCGGTTTGTTTCCAATTTTCTTTTGGGGCTAACGCCGGCATCAAAATTTCTTGCGCACCCATAGCATCCATTTCTTCACGGATAATATTTGAAATCTTATAAATAACTTTCCAGCCTAAAGGCAAATAAGTGTAAACTCCGGCCATTGTTTTATCAATAAATCCACCTTTAATTAAAAGCCGGGCATTTACACTTTTTTCATCAGAAGGTATATTTTTAGTTGTTTTGGTAAAAAGTTCTGTTTGTCTCATATTTAAAAGTTATTTTAATTTTTCTTCTTTTTTATGGTTTGCTCAATAAAATCTCCGATTTCTTTCTGTGAAACTTTAACATTTTTACCGCTAATATCTACTGCATACATAGTACGAGGTTTATTTTCATGAAAACCATAAGTAACAGGTGTTATAGAAATACTAATTCCAAATTTTTCCTCAACATTTTTTTTAATTTTTCAATGTCTTTTTTCTCTAAAAAAATATTATCATAAATAAGCTCATCCTTGGTGGAAGTCAGCCAAATACCACCAAAAGCCCCAAATAGTTTTTTGGCCGCGTCTTCTGATATTTTTACTCCTTCTTCTTCTAAATATTCACTGATTTCTTCAGCGGCTTCTCGGTGAATTTTTTTTCGGCGGTCATCAAGATTTTTAATAAGTTTAATTTTGCGATCTTCGCCTAATTGACGATTGTTTGAATTTTCAATCTGGCGCAAAACATCCCAGTATTTTCTACATAAATCTTCTAAATTTGGTATATTATCCAAAAATAAAGAAATAGACTCATTACCTGAACGGCTGAATAAAAATTTTATACCTGAAATATCCGGCGGCTTAATATCATCATCATACATTTCTAAAGTTGCCTCATCTATAGTCTTGCTAGATCTAAGTAACAAAGTTCATGCCCCGCTTTTTTTATTTAATCTTTCTGTATTTCCTGTAAAGTATCATTAAGACTTTCAAAGTTTTCTTTATATAATTGAAAATTACTTGAATCTTTTTTGTCAGCTGAAATGCTTTCAAAATTTTTAACCATATTTAAAATTATGTTGACTGTACTTTAAAAGAAATAAAGAAAAATTCAAGCACTGTGAGTGCCAGTATAAATAAAATTATATTCCACCAAGTTAGAAGCGATAAGCTTTGTAGTATTAAAGAGCCGGTGATAAGTATGGAAAAAAGAATGGCTTGACGAAAAGAAACCACTACATGCCGAAAAGCCAATTCATCCTTAAGCGCTAATTTTCTAATAAAAAAGCCTATAACCGAGAAAGTTCCAACCAAAGCAAAAAATAAAGTTAAATAAAAAAATAAAAAACCTAAAAAACCGGATTCGAGCGGATCAGTTGTTCTAAGAACCAAATACCAAGCCCCCCAAGAAATAAGAGCTCCCAAGGCCATAAAAAACAAATATTTGTTTAAACTCATATATTTCCTCCTTTATTTAATTATTGTATTTATAATATCAGGATCATGGACATAAATCAATGACAAAAATTCTGGTTCACACACTTGACAAATTTTTAATATTTTGTTTTTCCTAAAAATTTCATCAGGAGTGCAAACCATGGTAAAAGAACCTTCTAAACAACCAGGAGGTGAAAAACCTTCAGCCGGCGGAATAACCTACGACACACCCATTGACTCAAACGACAGCGGCGAGGTTTTTGAAGGACTTACCAAGTCCTTGCCTTTTTACGAAGAGGTTATAAAAAAAATAATGGAAGAATCCAAAGAGTGCTAACTGTGGAGTGGGTATTGCGAGTGCCTTAGAAAAAAATTACACTAAACTGTTTTATGTCCGTACGTAAAACAGTTTTTTTATTTAGATAATATTTTCAAAAGCTAACACAAAATTACTACATAATTATCCTAATCCGTTCAGCAATTGGTCGTTCTCGCCCCTCATTTATTTTATTTAAAATTTCCTTTTCTCTTAATTTAACCTCCTGCGCGGCCGAAGAGCTAAGACAGGCAACGTTTAAAACTCCATTTTTAATCGACACTCCCCGGATTCGTTCCATCATTTCCGCGCCCCATATTTCCTTAACTAAATTTTCAAATTTTTCCAAAGCCATGGCAACATCAACCTGCCGCGCCATAGCCGACCGGCCGGTGGTTTTTTTTATTAAATTTCCAAGAGAACTAAAAGACATAAAAATCTAAACTTTAAAAATTTTTCCATGCCCGGGAATTATATAGTCGGATATTTGTATTATTTTTTTACGGGATTCAACGAGTTTTTTCATATCCATGTGTTCGGTATCACTATCCGGCTTATCTATATCAATGGTTTGTTCTTCATCTTGCAACCAGCAAAAAATATCACCGGCCACGGAGTAAATACCTCTCTCTGTTTTTACAACCAAAGAACAATGATCTTCCACGTGCCCGGGAGTATGGATTATTTCTAAATCAGTTCCCGGTATAATCCCATTATGCTCTATGGAAAAATCCTTTTTATAGACATAAATTTCATCAATTATTCCCGCTTGGTCGAAAATTCCCGCCAAAAAAGAATGGTCTATATGTCCATGGGTTAAAAATACAAAATCAATATCGGAAATTTCTAAACCTTCTTTTTTTAACGCACCTAAAAGCTCTTTCTTACCACATCCCGGATCGCAAATAATATTTTTATCATTTGATTTTATTAAAACGACCGAAGAATTGGCCTGCCAGCCGTCTTCCAGCTGTTTTGCATAACCTTCAATTAAAACTTTTACTTTATTCATTTTTCTATATTATATGTTATGTGACTACGCTCCCGGTGCCCTGTGTTCGCAAATGTCTTTAAAATCGCAAAATTTGCAAGGCATAGGGTTTCCCGGCGTGGGAGTAAAATTACTCTCTTTTATTTTCTCAATATTTTCTATTATCTTTTCTTTGGTTTCTTCAAGCTCTTTGTCATTACCAATAAAAGAAAGTTCTTTATTATCTTCAATATAGTAATAAGTTAATTTTTCCGGTTTGTAACCAAGCGCTTCTTCGGCGGCTATTTGGTAAATCAACAATTGTTTTTTATCATCGGCGTTTAATTTTTCTTTGCTTTTCCCTGTTTTATAATCAATAATTTCCACTCCGCTGTTTATGCGATCTACACGATCGATTCGCCCACGCAAAGTATAATTTCCTATCTTAATATTAAACCCCTCTTCCAAATGAATAACTTCGGGACAATCTTTTTCCACTTTTTTATAAAACCCGCGCAGGGCTTTTTTGCCTTTTTCATAATATTCCTTTTTGCTTTTTTTGTCTTTGTACCATTCGTCAATCCATGACTCCTCATAAATTTCCATAAGCTTTTCTTTTGAAGGAATTTTTTTCGCACCTTTTTCCGCTCCGAATAAATTTTTTTGCCCGCCCTTAGCACCCGCCAAGTATTCCTCAAAAAATTTCTGTAAAGTGTTATGTATGGTTTTGCCGAAACTAAACACCGGCTTGCCGAAAATAGGGATATGCAGAATATGGGCAAATTTATATTGCAGCGGGCAAGCTGAAAAAGTGGCTAACTGCGTAAAGCTGAATTTTTTGGGAAGATAATATTCACTTTTGGCTTGGGTATTATTTTTAATGAGTGGGCGTTTTTCCAAAATGTTATCTTTAACCGCTTTTTGCGGTTCCAAATTTTCTCCATAACCAAGTTCAACCAAAAAACGAGATAATTTCTTTTTTCGCGCTCCGCCGTAATCTTCCGCCGAAGTGAAAAATAATCCTTTTTTAGCTCTGGTCATAGCCACATACATAAGCCGGCGTTCTTCTTCCAGATGTATATCCCCTTCAGGCAATATTTCCTTTATTAAATCATCGGGCAGCTGAATAGGTTCTTTGCGCTCAATAGTGGGAAAACGCTTATCCACCAGATTCGGCAAAAAAACATAGTCAAATTCCAGACCCTTGGCGGCATGTATAGTCATAACGCGGATCATATCGGGACCGGCATCAATATCAAAAGAAAGAGCGCCGCTTTCTCCACTTTCCAGCTCTAAATTCAGCAATGACATAAAATCCTTCAACTTGGGATCCGGATATGAATTTTCAAAATCGGTAATTTTTTTATAAAATTTTTCGATATATTTTAGATTTTCATTATTCTCCCTTTCTTCATCGGGAGATACTTTTGAACGATTTAAATATTCCAGATATCCGGAATCTCTTAAAAAATTCAAATAAACTTCACCTACATTTTTCTCGCGGGCCAAAGCGGTATGTTTTTCAATCTGCGACAATAATTTTTTTATTTTTCTTACGGTTTCCGGGGTTATACCCGAAATAGTTTCTATTCGGCGTGAAACTTCAAAAAGCGATTCAGCTTTGCGGTAAGCCTCATAATTCATTTTTGACAAATCAAAAGCCGGTATTTGAATAAAAGGAAAATTTAAAACCCGGTACATAGCCGTACTTTCATGATAATTATCCAAAAGTTTAAAATAATTTATAATATCCAAAATAATCGGTTTGGTGTATAGGCCGCGTAAAGCCATGAATTGATGAGGTATGCCATTGCTTTTTAGGGCTTGGACAAAAGGCAAAGCACTATCATTGGCTCTGACCAGAATGGCAAAATCGCTCCAGGCTACATTTTTATCTTCTCTTTTTATCGCAACTATTTTTTCAAGAACCGACTTTATCTCTAAATTTAAATTATTTTCATGAAAATGATCTATAACAGCTTTGCCTTTAATCGCCGATTTTAAATTTTTATCTATCTTTTCCTTGGCTTCCAGCCGATTGGGATTATTTTGCTTTATAAATTTATGAGATAAATCCAAAATATCTTGAAAAGAACGGTAATTTGTATTTAAAACAACTTTCTTGGCCTTAGGATAATCTTTTTTAAATTGCAAAATATTGGAGATGGAAGCGCCGCGGAATTTATAAATAGATTGGTCATCATCACCCACTACCGTCAAGTTATTGTCGGGGGCGGCAAGTAATTTAATAAGCGCATATTGAGCCCAATTGGTATCCTGAAATTCATCCAATAAAATATACTTGAATTGTTTGCGGTAATGCTCTAAAATTTTGGGCCTTTCTTGGAATAATTTTAATGTGTAATTTATAAGATCACCAAAATCCAAAGCACTATTTTCCAAAAGAAGATTTTGATAAATATGGTAAGCATTGGCAATTTCCAAAAGACGGCTTTTTTCATCGCCCTGGTCTTTGGAATCTTTATTAAGTTTTATGTTTTCAGCATATTCCAAATATTCCTCCGGCCCTATTACCTCATCTTTGGCACGGGAAAAATGTTGAATCATGGCATGAATAAATTTGGTGGGATTCCCGAGCGGGCGGTAATAGTCCAGATTGAATTTATCAAGATTTTCACGAATTAAAAGCCATTGTTCGGTAGTATTTAAAAGTTTGAAATCACCGGGCAAACCAATGTCAATGGCGTGCTGTTTTAAAATTCTTTCGGCAAAAGAATGAAAAGTGGAAATCCAAAGATCGGCATAACCGTATGGCAAAAGTTTATCTACGCGTTCTTCCATTTCACCGGCAGCCTTGTCCGTAAATGTAAGTGCTAAAATTTCTTCAGGGCTAGCCTTTCCTTCGTTTATAAGCCAGGCAATGCGCTTGGTAATAACCGTGGTTTTTCCGGTGCCGGCTCCGGCTACAATCAAAAGAGGCCCGTTTCCATGCGTTACGGCTTTTTTTTGTTCGGGGTTAAGTTCTTTTGTGAGATTCTCCATATTATAATAATTTTAGCTTAATTTGTGAAAAAATTCAAGAAAGGATTTAAGACATAAGCCCTAAATTATAAGTTATAAAAACTTGAAAATAATTTGAACCATATCTTATGACTTATAATTTGCAGCTTAAGATCTGCTTGACTTTATTTTTCTCAATGTTAAAATAGCTTAAAGTTAGGAAACAATTCACAAAGGAGGATGAGATGTTTTGCATCAAGACCGGATCCAATGAATTTGGCCAGACCCTGTTAAAATCCGGCGATGAGCTTAGGATGCGCAAAGAAAAAGGCGGCAGAGTGAGCGCGACCTTTCACTCCGCCAATGGATCAAAATTTGACAAGCTGCACTTTTGCGGAATGGATGGTGAGCTGAAAAAAACGCTTCTTTTTGATAATACCGAAGCCGCCGAATCTTTTTTGGTGTTGCTCGACGCCACGCTTTCCTCTGTCGGGAAAAGCATCACCATCAAATCCGCCAAAAAAAACCGCTCTACATTTCAAATTTGCTAACCGACTCTACGGTCAACAAAAAACCGCCCTAAAAACAAAGGGGCGGTATTTTTTTACCTAAAAAATCTTAAAAAATTGTTTTCTATAAAATTTCAAAATCAATGTTCCAGACGTCACCCCTATTCTCAAGATTGGCAAAAACCCTAATTATTTCAACTTCCGGATGAGCTTCTTTGATAATTTTTTCGGCTTCTTCCATATCCGCGACGTGTTTCTCGTGCTCGCCTTCAAAACTTCCGCCATAAGCTCCGCAATCACTGTGATGTACTAAAAAAATTTTTTTAGTATTATGAAGGTTTATAGATAGTTCAATCTGCTTCATAAGACAATCTTTAGCGCTCCCCTCTTCCAGTAAATTTTTCCCCACCCCGGCAATGCCAACCAAATCAAATTTTTTCACGCCTAAAAGTTCGGGCAGTTTATTTGCGAGTTCCGGATGCAGCCGCCAATCCATGCAATGTATTATTAAAGCTTCCGCTTGATGCATAAAAATTATTTATTTTTTTTATTTCTAAGGGATTTAAACATTTTAAGCTTGGCAAGCTCGGCTTCCAGGCGCTGAGATAAAATTTCATATTCATCGCTGTCTTCAGGATATTGTTTTATGGTTTCCTCCACCTTTTTTCGAGCTTTTTCTATTTTTTCTTCTGATAATTCATCGGCCAGTTCAGCGGTATCGGCCATAACTATCACTTTGTTGCCGTTTATCTCGGCAAATCCTCCGTAAATAGCCATAGAAACAAAATCATTTCCTATTTTTGCTTTTAATTCACCCATACCCAAAGCGCCCACCAAAGGAATATGATTCGGCAAAATAGTCACTTCGCCCATTTTTGTGGGAATGCTAACCTGATCCACCTCTCCCGAGTAGACGGATTTTTCTAGTGTAATTATATCTAGTTGTAGTTTATCATTTGCCATAAATGTATGATACAAATATACGAATGAATACCAATCTATGAATGTTTTAAATATGCGTAGATTTGTTGATTGGCATAAATTAGTAGATTAGTATCTTATTTATTTTACTTCATCAATTCCACCCTTCATATAGAAAGCTTGTTCCGGCTTGTCATCATGCTTGCCTTCCAAAATTTCCTTAAACCCTTTAATGGTATCTTCGAGCTTCACGTATTTCCCTGGAGAACCGGTAAATACCTCGGCCACGAAGAAAGGCTGAGAAAGGAATCTTTGGATGCGTCGCGCGCGATTAACTGTCTTTTTGTCCTCTTCAGATAATTCCTCCATACCGAGAATGGCAATAATATCTTGCAAAGATTTATAACGCTGCAAAACTTTCTGCACTTCTCGGGCTACATTATAATGCTCTTCGCCCACAATCTGAGGATCAAGAGCGGATGAATTGGAATCAAGAGGATCAACCGCCGGGTAAATCCCAAGTTCGGTCAAAGCGCGAGATAATACCACAGTAGAATCAAGATGTCCGAAAGTGGTAGCCGGAGCCGGGTCGGTCAAGTCGTCAGCCGGCACGTAAACGGCCTGTACGGAAGTAATTGACCCTTTCTTGGTGGAAGTAATTCGCTCTTGCAATTTACCCATATCTTCGGCCAATGTCGGCTGATAGCCCACGGCCGAAGGCATGCGTCCAAGAAGAGCGGATACTTCGGAACCGGCTTGGGTAAATCGGAAAATATTATCAATAAATAAAAGCACGTCTTTGTTTTCTTGGTCGCGGAAATATTCAGCCATAGTCAATCCGGAAAGAGCCACTCTTTGGCGCGCTCCCGGCACCTCGTTCATCTGCCCGAATACAAGAGCGGTTTTATCAAGCACTCCGGAATCTTTCATCTCATGATAAAGGTCGTTTCCTTCACGGGTACGCTCACCCACTCCGGCGAAAATGGAATATCCGCCGTGCTCTTTGGCAATGTTCCTTATGAGCTCCATGACGATAACCGTCTTTCCCACGCCGGCGCCGCCGAATAATCCGACTTTTCCACCTTTGGTAAAGGGAGCGATAAGGTCAATAACTTTAATACCGGTTTCAAAGACCTCTGTCTTGGTGGATTGCTCTTCAAAATCCGGGGCATCGCGGTGTATTGAATTCTTTTCAGATCCTTCCACGGGCTCTTTGCCATCCAAGGGTTTACCGAGGACATCAAACATTCGTCCCAAGGTTTCTTTTCCTACCGGTACGGAAATCGGCTTGCCGGTATCCTTTACTTCCGAACCGCGAACCAGTCCATCGGTGGAATCCATGGCCACGGCGCGAACTTTGTTCCCGCCTATATGCTGAGCAACCTCCATAACTAATTTTTTATTCCCTATTTTTGTTTCCAGGGCATTGTTGATTTCAGGCAATTCTCCTTCAAACTCCGCGTCCACAACAACTCCAATTACCTGACTTATTGTTCCTTTGTTCATAATTTATATGTTTAATTTTATATAATATGCTAATATACGAATTTATGCCAATCAACTAATTAACTAATATTTGCGTATTCGTGGATTGGCATTCCTGCCTGGCGGCAGGCAGACATTCGTAAATTGGTATCTTATTATTATTGTTCCAATGCCGCTCTTCCGGCACTAATTTCCGCAATCTCTTGAGTAATGGCGGCTTGTCTGGCTTTGTTAAATGAAAGCGCTAAATCATAAAGCATGTCGTCGGCGGCTTCGGAAGCATTCTTCATGGCCACCATTCGGGCGCTATGCTCGGAAGCATTGGCTTCCAAAACCATATGATAAACCTGCGTTTCTATAAGATTGGGCAGTAATTCATTCATTACTTTTTCCGGAGAAGGTTCAAAAACATAATCTCCGGCCGCAACATCCGATGATACCGCTTCTTCTTTTTCCGAATATTTTCCGCTTTCCGGTAAAATTTCTTTTACCACATTTTCCAATATTTCTTTATTAATAGGCAAAAGGGTTCTAATAATCGGCTCTTGGTTTAGGGTGGAAATAAAATTAGTATATACAAAAATCACCCGATCGTATTTTTTTGCTTTAAAATCATTCAAAAGCATTCTGGCAACTGGTATGATTTCCACAATATCAACTTTGTCTCCAAAACCGTCAAATTCGGCAACCATCTCTACTCCAATTCGTTTTGCCCAATCACGGGCTTTCTTGCCGATTGTAATATAGTTCAAACTCTTCCCCGACATTTTTTCCCCGGCATACTCGGAAACTTTTTTGAAAACATTTGAATTCAGCCCTCCACAAAGACCTTTGTCTGTGGAAATTAAAACTATGGCTATTTTTTCTTCCGGTCTTGTCTCCATCAAGGGATGCTTAAAATCCTCCACTCTGCCGCTTACATTTTTAAGTATTTCCAAAGCTTTCAGGGCATAAGGACGCGCCGAAAGAGCCACTTCCTGGCTTTTTCTCATTTTGGCGGCGGAAACCATTTCCATGGCTTTGGTAATTTGTCGAGTATTTTTAACCGACGCCATCCTTCGTTGTATGTCTCGGGTTGAGTCTGACATATGTAATATGCTAATATACGAATTTATGCCAATCAACTAATTAACTAATCTACAAATCTACGAATATTCGCATATTTGTAGATTGGCATTCATTCGTAAATTGGTATCTTATTTACTAAATACTTTTTTATATTCCTCAATAGCGGATTTCAAATCACTTTCTATTTCTTCGCTAATTTCTCTTTCCGATTCCAATCTTTCATAAATACTTGATTTCTGGTCGTCAATATATTTTAAAAGCCCTTTTTCAAATTCATCTACCCTCTCCACTTCTATATCATCCAGATAGCCATTAATGGCCGCATAAATTATGCAAACCTGTTTGTAGAAAGGCATGGGGCTGTATTGTCCTTGTTTTAATATTTCCTGTACTCTTTTTCCGCGTTCAATTCTCGCTTTGGTTTCCGGATCAAGATCAGATCCGAATTGCGCAAAAGCGGCCAATTCACGGAATTGAGCCAAATCAAGACGAAGTTTTCCGGCGACTTTTTTCATGGCTTTGGTTTGAGCTGCCGAACCCACACGGGAAACGGAGAGCCCGACATTAAGAGCCGGTCTTATACCCTGGTAAAACAAATCACTCTCCAAATAAATCTGCCCATCGGTAATGGATATAACGTTAGTGGGAATATAAGCGGAAACGTCTCCGGCCTGAGTTTCAATTATAGGCAAAGCGGTAAGCGATCCCCCGCCTTCTTTGTCTGACAATTTAGCGGCGCGCTCCAAAAGCCGGGAATGAAGATAAAAAACATCTCCGGGATAAGCCTCGCGCCCCGGCGGCCTGCGTAAGAGCAAAGAAACTTGGCGGTAAGCCCAGGCATGTTTGGAAAGGTCGTCATAAACCACCAGAGCATCACGGCCCTTATCCATAAAATATTCGCCCATAGCGCATCCGGCATAAGGAGCTATAAAAGAAAGCGATGCCGGCTCGGAAGCCCCGGCAACTACCACAATTGTGTATTCCATAGCGCCTATTTCTTCCAATTTGGCCACAATTTTAGCCACTCTTGATTCTTTTTGCCCAATGGCCACATAAATACAAATAGGCCTATCTTCCGGTCTTTCATTGAGCTGCGCTATTATGGCATCAATGGCAATGGCTGTTTTACCGGTTTGGCGATCGCCGATAATAAGCTCGCGCTGTCCGCGCCCGATTGGAATCATGGAATCAATAGCTTTGATTCCCGTATGTACCGGCGTATCTACCGACTGTCTCTCAATAACACGAGGAGCAATTTTTTCCACCGGATAAAACTTATCTTCTTTTATATCTCCCTTGTTATCAATCGGTTGACCCAGGGCGTTTACCACGCGTCCGACCAATTTTTCACCCACCGGCACTTCCATAATCCTGCCGGTGCTTTTTACCGTATCCCCTTCTTTAATCTTGGAATAATCTCCCAAAACCACGGCGCCGACCTGGTCTTCTTCGAGATTTAAAACCATTCCCACCACATCACCCGGAAAATCCAAAAGTTCACCGGCCATAGCTCCCGATAATCCCGAAATAGTGGCGATGCCGTCTCCGACTTTCAAAACGGTTCCGACATGTTCAACCTTTTCTTCAGCTTTGTAGTCGGCTATTTGTTTTTTTAATGTTTCTACAATGTAATCTTTTGTTGTTGACATATTTTTTATTATAATTTATGATTATTTGTAATCTTTATTTTTTTTAAAATAAGTGAGAAAGGAGAATTTTAATGCCGCTCCAAATCATGGAAATTGACGCGGAAAAAGAATTTAACACGGCTATCTTGGATGCTCTTTCTAAAATTAGGGAAACTCCCAATCTTATTATAGAGATTCACTCTAAAAATCCTATTGCGGACTTCTCGGAACAAATATCCCGTATGCTTAAAGACAAATCCCGCAAAGATGAATCTTTTCACGTTCGTCCGTGCAAAGAAGAAAGTTCCGGTACGAAAATTTTGATTATTCCGGCGTCAATTTTTGGCCCGGGATACTCTTGTTAATAATCGGCGCAAAGGAGGAAGTATGCGTTGTCAAGTTAATAATTTCGGTGAACTGAAATTAGCAGTTATAGATTCTCTTTCGGCAATCAGGGAGGGAAAAACCGGAAGCGCGTCAATCAAGACATCAGCTGCGGATTTTAATCTCAAACGAGAGGTGGAAATTCTATTACAGCAGAATTCAATCGGGGAAAATTTTTTCGTAAGCTCGTTTGACTCTGCCGGAGGAAAGGGCTGTCGGCTGCAAGAAATAACTATCAGAAAGCCGTCCGCGGTCGTAGCTTAAACTCTCCAAACCAAAATCTCTACCAAGACCTTGCCATTGCAGGGCCTTTTTTATTTTAATTTATTTTTCAAAGTTTGCAGGCGATTTCTAACACTATTATCCAAAAGAATATCGCCGACTTTCGCTCTAAATCCGCCGATCAGCGCTTCATCAATATTTTCTTCCATTTCTATTTCTTTGCCGGTGCTTTCGGCAAATATTTTAACTATTTGTTTTTTTAAGGAATCATTCAATTTTTGGGCGCTGGTGATTTCCACTTTTTGCAAACCCTCTTTTTGATTATAAACATTTTCAAATTGCCATAGTATCTTATCCGCTAAGCCGGCGTCATTATTATCCCGAAGCTCAATCACAAATTTGGAAATAATTTTTTTTATTTCTTCTTTATCTTTTTCTTTGGTTAAATCGTAAAGCGCTTCGGCGTATTGTTTGGCACTGTATTTCATAAATATTTATAATTTAATTTTTTCTAAAGCTTTTTTAATAAGGCCTTTGTCTTTTTCAGAATCCAAAACTTCGGTAATAACTTTTTCAGTGGCAGCCACAACCATATCCGCAACTTCTCCTTTTAACTCTTTTGGCAGCTTTTCTCGTTCGGCCGATATTTGATTTTTGGCCTCCCCTACTATCTTTTCCGTTTCTTTTTTGGTTTTTTCTATAACTTCCTGCCTGTTTGCTTCAGAAATTTTTTGTGCTTCGGTGATAATCTTTTCCGCTTCGGCTCTGGCGGCAGCGAGTTTTTCATCTTTTAATTCCTCGGCTTTGGCCAAATTTTCTTCAACTTTTTTGGCGTCTTCCAGGCCCTTCTCAATGGCGTTTGTTCTTTTATTCATTTTTTTAGTCAAAGGCTTAAAAGCAAAATACCAAAGCACGCCCACAACTATAACAAAGTTAATGAGCTGCGCCACTATCAATTTATAATCAATGTGGAATGTTTTTATTAATTCATCCATATGGGTAGTATGTTTAAAGTGTTTAAATTTTTAAATCTATTTTCTTAATATTAAGCGCAACAATATTTAAACAAAGTGAACAGTTATCAGGAAACAGTGAACAGTCCTTGATTCTCTCGTTTCTAGCTCTAAACTGACTACTGGCAGTTGATCCCCGTTCGCTGGCAACTGAATACTGAAATAAATTCCAGAGATAAGGGTACGAAGAATATTCCTCGCGCCCTCTTACTCTGAAATTTAATTAATTCCAAAAGCGATAACCAAAGCGTAAATAGCTACGGCTTCGGCGAACGCGGCGGCCAAAAGCATGGGAACAAGAATTTTTCCGGCTGATTCCGGATTGCGTCCGATTGATTCCATGGCTTTGGCGCCGATCTTTCCGATGGCAAGAGCCGGTCCAATGGAACCGATGCCGATGGCCAAGGCCTTGGCAAGCATTGTTAGATCCATATTGTTGTTTATTAACTTCAAATTACTGTCGACGGTATTTTTTTTATTTAACGTCGGTTTTGAAGTATTAATTAATATAATATGCAAATATACGAATGGATGCCAATCTACAAATGTTTTAAATAAATATTCGTAGATTTGTTGATTGGCATAAATTAGTAGATTAGTATCTTATTTATTAAACACTTTTAATGCTCCTCAGCAGACGTGGCGATTGTTAAATATACCAAAGTAAGCATAGCAAAGACAAGCGCTTGAATAATTCCCACAATTACCTCCAAAAACATAAAAGGTATAGGCAAACCAAAAGCGAAAATCACGGCAATTGACGAAAGAAGCACTTCGCCGGCAAAAATGTTTCCGAATAGACGAAATGAGAGCGAGGCCACTTTGGCGATTTCCGAAATTATCTCCACAAGTCCCACAAAGGCTTTAATGGGATTTACAAGCACTATGGTCGGCTCATTTACTATTTTCTTGGGAATTTCAAGAAAAGCTTTGATATTAACAAATTTATTGAAATAATTCCAAACTCCGACCGCCACGATTCCCACAATATGTGAAGCAACAACCGCAAAAAGCGCCAGAGCCAAAGTGGTATTCAAATCAGCCGTACCGCCGCGAAACCAGGGAACGAAGACACTATGGCCGGCTTCCTGTTCTAAAAATCCAATTGATCCGATACCCGGCACAAGACCCAGCCAATTATTTATTAATATAAAAGAAAACAAACAAAAAACTATGGGGAAAAATTTCATTGATTTTTTGCGGTCTCCGGTTACGGCGTCAATAAGCCCTATCGCCCCCTCTACAACCATTTCCGCTATATTTTGCAGCTTGCCGGGAATGCTTTTTATGCTTTTGCGGACAAAAAAAGACAGGACCACGATAATAATAACCGCAATCCAACTGTTTAAAAGTGAATTGGTAACGGGAAAATCGCCCCAATGAAAAACAGACTCGGCAAATAATGTTGGTTCGTGAGAAACCTCTGTATTATGCTCAGTCGTATTTGCTTCATGTGAAACCATGGCATTGTCATTTGCCGCTTCGTGGTTTGTTTGTTCAATTATTTCGTTGCTATGTGTGCTCATTTTTCAAAAACAATATTCAATATTTTAATATTATAATATTGAATATTAAAATATTATTTATCTTCATCCGGCAAACCGCCTTTATTTTTTTTATTAAGTATATGTTTTGATTCCATCTCTTTCATTGATTTCAATGATTGTTTCACAATTCCTACGTTAGAAATAATAAATGCTATACCTACTGATAACAAAAATAGCCATGGAGAGGTATTATATCTCTCGTCCAACCAATGCCCCAGAAAAACGGCAATTATAATCGGTCCGGCAATCCATCCGGAAAGTTGTAAAAAAAGTGTCAGCCCCGGCTGCCACCATGGTTGATCTTGTTTATCTTTATTCATATATAACAGTTCTCAGTTTGCAGTGAACAGTAAACAGTCTAATTATCTGCTTTAGCTTTGGAAATTATTGTCCAAAGAATTTTTGCTACTTCTTCTATATCATTCCAAATTTCCAAATATTCTTTCTTAGTAATATAACATCTTTGGCAAGAAAAATACAGAAAATACTTTGTCTCCATGAGCGATCCATAAGCGATTTGCAAATGATTTACAAACACCTTGCTTCTTTGTCTCGCGTAGCCCTCAATAATATTTGCGGCGACAGACAATGCGGCTCTGCGCGTTTGTGAAACTACGCAATACAGTTCCTCTTTTGGGAATTTACCGGTCAAATCATAAACCCTATGAACTACAGCATTGGCTTTTATTTGTAAGTTGCCCATACCCTCCTTTATTAAAATGGTGAATGGATTTCAATAAACAAGGAGTAGCGAACAGTAGCTAAAATTAGCATAAAAAGCTGCTCACTGAATACTGATTCCTGCTCACTGAAGTTATCCACATTTTTTTAGACCGTTTACTAATCATATCTTTTTTTAATAAACTCGTCAATAGGGTAAAAAATTTTTGTCGTAGCCATATGATAATGTCATAGTACAGCCATTTAGAAATGTCATA
>CAYZWC010000006.1:22421-23825 GCA_964482065.1 uncultured Gammaproteobacteria bacterium | reverse complement strand
ACTTGTCCCCTTGACTTTCACAAAAAGTTGAGGGGATTTTTTATTTTTTCAAATTATGTTAAAATATTAATGAGTTCGGCTAATGCAACCGGCCCAATTGATTTTGCGACGAACGGGGTAGCGGTTCGCCGGACTTCGGCCTTTCTCTCGGCCAGAGTTTGGCGGTCCACGGATCGCCAAAGCGCGCCAAAAGGAAGCTGGTATTATCTTGCCTACTGCTTGTCTCGGGCCAGGGCGGGTGGAATTAATTTTTCTGCCGCCAAATAAAATTCAGCCGTTTCGGTTATCGGAACGGCGGTGATCGCGGGCGGCCCAAGGCAAAATATTCCGAACGCCAACGGTGATTTCTGCAATGCTCCATACCTCAATTTCAATGCTGACAACGGCGAGGTGAACTTGAACTCCAACCACGTTCTCAATGCCAATCCGAAGTATGGCTCCGGCTGGTTCCGGTAATCGGCAAGATTTTTTTGCGGCTCCGTATTTACGGGGCCGCTTGTTTTATAAACTTCATCCAGCCGCCAAGCATCCGCCCGATTTCCGCCACCCGCTGTTCCAACGCCAGATATTTTTTGTTATCCATGAGTTTTAAATCGCGAGCCAAACGAACAAAAATTTTAAGCATCTCCAGTTTATTATGGGCGTTAAGAAGCGGGGCATATTTGTTTTCTCTCGGCATAGCTCCGGCTTGCAGGAGATTGTCTATAATTTGCAAGAGATTATTTTCTATATGCGCTCCCAAAGTATATCTATGTTTTTTGGGAAATGACGGCAGTACACTATAATAAACTTTATACAAATCAAGCATTTTTTTAACAATCGGCGTTAAAGGAGTGTTTGTTTGATTATTAGTAATCATATGAAGTTTGAACAATTGGTTAGTTATAAAAATTTATTTGTGGTTTGGCGCGAATTTTGCGCCGGTAAAAAAAATAAGCACGATGTCATAGATTTTGAATTTCATTTGGAAGACAATTTATTCGCTTTACATTCCGAGTTGCAATCGGGCGTATATCGCCACGGTCCTTATCATACCTTCCATATTCATGATCCCAAACACAGAGTAATAAGCAAGGCCTCGGTAAGGGATCGGGTTGTGCATCATTTGGTATTTAAGGAATTATATCGGATTTTTAATTCCTTATTTATTTTTCATTCTTATTCTTCGCGCGAAGGCAAAGGCTCTCATTTGGCGGTGAGAAATTTATTTAACGCTCTGCGCGCCGAAAGCAGAAATTTTTCCCGACCCACTTACACCCTCAAATGCGACATCCGCAGGTTCTTTGACAGTGTGTCTCACGGAAAATTGTTGATGATAATCCAAAACAAAATAAAAGACAGCCGTTTTTTGCGGCTGGTAGAGGAGATTTTGCGCAGTTTTTCAATTAGCCCGCGAATTGCTTC
>CAYZWC010000006.1:15775-22411 GCA_964482065.1 uncultured Gammaproteobacteria bacterium | reverse complement strand
GGGGGCATTAGAAGATGATAATTTTAATGCCCAAAAAAGAGGATTGCCCATTGGAAATGTTACTTCGCAGATTTTTGCCAACATATATTTAAACGAGTTAGATCAATTCGTGAAACACGAACTTAAATCCAGATATTATTTCAGGTATGCCGACGATTTTGTCGTTGTTCACCAAGACAAAGAATATCTTACAGATATTTTAGCAAAAATTAACCATTTTGTTCAAACTGAATTACAACTTCAACTTCACCCGAATAAAGTCCAAATCCGCAAATTGTCGCAAGGGATTGATTTTTTGGGCTATGTCGTTTTGCCGCACCATATTGTTTTACGGACAAAGACCAAGAAGCGAATGTTTAAAAAATTGTGTCAAAAACATAATTTATTTTTATCCGGCGAATTAAGCGCGGAAGAATTCAATCAAACTGTCCAGTCATATCTGGGACTATTGCAACATTGCAATGGGCGCGAAGTGGAGAATATTATAAAAAATAATTTTAAACGGCCCTAGAACTTTTTTTATTTGAAAAAATAGGGCTTTCGTGGTATGCTTATTCTACCCGGCTTTAGCCGAGGGTAGGGGGAAATTGACACAAAATAATAGCATGCTTAATTTGATACAGTTTATTTATTAACAAATTTTTACTTGAAAATTAAACTTCGAAACCCCGACTAAAGTCGGGTAGAATTGTCCGGCTTCAGCCGATGGTAGCGGAAAATAATTTAAAAATAATATTGTATCATATTTATTAAGCTTGTTTTAATAGCAAATTCGGTCTTGATAACCGGAGTTGGAGACCCTCAGCTAAAGCTGGGTAGAATGCTCGGCTTTAGTTGAGAGTGAAGAAAGATAAATTTAAAATAGTAAAATGCCAAAAACTTATTGGCCCGACAATACAATTTATTTTCTCACCGGTTCAACTTTTCTTCATTTTCCATACTTCAAAGAAGATAAGCAAAAACAGATCATTTTAAATCAAATTAAAAAAATTAAAGATAAAGTAGATATTAATATCTCTGCCTTTAGTATCGCGATAAATCATTATCGTTTATTATTTTTTCTAAAACAGGGATTGGATTTGATAAAAGTAAAACAGTTCATGCATGGAGGAACCGCCTTTGAATACAAAAAGATATTTAAGATGAAATATAGTGAAATGTGGCAATCTTCAAAAACTTTGCAAGTTTGTTCCGAAGATGATTATTGGAAAGTGATGGGTTATATAATCGGCAATTTATTGAAACATAAAGAAGCAGGTACTTTTGAAGAATTAAAGGTTAATCCCTTTTCCAGCTTTAGTTTTATTTTTCAAAAATATGGTGAAGAGTTTGCCAGAGAATTAGTTTATAATGTTATAGATATACCAGAAGATGCAGAAGGAGCGATTGATTTTTCGGAATTTAAAAATATACCAAAAATGAGACCCTCGGCGGTAAGCCCGGGTAGAAAAGTATGAAAAAAATACTAAAGAAACTAATACCCAAGTTTATTTTAAGCTTTTACCACAAAATACTGGCTATTTTGGCGGATGTTTTTTATGGCAGCCCGTCAGGAAAAATGATTGTGATCGGCGTTACTGGAACGAACGGCAAATCCACCACGGTAAATCTTATCGGCAGGATTTTAGAGAACGCGGGACACAAGGTCGGCTGGACATCAACCGCGGAGTTTAAGATCGCCGGCAAGGAGTGGCTTAATAATACCAAGATGACCATGCTCGGCAGATTTAAGCTGCAGAAATTTTTAAAGCAGATGGTAAAGGCCGGTTGCGAGTACGCCATAATTGAGACTTCTTCTGAAGGCATAAAACAGCATCGCCATTTGGGCATTAATTATGATGTTGCGGTTTTTACCAATCTCACTCCTGAACATATAGAGTCCCACGCCCGTCTCGCCGTCTCGGTTTGGGATAAAGATTTTTGGTCTCGTTTGTTTTCCGGCAACCTCAAGTTAAGTGAAAGCGAGACGAGGCGGAGCGGATTTGAAAACTATAAAAAAGCAAAGCTGGAGTTATTCAAACACGTGGCGAATAGCCAGAGAAAAAAAATCGGTGGCAAAGAAATTAAAAAAGTTAGCGTAGTAAATATTGATGATGAGCACGCTAAAGATTTTTTGGCGTTTCAGACCGACGAGGCCTGGGGCTATGGAATAGAAAATAGGGGAACGGCAAACTTGAGCCGAATCGTGCGGGCGCTTGAGCCAAAGATGACGCGAGAGGGAGTTAATTTTAAAATCCAAAATACGGAATTCAATCTGCACTTGCTTGGAGAATTTAATATTTATAATTCTTTGGCTGCGGTGGCAGTCGGACTTTCCCAGGGGCTTGACTTACCGGACTGTAAAGAAGCGCTCGAAAAAGTTCCGGGAATGCCCGGGCGCATGGAATTTATAGATGAGGGACAGAATTTTACCGTGATTGTGGACTATGCGCCGGAACCGGCTTCTCTGGAGCAGCTTTATAAAACTTTAAAAAATTCCGGTTTGTATACTTTGGAAAATAAAACAATTCACGTGTTGGGTTCGTGCGGTGGAGGTAGGGATATTTCCAGGCGCCCTGTTTTGGGAGCTATTGCCGGACGTAATGCCGATTATGTGATTGTTACCAATGAAGATCCTTATGATGATGATCCGGAACTTATTATGACTGAGGTGGCCAAAGGAGCCATGGAAGCAATGAAAAAACCCGATAAAGATTTATTTAAAATTTTGGACCGCAAGGAAGCGATTAAAAAAGCTATTGACTTGGCCAAGGAAGGGGATTTGGTTTTAATCACCGGCAAGGGCTGTGAGCAGGCAATGGTAGTTGAGAATAACAAAAAGATTCCATGGGATGATAGGGAAGTGGCGAGAGAAATGATTAAAGAGCGATTAAATAAACTCCAAACAACAAATAACAAATAAACTTCAATTTTAAAACAGATTCTGAAATTCGATATTTGTAATTTATTTGGGTTTGGTATTTGAGATTTGTTATTTAACCATATTTATGGAGATAAAGAAGATAACCAAAGAAGCGGTCAAGCAAGCTATCCATATTTTAAAAACCGGCGGCGTAGTGGTTTATCCAACCGATACGCTATATGGTTTGGGAGCTGACGCTCAAAATAAAAAGGCGGTGCAAAAAGTTTATGATATCAAAGGCAGAGATTTTAAAAAGCCCATTTCCGTATTAGTATCGGAATTTTCCATGGCCGAAAAATTGGCAATTTTTAATACGGAGACAAAAGAAATATTTTATAAAATATTCCCGGGTCCTTTTACTCTTATTTTGCCCAAGAAAAAAAAATTTGTTTTTTACGGAACGCGAGATAACATAGGAATACGTGTTCCGGCTGATAATCGCGCGCTTTCTTTGGTTCGTGAGATGGGCGGTCCCATAACTTCAACATCCGCCAATATCGCCGGAGAAAAAACCGCGCAATCCGCCAAAGTTATTTATAATAATTTTAAAAATAGAGAATATAAACCCGATTTAATTTTGGATGCCGGGCGCATTTATTCATCCCCATCCACTGTTATTGATTTATCCGCGGAAAAAGCTAAAATATTAAGAAAGGGATCTGAAAAAAATTTAAAAAAATTACAAAATGAACTCCGATAAACTGGCAAAAATTTTAAATTTAAGAGAAGGCGAGGAAATTGTAGAGATGGTCCGCAAATATCCTTTGTCTTTTTTCTGGCAATTTTTTTTGGCGGTAATAATTATAGTACTGCCTTTTTTCTTTTTGTTTATGCTTTTTTCGCAAGGAGTTTGGGGTATTGTCGCTTTTGCCGTTATTTTGTCTGCTGGAATAATTTATGCGCTTAGGATTTTTATTTCTTGGTATAATAATGTTTCTTTGATTACCAATTATCGGGTGGTCGATGTTTATCAAAACGGTTTTTTCGATAAAACTGTATCGGGAGTTAGTTATGACAAAATACAGGATATTTCTTTCCGTAAAAAAGGAATTTTTGAAACTTTGTTCAATTGCGGAACGGTGCAGATTCAGTTGGCAAATACCAATACCAAAATACAGCTTCGAAAAATAAAACATCCACAAAAAATACAAGAATTAACACTGTCTTTGCAGGAAGAATATAAGCCACCTATAGAAGAAGTGGAAACAAGGAATACGGAAAAAGTCCAGAATATATGGGATAAAATGAAAAATATGAGCAGTGAAGAGCTAAAAGCCATTAAAGAAAAAATAGATTCCAAATTTGAAGATCGCGATAAAGCTTTTTCCGATTTTTTGGAAGGAGAGGAAGAATAACTTTATAGCCGGATGTTTTTTTGCTATAATTAACACATGTTCAAATCAAAACAAAAAAATTTTTTCAAGAGATTTATTTTTTCTAAAATATTTTTGATAGCGGGTATTTTTGTACTCGTTCTTTTAACTGTTGCCTTGGCAAAAAAAATGGTTCATGATTATAGCGTGGAAAGCGAAATTGAGCGTTTGGAAAGCGAAATTTCGGAATTGGAAAAAACCAATAATGAATTTAATAATTTGGTGGAATATTTAAATACCGAAAAATTTTTAGAAGAAGAAGCGCGCAGCAAAATGGGCTTGGCGTCCCCCGGAGAAGAAATGATTATAATACAAAATAAAAATGGCGATCTTGCAAATACCAGGGAAGAAGAAGCGCGCGATTTGAGTGTGTATTCAAGTACTTATTTAACGGGAGGAGAGCCGAAAGAACTTTCCAATCCCCAAAAATGGTGGAATTATTTTTTCTCCCAGAATAAAAATTTAAATAATAATTAATAATATTTTATGGACAATACAGAACAAACGGAAAATAAAAATCGTCCCAGTAAGCAAAAATTTATTTATGGAATAATTGCCGGAGCGTTGGCCTCGGTTCTTATTTTATTTATAATTTTTAATATTGGTATTTATAGATACGGTTGGGGACAGAGTGGGTTCGGTAATTTTGTGGTCAAAACATTAAATTTGCCGGCCGGTTATGTAAACGGCAATTGGGTTTATTTGGAAAATTATTATGAGGATGTAGATACCTTAAAATATTATTATTCCCATATTCCCGAAGAACCGGGTTTGGTGTTGCCGGAAGAAAGTGATTTGAAAAAAAGTGTGCTTAGGCGCATGGTTAAAGATAAAATTGTGGAACAATTGGCCAAAAAGTATGGTATTAGCGTTTCCGAAGAAGAAGTAAATAATGAATATCAAAAAGCGGTAAGCCAAATTATTGCCGGAGAGGAAGCGGAATCCGAAGAAGATGTTAAGCGAAAAATAGCCGAAGAATATGGTTGGACACCGGAACAATTCAAAGAAAAAGTGCTGCGAACTTTTGTTTTGGAAAGCAAATTAAGCGAAGCGGTAAAAAACAGCGAGGATTTTGATGAACGAGCCCGCAGCCGAGCCGAGGAAGTTTTGGAATTGGTAAAATCGGGAGAAAAAAGTTTTGAAGATTTGGCGCGCGAATACAGTGACGGTCCCAGCGCGCAAGACGGGGGAAATTTGGAATTTTTCGGAAAGGGTGTTATGGTTCCGGAATTTGAAGAAGCCGCCTTTGCTCTGGAAGAAGGTGAGGTAAGTGGTTTGGTAAAAACACAATTTGGATATCATATTATAAAAGTTGAAGAAAAGGTTGTAAACGAAGAAAGCGGAGAGGTCGAACAAGTAAAAGCCAGGCATATTTTAATCACACCTCAAGATTTTAATGAATTTTTGCAAGATAAACTGACTACTGCCAATGTGGAGATTTTACTTCCGAATTATTATTGGAATGCTAATTGTTTGATGATTCTCGAAGAAGGTAAAAAGTGTGGCGATATTTAGCAAACCAAAAAACGCCTTTTGGCGCTTTTAGTTTAATTGAGCCGCCTCGCGGATTCGTCCAGGTTATTCGGCCGGGCGTCCCGCAAAATGCGAGACGAACTTATTTATGGAGCCAGGAGCGGGGCTCGAACCCGCGACCTACGCGTTACGAGTGCGTTGCTCTACCAACTGAGCTATCCTGGCATATTTTGTAAAAAGTGCTGCTTCCCGCAACGCCTGAGCAAGCTCATGCTTGCGATGGCGGGCGGGTACCGACTGAGCTAAGGCGGCAATTATATTTTCTGAGCGGGTGAGCGGAATCCGCCTAAGGCGGACAAGTCGAACCCACTTACTTTGAGCGGGATACGAGAATCGAACTCGCGTTTCCTGCTTGGGAAGCAGATGTACTACCATTGTACTAATCCCGCAAGTAAATACATACTAACACAAATTTTAAATTATGAAAAGACCCATACTTATTGTTATAGCTATTATTATAGCTGTTGGTTTTGTAAGAAACGCCTCAGCCGAAGAAAACAGCTGGTTTTATTCCTTGCATATTGATACGCCGACTATTATCAAAGGATATACCGTAGAAACCGATGATGGTATGTTGCGTTTGGGTATTATGCCTGGGGCTATGGAGGAGGAAAGTGTTATTGAATTTAAAAATTTATCAAAGTATGTAGATACGCTTGATTTGTCCTATACCCCCGAATGGCTGTCAAATTTTCCTGAAAATAAAGTTATGATTTCCGATGTTTATGAATTTAATATTTTAAATAAGGAAAGTTTCCATGATAGACAACCTTTGATTTTAGAATTGGGTTATAAAATTGAAAGCAATCAGATGAAAAAGTTATATTT
>CAYZWC010000006.1:0-15765 GCA_964482065.1 uncultured Gammaproteobacteria bacterium | reverse complement strand
GGCAAGAATTACCTTCAGAGAGTTTAAACGGCCGAAATTTTGTACGCTCCATGATTCATTTGCCGTACTCGCGCTTGGCAATTTTTGAAGATTCTAATATAATGGAAGTAGGGAGCGCCAGTTGGTACAGATATAGGGGATGTGACTGCGCCGCTTCTCCCGATTATCCGAAAGACTCATTGCTTCGGGTAACAAATCTTGAAAATGAAAAATCTGTTTTTGTAAAAGTTAATGATTACGGACCGGATCGTAGTGTTCATCCCGAGAGGGTGATAGATCTTGACTCGGTCGCTTTTAGGAAACTTGCTAATTTGTGGGAAGGTATAATACAAAGAGTAAAAGTTGAAGAAATAAAAGACGAAAAATAGTATTTGAATTTCCAATTTATAATTTCCAAATTATGATTATATTCAAAAATATTTCCAAATTATACCCGCCGGATACTACCGCGGTAAAAGATGTAAGTTTGCATATCAAGCCAAAAGAATTTGTTTCTATTGTGGGGCAGAGCGGTACCGGAAAAACTACCTTGGTAAAAATGTTGATTGCCGAAGAGCGCCCAACCAAAGGAAAAGTTATAGTAGGTGGCTGGGATATTACCGGTATAAAATATGGCGAGATTCCCTTTTTACGTCGCCAGATAGGAGTAGTATTTCAAGATTTTAAGCTATTGCCGCAAAAAACAATTGACGAGAATGTGTCCTACGCGCTGGAAGTTTGCGGTACGCCCAGAAAAAGGATTAATAAAGTTGTACCCCAAGTTTTAAAAATTGTTGGTTTAGAAGAAAAAATGGGCCGTTATCCCAAACAGCTTTCCGGCGGTGAGCAGCAGCGCGCAGCTATTGCCCGGTCTTTGGTGCATCGACCTAAAATTTTGATTGCTGACGAGCCGACGGGAAATTTGGATTCTTTAAATACAAAAGAAATAATAGATTTACTTTTGAAAATAAATGAATTCGGCACCACTGTTATTTTGGTTACTCACAACAAAGACGTGGTAAATTCTCTTGAAAAAAGAGTAATAACTCTTGATAACGGTAGAATAATCAGTGATAAGCAAAAAGGCCGATACATGCTTTAATTTTATTTTATGTTTTCTTCTTTTTCACGAATTCTAAAATTCGCTTTTCAGGATTTTCGCAGGAATGTTTGGCTTTCGGTTATAACCATTTCGGTTTTAGCTCTAGCTTTGATTTCCATAAATTCTCTTATAGTATTCCGCTTGGTGGCGGATAGCTCTATTCAGGCTGTGCGCGAAAAGATAGATGTAAGTGTTTATTTTAATCCCGAGGTTTCTGCGGGAGAAGTCAATAATGTAAAATCCAGATTAAATAACCTTTCTGAAGTTAAGGAAGTTTCTTATGTTACTCCGGAAGAAGCTTTATCCAGATTTCGAGCGAAACATGTCGCCGATCCGGAAATTTTAGCTTCCTTGGAAGAAGTGGATGGCAATCCGCTCGGCGCGGCACTTATTATAAAAGCTCATGACTTGGAGAATTATCCTCGCATTTTGCAAGAGTTGGAAAAAGATGAATATAGCGAATTGATACAAAAGAAGAATTTTGATGACCATAAAATGGTTATTTCAAAGATTAACGATATTTCCGATCGAGTTGAAAAGGTGGCCTTTGCCATTATTGGGGTTTTTATTTTTATTGCCGTAGTGATTGTTTTTAATACTATAAGAATTGCTATCTACACCCATCGCCGTGAAATTGAGATTAAGAGGCTTGTGGGAGCTACCAATTGGTTTATTAAAGCCCCTTTTCTCATGGAAGGAGTATTTTACAGTATTTTGGCGCTTCTGGCGGTTATTGTAATTGTCTATCCCATACTTGGCGCTATTGATCCTTATTTAAGCGGATTTTTTGAAAATTCTGATTTTAGCGTATTAAATTATTTTAATAATAATTTTATATCAATATTCGGCTGGCAGCTTTTGGCTATTATTTTGCTAAATATTGTGGGCAGCAGTTTGGCTATCGGTAGATATTTGAAAGTCTAAATTTATATTTTACAAAAAGCCTTTTTATGTATGGCTTTTTTGTTTGGTAATAAAAAACCCCAGGCATAATCCAGCCTGTGGTTTTTATTTTAAACTAATAGATGAGATAAACTCTGGTGGCGTCTTCATTTTTGGAAAATTTTATTTCCAATTTCCCGCCCTTATAAGCTCGGTCAATTTGTTTGCCGATACTTACCGCCAATTGGTTTTCCGAAGTGTAGAGAGTTATATTTTTGCCTTGTAATTTTGTATCCACAATCCGATCTTCAATATCTCTTTTTTTCGCGCGTTTTTCAATATTTAAAATCAAGTTCATTATTTCGTCTTTTTTGTCTACGGGAATATTTTTTATATAGACCACGCCCTCCGAATAATCTTTTCTCTGTCTATCGGCTTCACAAACCATTTTTGATTTTTCTTGTGAGGCGTACCATTTGGCAAATCCGCCGGCCTTTTTTATATAGTCTTCATTTTTCAAGTGTTCTTTAAGCTGATTTTTGGAATACCATTTTTTATTGAAAAATACAGCTTTGCATTTGGGACAAATTATTAATTTTTCCGGTGATTCTTCTTCATTGTCATGCTTAGCTCGTCTGGTGCGCAGCGAGGCGAGTTTGGATAATTTTTTTATTCTTTTTATTGATTTACCAAATCTATGAGCCATATATATTTTTTATTTTTTATATTGTTATTATAACATTTATCGGCATATTGACAAAAAATATGTTGGTGTTTATTATAAGTGTACGCACTTTTTCAAACTGGCCTTTTCATTTCAACACTCTTTTTAAAGAAGAGAGGAGACTGTTCATGAAGAATTTATGGAAGTTTTTGGCGATTATTGTTTTGGTCTGCTTTGTTTGCTTTGCCAGCTTCCTAAACTGCGGAGGCGGTGATGGCGATGGAATTTTAGGTAACGAGGATGATGACGCCGTTACGGCCAAAGTAGGCACAGCTTGTTTTAACGAAAACGAATTTGCTTGCGAAGAAGGCGCAGAAGACGGAGATTATGCGCTTCATTGCGAGCCGGCTTACGGCGGTGGCTTTGCCTGGACCGTATACCATGATCGCATTTGCGTGGATGGTGAGGTTAGAGGTAGAAGCTATGTAGATGGAGATGATAGTGATTACTACGGCGACGACAGCTATGGCGATGATGTAGATGGAGATGATTCTACTGTCGATGATTTTCCACTCGAGTCCGATCAAGATGTGTCCGAATGTATAAATGGAGGGCCTTCCCGCAATGTCGAAGTCGAAGGAGACGAGTGGTTTGAATTTTCCGCATCCGGAAGCTGCGCTGTCAGAGATAACTTCATTACCATTGCCAAAGTTAATGCGTCTGAAGATTACGTTGATAATGGCGTTTACGTGCGCGCCGAAGGGATGTTTAATATCAATTCATTGAATTCCGGTGTTATTGAATTGGAACCAGTCAATGGAACCAGCGAGCCCTGCCCGGGGGTTTTCAATCGCGGGAGTGGTACTTTTTTTGTTGATGCCAAATTTTCCAATGTACCTGATGGTCAGGAAAACAGACTAGTACTATACGTCTACGATGCCACCTATCTGGGTGAAGTCAACGCAGATCGCTTGCTAAGTTGCGAATTCGATCTGGAACTCAAGTAGTATAGCGATATTTTCTGATATTGCCTGGATGCGCAAAAATATAAATGCGAAGGGGAGTATTGTCATACGAACCATAATAAACATCCTCAGTCGAATCGTGATACATCACAGGAATTTACCTGCCATAATATGGTATATTTAGCAAGTTCTCATTTGCAAGCTACAATTGCGCGCCTGTAACTATATGGGCGCTTTTTATTTTTTTTATTTTGTGTATAATAAAAATAGCACGTTGAAAATTCAGTCAAAAAATTAACCATCGCCAAACAGGGCGAAATAGAAAGGAATAAACTCATGAAAAATAAATTTTTTATTCTTTTGACGGCCGTTTTTTGCGTTGCGCTTATTTTGGGCGCCGGCTGCACAAAAGACAAGACCCAAGACAAAAACACACAAGAAGATGTCGTGTCCGCGGACGACGATACAAGCATGGCCGGTGAGGTTGACGTCACGAGCGATGACGATTCAGCGGTTGTTGAAGACGAATGGAAAATCTACAAAAGTGAAAAACTTGGAATCAGTTTTTCCTATCCGGCTGATTGGCATGTTTTGGAGCATGAAAATATGGGAATACTTTTGAGCGACAAGGAATTTCCCAGTCCTCTTCCACCGGAATTGTATGACACGCCTGTTGTGATAGGAATAAGCGATGAAAGCGAGGAAGATTTTTGGTCAAGCATTCAAGAAATTGATGCTAATGCCACCTATAATCAAATCAACGATAGTACGTGGCAATACGAATATATTTCCAGTCCTCATCGCGGCAAGACGGATTTTTGGAGAAAAAAGGAGGGAAATCAATTTTTAGAATTTTCTTCAACAATTGCCGTTGATGACGGCATTGTTGGTAAACTGATAAATACCCTTTCTTTTCAATAGGAGGTTGACCAATGAAGAGGGACGTGTTTGTTCTATTTTTTTTGGTTTTGTTCGCCAACTCTTCCCAAGCGGAGGAATTTCTGTATTCGCCTATTGAAAGTCAGGCGATTACCTGCCATTTTTGCGGTTACCGTTATGCTAGTGGAAATTGCCACGGTGCCATAGATTTCGACACCACTGATTCCACTACAATTATACATGCATCAGCAGAAGGCGAGGTGAGTTTTGTCATAGACAAACAAGAAGTTTGTCGTAAGTTGCCCTACGGCAGTCATGTAGTCATCCAACATCCCAACGGCTATTCCACTCTTTACGCGCACTTGAAGCTCGGCAGCATCAAGGTTCAGAAAGGAGAAACAGTTGAGGCCGGACAGGAGATTGCCATCGGAGACAACTCCGGCTGTTCTTCGGGTTCACACCTTCATTTTGAAGTAAGGGACCCGAGTGGGAAATTGGTTGATCCCTACGATGCGCCGAAAAACCAAAATTTATGCTTGCCGGATTCTATTCCTCAAACTTGCGGTCAAAATCATCTTTGGACAGCTTGTCCGCCTGTTGTTTATGACGGGAGCTTAGATGATCAAGACGGCGATGGTTTTACCGTGGCGCAAGGGGATTGCGACGATCATGACAAGTCGCGAAATCCCGGAGCGTTTGAATTATGCGACGGCATAGATAATGATTGCAATGACGGCATTGACGAAGACTTTCAGCCTACGGATTACACCATAGGTTTGGGAAGCGATTGTTCTGAAGGATACAATGATTGCCGAGTTTGGGGCAAATATGTTTGCAGCGACGACAAAACAGGCGTTATTTGCGACGCGGTCGCCAAAGAACCGGAAGTGGAGATTTGCGACAACGAAGACAATGATTGCGACGGCAAGATTGATGAGGATTTTAAGTATAAAGGCGCCAAATGTATTGTCGGACATGGTGCTTGCCAGAGTTCCGGAAAATATATTTGTTCCGATGATGGTGATTTGGTTTGCAACGCGCCCGTGATTAGTCCGGATTCCGAAGAACTTTGCGACGGCCTGGACAATGACTGCGATGGAGATATTGACGAAGATTTTCCGGGATTGAGAGAGACGTGTGTAGTCGGAATAGGCGAGTGTCGGCAGACAGGAAAGAAAGTTTGCCTTGATTTTGATCCTTATAATGTTTATTGCAGCGTTGGGCCTCTACCTTCTCAAGATGAAATTTGCGATGACAAAAAGGATAATGACTGTGACGGCGCGGTAGACGAAGAATGTCCTTGCTCATCCGGAGAAGAAAAGTCTTGCGGAGAAAGCAGTCTGGGAGAATGTTCTTTTGGTATTCAAGAATGTGTCGGAGGGTATTGGGGTCCCTGTGTAGGCGCCATAAATCCCGTTGATGAATTATGCGACGGCCTGGATAACGACTGCGACGAGGAGATTGATGAAGATTTTTCCATAGGCGAACCTTGTACGGTTGGAATCGGTGAATGCGAACAGACCGGGCAGCGGGTATGTTTAGCTCATGATTTGGAAAATTCTTATTGTAGTGTCGCGCCTCTGCAATCCGAAGAAGAAGTCTGCGACGGAGCGGACAATGATTGCGACGGAGAAATTGACAATGGCGATCTTTGCGCCGGAAATAGTGAATGCGTGGGTGGAGTTTGTGAATGTCTGCCCGATTGCTCGGGAAAAGAATGCGGCGCTGACGGCTGTGGAGGTTCTTGTGGGAATTGCGATAGCCCCCCGGACAATTATTGCTTGGACAGCAATAGGCTGCGCCGGTATACAGGATCGGCCGATTGCTATCTCTATTCCTGCGAATATGACTATATAAATATCGTTTGCGACAATGGTTGTGATATGGGCAACGGAGTTTGCCAGGGTTGTATTCCCGATTGCTCGGGAAAAGAATGCGGCGCTGACGGCTGTGGAGGATCTTGCGGAGATTGCGGCGTTGAAGAAAATTGCTCTGAAGGCATTTGTGTTCCTTGTCCTGATGGATGGGATTATTTGCCATCCACCGGAAATTGCTACAAACTTATGCCTGATAAACAAAGTTATATTAATGCCAGGGCTTTTTGCGTTTCCAACAGTTCTCATTTGGCCACGGTTTCTTCATCGGGAGAGAATTCGTTTTTGTATTCTTTGACCGATGAATTGCTTTGGATAGGGTTTGACGATTTATCCGAGGAAGGAGTCTTTTCTTGGGTTAACGGCGAGCCCGTAACTTATGTTAATTGGCGGAGCGGAGAGCCCAATAATGAGTTTGGCGGCGAAGATTGCGCTTTATTGAATTATTATTCTTCGTCATCTTGGACGGACAGCGATTGCGCCGATGAAAATCGTTTTGCTTGCGAAATAACCAAATGCCCGGGCATTGCTTTGGAAACTCCGTCCGATGGTCTGGATAATGACTGTGACGGTTTGGTTGATGAAGTTAATATTGCTTTGGGCAAGGATTATACCGTGGAAGCTCTTGCTTATGAAAATACCGAATTCAGCGGTGGAGAAATTACCGACGGTTCGCTTTATTATAGCGGTTCCGAATATGATGATGTGGCCGGTTGGCGCAATGATGATATGAGCCAGCTAATGACGGTAAAAGTTACCATTGATTTGGGCGGCACTTATCAGATAAATGAAATAAGGTATAATCCGGGTAATGTACAGATGGCGGAATACTGGATTTGCGATACCATGGAAACTCCCTGGGGCGAAATTGATTGCGTTCCGGGGCATGGATTTCAGGGCCTTTGGACAATTCAGTACGGCAATTCCTCATTGGATTCCCTTGAGCTTATTTTCAAAAAAGAGCGAGTTTCCACTTATACCGATTGGTTTTTTATCGGCGAAGTGGAAATATATGGAATTCCGTAATCAGTAAATTTCTAACCAATTTAGCCGGTTCTCAGCAAAGAGAGCCGGTTTTTTATTTGCCTTGACAAAAAGGCTAATTTATGCTAAAATTCAATGTTTTAGGGAAATCCCTATGTTTTAATGTATAATAAAGGTGTAGGGAGGTTTTTTGCGTAATTCTGCGCAAAAATTCCTTGCGGCCTTTGACAATTTGGAGGACAAGAAAATGAAACAAATGTTTTGGATGATTTTTTTGTCACTGGCACTCGTCCTCCTTGGAGGGTGCGGTGACGATGACGATGATTTTTCCGGAGATGATTTTTCATTTTCGGATGACGACAATGATTTGTCGGACGATGATTCTTCCGATGATGATTTGTCTGAAGATGATGACATTAGCGATGATGATGTTTCGCCTGATGATGATGTCTCAGACGACGACAATGATTCGTCTGAAGATGACGATGACATTATTTCTGATGATGTTACCGCTTCTGACGATGACGATGATAATGGTTCGCCTGATGATGATATCGTCGAACCCGATGATGATATTTCTGATGATGACACAACCTGTGTGCCATCAAAAGAAATTTGCGACAACGAAGACAATGATTGCGACGGCGATATTGATGAGGGATTCGCGGTAGGTGAGGAGTGTGAGGAAGGCATCGGAGAATGTCGTTTTGAAGGAGTTAATGATTGCGACTCTTCAGGCAATAACGTTATCTGTGTTGGTTCTCCCAAAGAGCCTTCGCCGGAAATTTGTGATGGGTTGGACAACGACTGCGACGGCGACGTGGATGAAAATCCCGAAGCCGACGCTTCTTGCGACAACGGTCTTTTCTGCGACGGCGAAGAATTTTGCCGGGGCGGAGAATGTCAAACCGGCGAAGAAGTCAACTGTTCAAATCTTGATGGACAGTGCGTTGTAGGAGATTGCAGCAACGAAGAACAAAAATGTTTGGAAGTTGACCGCAACGAAGGCGGCAGCTGCGACGCGGACGGAGACGGTTGCACGGAAGGCGATTTTTGTCAAGCCGGCGAATGTATTGCCGGTACGGCGCCGGATTGTTCCGGAGTTGCCGATGAGTGCAATGATGGTGTCTGTCATTCGGTTTCCGCAAATGAGTTCGTCTGCGAAAAGCAGCCGAAAACAAACGGCAGCCAATGCGACGATGGAAATCTATGCACCCAAACGGACTATTGCCAAAACGGGGTTTGCCTCGGAAGCAATGCCGTGGTTTGCGCGGCTCCAGATCAATGCCACGAAGCGGGAACTTGCGATCCGGCTACGGGTCTGTGTTCCAATCCGAATAAGCCGAACGGCAGCCAGTGCGACGACGGACAGTTTTGCACCGACGGCGACTATTGCCAAAGCGGGATTTGCCGGTCCGGATCGGCGAGAAACTGCTCGGCTTATGCCGATGAGTGCAATGATGGTGTCTGTAATGAATCGGCAGACCGCTGTGAGGCGTCACCAAAATCAGCGGGTACTTCCTGCGGCAATTCGTCATCTTCACAATGCGACAATCCCGACACTTGCGACGGCGCGGGAAACTGTGAGTCGAATTTCGTGAGTTCGGGAACGAATTGTGATGATGGTTCCTACTGCAACGTGGGCGAGACCTGCGACGGAGCGGGAAACTGCTCCGGAGGCTCGGCACGTGATTGCGATGATGGGCAGTACTGCAACGGAACTGAAAGTTGCGACGACGGAATTGATGACTGCGTGAGCAGCGGCAACCCCTGTCCGGAAACCGAGTGTAATCATTGTAATGAAGCGGATGATGATTGTTATGATCCTTCCGGTACTTCCTGCGGCAATTCGTCATCTTCACAATGCGACAATCCCGACACTTGCGACGGCGCGGGAAACTGTGAGTCGAACTATGTGAGCTTGGGAACGAATTGTGACGATGGTTCCTACTGCAACGTGGGCGAGACCTGCGACGGAGCCGGTGATTGTAATGGCGGCGGACCGAGGGATTGTTCCTCATACGCTGACCAGTGCAATGAAGCTGCTTGTGATGATGTCAGTGAGACTTGCTATTCCAATCCCATAAAGGAAGGCGAGTCTTGTGATGACGGAGAAGTCTGCACCACTTCCGAAACTTGTCAGTCGGGTTCCTGCAGCGGCGTTGTTGATAAGGATTCCGATGCGGATACTTATATTGATGACCAGTGCATGCTGGGAACTGATTGCAATGATGGTGATGGTGCTTATCATCCCGGTGCCGCGGACACTGTCGGAGATGGCGAAGACCAAAATTGCGACGGCATTGACGGAGTTGATGCCGATAGCGATTCTCTGGCTTCTATTGCTTCGGGCGGAACCGACTGTGACGATGGCGACGGCTCTATCGGCGAAGCTGCGGACGGAACCTGCGACGGCGACGGAGATACCTACATCGACGAAACCGCCGGAGGACCCGATTGCAACGACGGCGACGGAGACATTCATCCCGGCGCAACCGACCGCCTTAATCTGGTGGACAAGAACTGCGACGGGTTTGATGGGGAGAGTGAACAGGTGTCCAGTTGGAGCGCAAAATATTTATCAATAAAGCTTGACAGTGCAAATAAAGCTCATATAATAGGCGGCAGTGGTTACCATAATGATGTTAGCGGAGTGTGGCAAGATGAGCTTATTGATTTTAATGGCGGTACATACGGATCACTCGCTATTGATTCTCTTGATAATATTCATGTAAGTTATGCCGGAGTTGACGGTATTCGCTATGCCACTAACAAGAGCGGTAGCTGGGTTATCACCACCATTGAAAGCGGCGGTGATTGCAGTGATAATTGGGATTATACCTCCATTGGTATTGATTCCAATGATGATGTTCACATTGTGTATGATTGCAATAATAGTACCGGCGCTTACTTTAAGCACGCCACCAATCCCGGCGGCATTTGGCAAATTGAGACTATTCAAAGTCTTGGTGTTAATGCTCGATATATATCCATGGCAGTATTGTCTGATGATACAATGGCCATCTCTTGGTGGCTGGAGCCTTTTGCCTTGCAGATTTCTGAGGGAAGTTGGGGAAATTGGTCAACGGTTACACGCGGTGATTCAACAAAATACACCGCTATCGCCGCGGATGATAATGATTTTATCTATGTCTCCCATTTCTTTTTTAACGGGAGCGAAGATGATCATTTGCGCCTGGCGACCGATAATCCGGCCTGGGGCTGGGAAACGGTTGCTACCAATGGCGGTCCCAGCAATTCCATTGCGGTAACTTTCGACGGGCGATCACATATTTTTTATGTTGATCGCTGGGCCGAGCCGGATCCGCTGGTAAGGTATATCACCGATGACCCGCAGATGACCGGAGACCCCACAGGCAACACTTGGGGATCTTCCGTGGTGGGTATTGCTCATTCATCCTATATTTGGGATTTGATTACCTCTATCACGCTTGATTCCGCAGGCAAGCCTCGCGCGGCTTATTGTGGCGCCGGCATTAATTGTGCCGGTCTGTGCTACGTTCACTGATCTTTTTTCACAAATAGCATGGCGCTCTCTACGAGAGCGTCTTTTTTTAATTTGTTTTTATGTTTTAATGCTTTTATGTTTTTATATTCTTGTGTTATAATAAAATAAATATGATAAAAGCACCGGAATTTAATTTTAAAAAGGTATTTTTGGGGAGTTTTTTGATTGCCCTTTTTATAATTGCCCTTTTTATTTTGCTTTTGAATAGAAATAATATTTTCAAAACCAAAGAAGCCGAAGCGGCCATTGATGATAATGTTTTAGGCTTTGCCTGGTCCGAAAACATCGGCTGGATTTCCATGAATGATACTGATGTCGGGGCGGGAAATTATGGAGTTAATATTGGCGCTTCCGGCGGGATTTCCGGCTGGTCTTGGTCGGAAAACATCGGCTGGATATGTTGGGGCGGCTCTTGTTCCGATTATGGAATAACCCCCGAAGGGATAGCGCCGTATGCTGAAGTTAATTCCGCTACGGCTGAAATATCGGGTTGGGCGAAAATTATTTCCATAGATGGTGATGATGGATGGATTTCCCTGCGCCGATGGGATATTGACGATCCTTTGTATGGGGTAAAAGTTTGTCTTGAGGAAACTTGCAATTACACGGACGCCGCGGGTAACCCGGCCGTAGCCTCTTTGGGCGATTGGTATTATTGGGCTTGGTCTCCCGCTGTGGGCTGGATAGATTTTTCCGGTGTTAATACCTCTTGGTCAAAAACCACGCCATTTTCGGAAGCTGATTTAACCGTATTCAATGCCCAGGGAATTTTTGAGCCGCTGTGCTGCAATGGCGATCCGATTTGTGAATCTTGTATAAATGATCCGCTTAATTGTCAATATGAAGATGTCAAAGACGTAGATGTTTATTGCGATGGGGGAGAAGCAGGTGATGATTTGCGGGGATTGCATTTGCATACAATTAGATTTGCTCTTTCGGGCTTTGATGAGCAATTTAATGGTGGAGTTGTGGATTGCCGGATAAATATTCCCGGACTTTGTCAAAATACCTCTCCTTATAATGTTGATGATCCTGTACCACAAAAAATTACTTGCTGGGATAATAATCAATGTGGTAGTTATTGTGTGGGCGGAACAAATAATAATAAATTATGTGAAAGCGATGTTGAGTGTCCCAGCGGAAGCTGTAGTTATTATGAAGGTCCTTGCGAAGATAATGCGGCACCCGTTAGCGAAATTATTTTAAACGGAGTAATTGAAAACGGCCAAGCTGATTTTGCCTATACCCTGGATGGTGATTTGGATTATTCAGCATTGGAAGGAATAGCCATAGATAAAAGATTGCCATGGAGGCTGGAGGGATGTAAATTTAGCCAAGACGAAGAATATTTACCCATTTATTATAATTGGACTGATAATAATGAAGATTGCAATAATGGAGAGGATGACGACGCGGATGGCAGAGTGGATGCCGAAGATTCAGATTGCCGTCGACCATTGATTTTAGTACATCCCAATACATGGCAAGTTCGGGGAAGTAGTGAGGCCGATGCTGTTAGCGCTTTTGATTGCTGGTTGGAAAAAGAACATCGTTATTTCTTTAATGAGGAAAGATGTAATTATTCAGGAGATTATGATTTTTCGATAAGAATAAAAAATGATCGGGAAGATGTTGAATGGGATTGTGGTGATGGTATAGATAATGACGGCGATGGGCTTGTTGATTGCGATGATAGCAGGGATTGTTCCGGAATAGCAGTTGAGTGTATAGACCATAAAAAACTAGTGGAATAAAGTTTAATAAAAAACATCTTATATTATATAAGATGTTTTTTGGTTATATTTGACAAGATTTTCAATATAATTTAATATAAATTATCGGTTTGATGTTTGACAATTAAATACGGAAAGGGCGAGAAAATGAAAGAAAAAGCGCTTCTTTTGTGCCTTTGCGCCCTTGTTTGCCAGGTCATCACCTTTTCCGCTCAGGCGAAAGAAAGGTATATTGTTGATCTTCAAAAAACAAGGGACAAGGAAATCCGAGCTTTGGAGTCTAATCTTATCGGAATTGTGGAAAGTCAGTTGATTCAGCTGGGTTATAAAGTAATAGCCCGCCGCGAATTGGATCTTATAATCAATGAACAGGGTTTGCAGCTGCGTGAGGTTTTCTCTGAAGACAGCCGCGTAGACCCGGGAAAGCTCAAAGGAGCCAATCGTTCCATTATTATATCGGCTTCGCGAAAAGGAAGTGATTGCGGATTGATTTTGAAAATTATCGATATTCAAAACGGCGAGGTTATTCGAGTGGCGAATGCCGATTGTTTATGCGCGGAGATTGAAAAAGCTTTGGCTAATTTGGTGAAGGATCTTTTTGGGCATAGCCAAAAGATGTCCAAAGAAGGATTTCTTTATTTCCACATTCAGCCTTTGGGTGTTTATTATTCCATTGATAACGGCAAGTGGACAGGAAATATAAACCAACAGAATTTGCGGATTATTTTGCCTTCCGGAGCGCACACGGTTTATCTTTCTAAATTGGGATACCGCAGCGAAAAAGCGGAAATATTCATAAGCGATTCTCCGGAAACGATAAATATGGAACTTTTGAAGTCAAAAAAGGAAATATCCAGTGAACCACGATGTCCCAAGGGCGAATACGGTTTGCTTTATATCAAATCCAAACCTGAGGAGGTCGAGGTTTTTATTGACGGAGAAAAGAAAGGAAAGAGCGCGGGAACTTATAAAGTTGATTGCGGTGAACATTTGTTAGTTCTTCGCAAAGAAAAGTACCTGCCTTACAAAAAGAAAATCAGCATAAATCATCCGAGTGATCTCCTAAAAATTGAAGGAGCTGTTTTGGAGCCGAATTTTGGAGATTTACAGATTATTTCCGAACCGGCCGATGCTTCTATCTATATCAACGGAGTTTTGATTAACAAAAAAACTCCCACTACCATTGAGCGGCTGGAAAGCAAAGCTTATAAGGTGGAGGTTGTCGCTCCCTTTTACGCCAAACAAGAGAGAAATGTGTTTGTTAAAACGGAAAAATCGAACCAAACACATTTTCAGCTCAGACCTTTGTTTGGCATATTAAATGTGCAATCATATCCTCAAGAAGCTCAGGTTTATATAGATGGCAATTATGTCGGCGATACTCCGCTCAAGAAAAAAGTGTTGGCGGGAGAAAAAACCTTGAGGCTTGAGCGGGAATTGTGTGTGCCCTATGAAGAAAAGATAAAAGTTCCCGGCGATGGCCAAACAGTCAAAAAAATGGTTCGTTTTGAGGATAATTTTGGCGTTTTGAAAATTTATTCTCAGCCGCCTAAGGCCGAGATTTTTATAGACGGCAAAGTTAGCGGATTGACTCCCAGGGAGATTCGTGTGGAGTCCGGCAGTCATGATATTGAGGTAAAAAAAGAATATCATACGAGTTTTCGACGGATAATAGCCATAGAGAGATATGAAGAAAGAACTCTTGAGGTAAAACTTGAACCCTTAATGGGTGTTATACTCATTAGCGGTGTGCCTGAAGCCGAAGTTTATATTGACGATGATTATATAGGCAAAATGCCGGTTCGAAAATCGCTCTTGCAAGGAGTCCACAAAATAATCATTCGCCAAGAAGAATATGGCGAATTTAAAAAGAGCGTTTATATTGAAGAAGATGAAGTGAAGAAGCTTGAAATTAATCGCTCGGATTTAAAAAAAGAAGTAGAGAATAAAGATAATACGGAAACTTCATATGCCAATACCGATCCCGACTTGAATGAAGAAAATTATGATAAGGAAAAAATTGAACCTGCCGGTTATGGAATATTAACCGGGGTGCTTGTGGATTATGGAGGAGCTTTGTCAATTGCGGGATTTGCTTTGACGCTTGATTCGTCAAATAATTTTCCCACTTCATATAAAGTTATGCATACCACACGTCTTTTTATAGCTATACCTATGTTTTATGCGGGTATAGCCTTGTGGGCCAGCAAGAAAAACGTACCGGATGGAAAATTTCTCTTTTTTTCCAGCTGGATCGGCATGACGATAACCGGTATTTTCTTTGATATTTCCGCTCATCGTGAAGTTAGCGGCAGTAATGAAGAATTGGCATCAGGTTTCTTTCTTTTTCCAATATCCGAAGGCTTGGCTTTTGGGTTTTCGCATAGATTTTAAACAGCTCATAAGGAGGAAAACATGAAAAAGCTGTTTGTTATTTTGTTCGTTTGTTTTGCGGCGGCGGCGTTTTTGGTCTCTGCCTGCTCTCACAGCCAAAAGATGTATGGCGAAGAAGAGTTGGTCGAAGAAACCGAAAGTCGTCCGGACTGGATTGACGAACCGCCGAAGTGTGATGAAGAAAAGTGCTACGGCGTGGGCTTGTCCGAGTATATGGAACTCAGAAAAATGGCCCTGGAAAGCGCGGAAAACAATGCCCGCGTAAGACTGGCCAAAGGAGTGGCCGCAAAAGTCAACTCAGTCTTTCGTGAAACCATTAATCGCGAAAGGTTTTCCCACGTGGAAAATCTGGGATGGCTTTATGAGCATTTGGTGGAAGTTTCCACTGAAATGGCCTTTACCGGCGGTACGGTCAAAGATCATTACTTGGCGCGCTACAAGCGTCATGAAGGAAATATTATAAACTATTATTGGCGAGGGGCGGTTCTTTTGTCGGTAGACAAGTCAGACCTCCAGTCAATACGTAGCCAATTATTTCGAGAAGCCGACCGCGAATTGCGCAAGAGGAATGTCGAAGGCGCACACAAATTGGTGGAAGAATTCAAAAAACGTCAGCAAGACAGCGACCTGTTGTAGCTGTAAAAAATATTGTCCTTTTTTATGAGGAGGTGATATACTTCGCCTCCTTTTTTTATTTTCAAATTTAAAATTAAAAATTTTTCCACTATCTTCCCGAAGGCTGTAAAAATTTTGTGATAATGTCCTAATAGGATTAAATAG
>CAYZWC010000005.1:0-23848 GCA_964482065.1 uncultured Gammaproteobacteria bacterium | reverse complement strand
GTATGACATTTCTATTTGGCTCAAAGTATGACATTTCTAAATGGTCTTGACAATACAGCAGGCCTGCCCGTCGAAATTTCAGATTGACCAAACGCCCTTATTTTTATAAAATTAAGGAATGGTTAAATAATCCTTATAGGAGCCCTCCTATAAGCTAATTTTCAATAAAATAATATCATATTTTAGCCAAAAAATCAACAAGTTCGCATAAAACTTGTTAGACAAAATCGCTCCGCTCCCTGCCTGCCGGCAGGCAGGCGCTCGTTCCATCTTGGATAATGGCAAAAATTTATGAATATTATCGATCTCACAGAATATTATACTTCAGAAATGTTGAAAACAAAAAATCTGCGTGCTTATGAACAATCATATCCCGCTCTGTTTTCTCATTATTTTAAGTATTGGGCTAGAAGAAAATATTTTTCAAATCATCTCTCAAGGGACGAGGTGAAAAAGAGAAAAAAACTAATTATAGAAGCACTTCATGATATTGAGAAATGTTTAACTTCCGCGGGATTCGAGATGAGAAATATGGACGTTATTCTTTTTGTCGGCCAAGGCACATCAAATGGTCACGCTTTCAAAGATGGTAAAAAATTCATAGTCTGGCTACCCTTAGAAGGATATGAGACGAAGCTACAATCGAAAATATTTATCACTCATGAAATCATTCATGCCCTGCATTACTCTCATTCGCCAGATTTTTATTTCAACAATGTAGCCGAAAAAAAATCAGTTATTCGGCAACTTATAACTGAGGGCATAGCAACATACCTGTCCATGAAAGCGCTCAAGGAAGATGAAGGTGTTGCGCTGTGGGCGGATTATCTCACAAAGAGTAAGTTAAAAATCTGGCTTCAAGAGTGCCGACAAAAAGAACAAATGCTCTATAAGTTCATTTTAAAAAATTTTTCTTCTAGCAATTCAAACATAGGTTTGTTTTATGCCAATGATCCAACTGATATTGTAAATTACAGAGCGGGATATTATGTCGGGCTAAAGTTAGTTGAGGACATTGCAAAGAAAGAAGCTCTCAGTAATCAGGATTTGCTAAACATACCGAAAAATAAGTTTGAGAATATAGCCAAGAGGTGGCTTCGAGAAAAGTCGGGTTAAATTTTTGCCACATCACATAACAAAGTATATGAGGTTCGTTGCTACGCACTCACCCAAATGTGCTAAAATACAATTGATTTTTTAATGGAATTTTGGCACACTTCTCATATCGGCGAACGTTATCCAAAATGTCGCTCGCTCCGCCAACCGATAGATATTTCAAATTATTCTTTATTATAAAACCGTTCAGTAATAATTGAACGGTTTTTTGTCAAGAAAAAAACATTTGTTATAATAAAATTATACTGGGCTTTTGCCCGCGCTTAATTAATTAAACAAAAGGAGGACAATAAAATGAAAAAAATTGTTTTTCTAACTGCTTCAATTTTATTGGGCGGTTTTTTTATTTCCATAAATTTTGCTAAGGCGGCCAATACTGACATCATCATAAATGAAATTGGCGCCTATGAAGCAAGCGATCATGAATGGATTGAAATTTATAATAAAGGTTCGGATCCTGTGGACATTGAAACTTGGAAATTTTATGAAAATGACACCAATCATGGCTTAAATTTATTTCAAGGTGATGATTTGGTGATAGAACCCGGAGAATACGCCATTATCGCCGACGTGGCCGCTAATTTCACGACCGACTATCCGGAATTTTCCGGCACGGTAATTGACAGTTCCTGGTCCGGATTGAAGGAATCCGGAGAACTCATAGAATTGCGAACTTCATCCGACCCAGCTGACGCTTTGGAATCTTTTACCTATATTGCCGCTCCCGATTTTTCCCTGGAACGCGCTGATTCGGAGCTTAATGATTATACGGAAACCAACTGGGCAGAGCATGCTTCGGGAAACACCGCCGGAAAAGAAAACAGCAATTTTGGCCAAACCCTACCCGAAGAAGACACAACCCCGCCCGAAGAAATAACCGATTTGGAAGCGACTCCGGGCGACACAAAAGTGGATTTGAGCTGGACGGCGAGCGCGAGTGAAGATGCGACCGGCTATAAATTATATATTGATAATGGTGAAGGTTTTAGTGAAGCTTTGGAAATTGGTGATGTTGTTTTTTATGAGGCCGATGGACTGGAAAACGATATTTTGCATGTTTTTAAGATTACCGCTTATGACGAATCCGGCAATGAAAGCGAAGGGACCGAAATCTCCGCCACTCCGGAAGCGGATGAAGAAACCGATCCCGATCCCGAAGAGCCCCAAGAGATAAAAATAAATGAATTTGTTTTTGATCCTACGGATGGGGAAAATGAATGGATTGAGCTCTACAATGCCGGCGACGCTGAAATTTGCCTGGAAAACTGGACACTGGAAGACGGTGTTGGAGAAATGTATGTATTTGCTTTGGAGGACATAGTCGCCCAAAGCGGATTTTTGGTTTATGAAATTCCTTCCAGTAAATTAAACAATAGCGGAGATATTATTACTCTAAAAAATTCCGAAGGCGAAATAATCGATCAAGTGTCCTACGGCGACTGGGACGACGGTGACACTTCGGACAACGCGCCCATAACCACCGACCCAAACTCTTTGGCCAGAAATTCGGACGGTGCAGATAATAATCTTGATAATTCCGACTGGCATATCACCGAAACCCCCACCAAAGGAGAAACAAATATTATAACTTCACCCAATGACGGCGATGGAGGTGATGGTGATGACGAAAGTAAAGAAAATGACGGTACCGAAAAATCTAACAATAGTCCCGGAGGCGGCGGCACGCCCGCAAAAACCTTTAACCCCTCGGATTTGGTTATAAACGAATTGGTAAGCGATCCGGCTGATGGTGGAGTGGAATGGATTGAACTTTATAACAATACCAGCGAATCAATAAATTTAATGGGTTGGTATATTTTTGACGGCAGCGAAACCAAAACCAAACTCTCGGGAACCGTGGCCGGACAAAACCGCATAGTTTTTGAAAAACCCAAAGGCATTATGAATAATTCCGGAGATATAATTATTTTGAAGCATGGCGAAAAAATTATTGACCAAGTTTGCTACGGTGATTGGGACGATGGCGATATCTCCGACAATGCTCCGGCGGCCGACGATCCACTATCAATAGCCAGGATTGCCGACGGACAAGACACCGATGATAATTGGAATGATTTTGCCGCCACCGCGCCCACCAAAGGAACAACCAATGTGTTAAGCGAAGAAAAAAACGAAAATTATTCGGACAAAATAAAAATAAATGAAATTATGCCAAATCCTGAAGGCGCGGATAACGAAGGAGAATTTATAGAGCTTAAAAATACCGGCATTGAAAAGGTGAATTTGGAAGGATGGATTTTGGGTGACGGCAGCCGGCGTCGCTATACCATAAAAAAGGAGGATTTTGGTTCAACCGAGCTGGCTCCGGGAAAATATTTGACGCTTTATAGAAAAATTACAAATATCGCCCTAAACAACAGCGGCGGAGATGAAGCCAAGCTTTTTTCTCCGGAAGAAGAGCTTGTCCATAAAATAAAATATGACAGCAAAGCTGAAGAAGGAGAAGCTTATGCTTTGGCGGAAGAAAAATGGCAGTGGACTCTCTTGCCCACGCCCGGAGAAGAAAATGAATTAAAAAAGGCCAATCGCCCTCCGGTAGCAGTGATTGAATCAAAGCTCGAAGCGCTGCTCGGAGAAATGGTGGAATTTGATGCCTCCGATTCCTATGATCCGGAAGGTTCAAAACTAAAATATCTTTGGAATTTTGGCAACGGCGATACAGGCTCGTCAGTAACCACACATTATTTTTTCAAAGAAGCCGGCAATAAAAAAATAATTCTCACCGTTACCGACGAAGAAGGGCTTTTTGATGAAGCGGAAATTTTATTAAAAGTGGGAGAAGAAAATGGCGAAGAAAGAGAGATGGCTGCCCAAAATTATGAACATATTACTATAAACGAATTTATTCCCAATCCGGAAGGCTCGGACGCGGCCGAATGGATGGAGATTTTCAATGCCGGCAATGAGGAGGTTGATTTGTCGGGTTGCTTTTTGGATGACGAAGAGGGCGGCAGCCGTCCATACAAAATTCCGGAGGGCGTAAAAATAGCAGCCGGAAAATTTTTGATTTTTAAAAAATCGGAAACCAAAATAGCTCTAAACAACAGCGCCGACTACGCCCGGCTACTGGACCCGGATGAAAACATAATTTCGGAAATTCCTTATGAAGAAGTGGAAGAAGGCGCTTCTTACGCGCTTTTGGAGAAAGGCTGGCATTGGACTCTCTCACCCACGCCCAAAGCCCCTAATAAATTTACAGCTATTACCGTAAAACCGCGAAGTTCCGGACGATCTTCCTACAAACCGGTGATAGAAGTTGATCTGGAAAATATACGAAGCACCGCCGATATCGGCGATAAAGTTAAAACGCGGGGTGTGGTTTCGGTAGTCCCAGGAATTCTCGGCAAACAGATTTTCTATCTTGCGGGATCGGGCATCCAAATATATATGTATAGCAAAAATTTTCCCGAACTTCGCGTGGGCGACTATATTGAAGTAATTGGTGAAATATCCGAAGCCGGAGGCGAACGTCGAATCAAAATAAAAGAAAAATCAGATATTAAAATTCTGGAACACGAAGCGCCGCCCGTTCCACATAAAGCAAATATCGGTGAAATAGGAGAAAATACCGAAGGCTATCTCATATCCATAAGTGGTGAAGTAATTGAACGACGCGGTTCAAGTATTTATATAGACGACGGCAGCGATGAAATAAAAGTTTACATAAAAACGGCAACCGGTATAGATAAATCAAATTTCAATGAAGGCGATATTGTTGAAATAACCGGAATTGTAAGCCAAACAAAATCCGGTTACCGCCTGCTGCCCCGCTCCACCGAAGACGTAAAAATAACCGGCAACAATCTCAAAAAACCATCGGAAAAAATTATGCTCCAAAAAACCAGCCGGGAACAAACTTATATAAAATATTTAAGCGCTTCCACCATGGCCTTGACTATAATTTTGGGTGGACTCATGATGCGCATGCGCCGGGAAATAAAAAATGCTAATTAAAAAAGCCGAAGCTTTTTGGATGTTGTCCAAAAAATTTCGGCTTAGAGTTTGATACCCTATCAAATGAATTAATCACTCAAGGTCTGATACATCAGCTTGAATGGTTTCCTCTTGCTGCGAAAGTCCGCGTCATCACTATCATCGTCGCCGCCCTCAAACTCTCTTTCGCAATGATCCAAAATCTCTTCGCTGATCTCTTCCAGCTTATCATTGCAGATTGTGTCGCCGGTGGAAAAATAGTCTTCCAGCTCGCCGCAATCCCTTTTGGCAAGGCAGGAAACCACACCTGAATGAGATTTTTTTATCCGGGAAGCGTGGTTGCCGCAGTATTTTTCGATGTTCTCCCTATCTTCGTCAAGCCTGTCCAGACATTCATCTACGTTGTCGACATAAATGGTATCAAGCAAATCGCACCTGTCGAGCTTTTGGCAGTATGTTTCATCTTCGTCTCCTCCGCAGGAAGTCAGCGCCAAAAGCATGGTCAAAAGAACAATAGCTAAAATTCTCATGGTAAATCCTCCTTTTTACCGATTTGGCAAAATTGACAATTGTTTGTGAAACAGCTTAATGATTCTTTTATATTTTTAATATATAACCGAAAAAATGTCAAATATAAAAAAAACGCCGAGGCTTTTTGGACGGTTCTCCAAAAAGTCTCGACGTTGAAATTTTAGTAACGAAGACCAAATAAAATATCCATTTTATGGGAAGTTTCCCCGATCCTCACCACATATCCACTCACTCCCGAAAGCTCAAGACCCAGTCCCAACTGATTGGTGAATTGATAGTAAAAAGCTCCGCCGTAACGAAGTCCGGGATAACCATCGTGATACTCAAATCGATACGTCAGATAAGCGCCGTCAAATCCGCCAAAAAGTTCGAAGGCGGGATGAAATTTTTCAAAATTAAAATACCAGCGATATTTGTATCCCATTCCCAGCCCAATCAACTGAGTATCTCCGGTCAAATTAATCTGCGGAAGAATAAAATAAAAATATCCTCCGCTACCGCCCCACGACATTTCATGCTGCAAAGCGAACAGGCTATACCCTTCCCATTTTACCACGCCAACCTTAGCCGTATTAACCATTAGGGGCGGCTCAAAATCAGGCTGCTCGTCGCCGGATTTGCTAGCACTCACATCTTTGTAATCCTTTTCCTCTTTTTCAGCAAAGGAAGACTTGACAGCCGAAGCGCTTTTGGATTTCATCAAAAACAGCTTTTCCGAAACCGCAATGGCGGAATTGTAAACCCCCGAATCCGCGCCTTTGAGCCTTACCGAAGCGCTGCGGACCAATTTGCTATTTTCGGCTTTAACCAACTCACCATTAAGGTAAATTTCATCGCCCAGCTGGCTAACCGACAAAGAAACAAAAAAATCAACTTCCTCTTTGCCGGACAGCTCGGCTTTACACCTGATGTCACATTTTTCTTTGGCGGGAAAACGCTGCACTTCATCCGGAAAACGGCTTACTTCATATTTGCCAGAAGAGGCGGCTTGCCTTTCGATGATTCGCGCCGCTTCCACTCTGGCGCTCCCCGAGAGAACCACGTAGGGATCTTCGGCAATAAAAACACCCAGCGAAGGAGTCAGTTCGGAAACTTCTCCTTTTTTATCCGCGACCGGCGGTGTTTTTTCAAAAACCCTTTCTTCGGTCTGTTTTTTTTCGGGCTCCTTCTCGCCTTCGGCAGCCGCCGCCAAGCAAAAGGAAAGCATCAAAAAAAACAAAACAAAAATCAACAGATTTTTCACGACTTCCTCCTTTGTTGTTGTTTTTTGCAATTGCTTTTGCCAAATCTATATAAAATGCCCGCTTAATTCGGACGATTGTCAATGATCAAATTGATTATCATACTATATTTACATTCTTCAAAAATGTCAAGTTTTTTCCTTTGTAATCTTCTGTAAACACAAACTGTCCGTTCTTTTTACAAAATAACTATAATTTTATATAATAAATATACTTAATAAATAAATTTCATATTATGGCCAAAGTAACAATATACACGACTCCAACCTGCCCCTATTGCAAGCAGGAAAAAGAATTTCTAAAAGAAAACAACGTGGAATTTGAGGAAATTGATGTCGCTTCCGATTCGGATAAAGCCAAAGAAATGGTGGACAAAACCGGCCAAATGGGCGTACCGGCCACTATCGTGAAAACCGATGACGAAAAAGAGGAAATTATTATAGGCTTCAATCAAGACAAGCTCAAAGAATTGCTTGATTTGTAAACCAAATTAAAAACCCGCCATTATTTTGGTGGGTTTTTTAATTGCCGATTTTTGTAGTATAATTAAAGTATAAAATTTATAAAAAAATATATGCAAAGCAAAAACATTTTTATAATGATTCTTATTGCCATCATTATACTGGCCATCACTATTTTGGGCATATTGATTTGGCAACAAGAAAACAAATCTTCACGGGTTTTGCCGGAAAGTAAAACCACAACTAATGAAATGCCAACGGCCAAAAAGACTGCGGAAACATTTGATGCTGACCAAGAATTTGTGATCACCGCCAAACAATGGGAATTTAATCCCAATACCATTACTGTAAATGAGGGAGACAAAGTACGCCTTAAAATAACCAGCACTGACGTGCCGCACGGCTTTGCCCTGCCCACTTTTAAAATAAACCGCCGCCTGGAGCCCGGGCAAGAAGAAATTATTGAATTTATTGCCAACAAAAAAGGTTCTTTTGAATTTTTCTGCTCGGTTTACTGCGGAGCGGGACACAAAAATATGCGCGGAACTTTTATTGTCGAATAAATAACTAATAAAAATATGATTTATATCGGAGCCGATCACGCGGGTTTTGACCTAAAAAAAATTTTAAAAAATTATTTGGAGAAACTCGGTTATGAGGTGGAAGATTTGGGAAACAAAAAATTGGAGCTGCGCGACGATTATCCGGATTTTGGAAAGGCTGTCGCCAAAAAAGTAGCCAAAGAAAAGCGAGCCCGAGGAATTGTCATTTGCGGCAGCGGAAATGGTATTTGCATGGCCGCCAACAAAATAGCCGGCATCAGAGCGGCCCTTGCTTACAACGAATACGCCGCCAAAATGGCCAAACGCCACGAAGACGCCAATATACTCTGCCTGGCTTCTCGGGTGCTAAAGCCTGCCCAAGCCAAAAAAATAGTAAAAACCTGGCTGGAGGAAGAAATATCAACCAAACCACGGCATCTGCGCCGCATTAAAAAAATCCATAAGCTGGAAAAATAATATGATTAGAATAATACCGGCTATTTTCGCCGAAAGCGAAAAAGAATTTTTAGAAAAAATAAATAAAATTAAAAACCTGTCCGCATGGGCGCAGATTGATGTCATGGACGGAAAATTTGTTCCTAAAAAATCTCCCAACAAACCCTCGCTGATAAAAAAATTTCCGCGACTTAATTTTGAAATACACCTAATGGTTCGCGAACCCGAAAAATATATTGCCAAATGGGCGGCGGCCGGAGCCAAAAAAATAATTTTTCATATTGAATCACAAGGCGATCCGGAAAAATTGGTGAAAAAAATAAAAAAAGCCGGCTGCGGGGCCGGCGTGGCCATAAATCCGGAAACTGATTTGGAAAAAATTTTCCCGATTTTGGAAAAGGTCGACGTAATAATGCTCATGGGTAATTCCCCCGGCAAACAAGGCCAGAAGTTTCAAGAAAAAATACTCAAACGCGCCAAACAACTGCGCAAACTAAAGCCCGACATTAAGCTGGAAGTGGATGCCGGTGTAAATGAAAAAACCACGCCCAAAATTAAAAAAGCGGGAATTGAAACACTGGTTTCGGGAAGCTATATTTTTTCACACTCCAATCCCGCGGAAGCGATTAAAATTTTAAAAAAATAAGCTCTTTTATGCAAAACGAGGGGTTCAGAAAAAAAATAAAGACAGCCTGGACGCTGCCCAACAACAATTTGTTTATAGTGGCTCTTTTATCCACGATTATTTTTTTGCTGGTAGAGGTAACGCTCCGCATTTACGATCTTTATCGCACCGCTCCCTGGGTGGATATCCCGAGCCACTTTACGGCCGGTGCGGCTCTGGGAATAATTTTTTTGTGGATTGTCTCCCTCTCCGGTGCCAAACACAAAAAATCAGCCGTCCTGTTTTTTGTACTTGCGGCCGGGCTTCTATGGGAAGTTATGGAAATTCTTCAAGAAATGGTTTTTTATAATCCTCCTTATCTTAAAGATTACTTTTTTTGGGACGGATTTTTTGATGTGATAGTAAATATTTTGGGCGCGGCTTTGACGATTTTTATAATTTATGTTATTAAAGAAAAAAATCATTTTCTAAAAGGTATTGATATTTGATATGTCTCCAACTGAAAAACAAATTCAAAAAAAGGCGAATAATATTAGAAAAAATATAATCAAGATGCTTCTTGCGGCCAAATCCGGACATTCGGCCGGATCATTGGATATGGCCGACATTTTTGCCGCCCTTTATTTTGAAATATTAAAACATGATCCCAAAAAACCGAATTGGAAAGACCGAGATTTTTTGATTCTATCCAATGGACATATCTGCCCGGTGCTTTACGCCACTTTGGCCGAAGCCGGATATTTCCCCCAAAACGAACTTATGACTTTGCGCCAACTGGGTTCGCGCCTGCAAGGACACCCACATCGCGATGCTCTGCCGGGCGTGGAAAATACAAGCGGACCCCTGGGCCAAGGTTTGTCGCAAGCCGCGGGACTCGCTTATGCTCTTAAACGTGACAACCGGAAAAATTGGGTTTATTGCTTAATGAGCGACGGAGAACAAGATGAAGGGCAGACTTGGGAAGCGGCAATGTTTGCCGGAAAGAATAAACTTCCCAATCTAACCGCCATCATGGACAGAAATAATATTCAAATAGACGGCAACACCGAGGATATCATGCCCTTGGAGCCACTCAAAGAAAAATATGAGTCGTTCAGCTGGCACGTTCTCGAGATTGACGGGCATAATATTGAAGCTATAATTGACGCTTGCAATGAAGCCAAAGCTATTTGGAATAAACCGGTGATGATTATCGCGAATACCATTCCGGGCAAAGGCGTGGATTTTATGGAATATGACTATACTTGGCATGGCAAACCGCCGAAGCCCGAGGAGGCGGAGAGAGCTTTGAAAGAATTACGAACATTGGGGGGCAAAATTAAAAGTGAACATGAGTAAAGATTATAAATATCACAAATTTACGCTAAAAACGCGAATATAAATAAAACTATTCAGAATTAAATAAAATATCGTAATATTAAAATATTAAATATTTGTTTAGTTTCTAAAACGGCATGAGAACAATTTAAGCAACCAATATTTCAATATTCAATATTATAAATATTTTTATGTAAATATTGTTACGCCCAGTATAAAAAATTAATTTTTTATGAACTTAGCAAAACATTTATACAATATTAAAAAATTAGAACAAATTCCTACGCGCAATGGCTATGGCGAGGGGCTTGTTGAAGCTGGCGAGAAAAACAAAAATGTGGTGGTGCTCTGCGCTGACCTTACCGAATCCACCCGCAGCCTGGCTTTCCAGGAAAAATTTCCGGAAAGGTTTGTAGAAGTCGGCGTGGCTGAACAAAATATGGCGGGACTCGCCGTGGGCATGGCCTATGCCGGGAAGATTCCTTTTATCTCCAGCTACGCTGTTTTTTCGCCGGGACGCAATTGGGACCAGATCAGAGTGAATGTTTGTTATAATAATGCTAATGTAAAAATCGCCGGCGCGCACGCGGGAATTTCCGTGGGCCCGGACGGCGCCACTCATCAAGCTTTGGAAGATATTGCCATTACAAGAGTTTTGCCAAACATGACCGTGGTGGTTCCCTGTGATTATTTGGAAACCAAAAAAGCGACCTTGGCAGTCGCTGAATCCAAAGGCCCGCTCTATCTTCGCTTTGCTAGAGAAAAAACTCCAGTCTTTACCACTACTAAAACTCCATTCAAAATCGGGCGGGCGGAAATCTTCCGCGAAGGAAAAGACGTGAGTGTCGTCGCCTGTGGACCGCTCGTGCATGAAACTCTTCTGGCCGCCGAAGAATTAAAAAAGGAAATAAGCGTAGAGGTTATCAATTCCCACACCATAAAACCTTTGGATAAAAAAACTATCGTTGCTTCCGTGAAAAAAACGGGATGTGTGGTAACGGTCGAGGAACACCAAATCACCGGCGGGCTTGGCGGCGCAGTTGCCGAATGCCTCGCGGAAAACTATCCCGTTCCCATGGAGCGCGTGGGCATGCCAGACAGCTTCGGTGAATCCGGCGAGCCGCAAGAACTTCTCGCAAAATACGGCATGACTAAAGATGATATTATAAAAAAGATTAAAAAAGTTTTAAAAAGAAAATAACCTCTAGCCCCTAAGAGCCTCTTAAAGGCTCTTAGGGGCTTTTTTGTTAAAAGAAAACCCTGCGTATTTGCATACGCAGGGCTTTATTGAAAACGCCGAGAACCTAAATTACCAAGGAACCAAAGATCATTTAAAAGGACCAAATGTCCGAGAGATCAAGAATCCTACTTGCAGTGCAAGAGACGATCGTTGCCGTTCCAGTCGTCGTCGAGCCAATAGAAGGCCAGGTACCAGCGAGCGCCGTTCCAGCGGAGGTAGGCGACGTGCAGGTCACCGTTCGGGTAACGCAACAGCGTGCCGGTAAAAACCAAGCATTCACCTCGGAAACCCACCGGGATCTCATCCTGGTGATCCAGGATAAACTGGGCGTCCACCAAACCAAAATTCGCAGAGAGCTTAACTGCTCGCTGGCGCATGATCTCGCCATTAACAGAACCTCCATCTTCATCATGCAAAAAGGACGCAAGCTTCAGATCCTTGACTTGGAACTTTGAGGGTTCCACATCCTCAAGGATTTCATATCCATCGGGGATTAAGTCGGGGCAGTGGATTTCCGAAGGAAATTTCCCAAGGTCACCAAAGCGCCCCTCTATCAGGGCCTGTAAAACTCTGGTGAGTCGGTTGGGATTATGTGGATACCCCTTTTTCTGTCGCAACTGCCTTTTGATCTCAAATAGTCTTCCATCCAATTCTCGATACTGTTCCGCCGAGACGATCATATTGTTCGCCATGACAAAACCTCCTTGTGTTTTGGCTTATTCCCGCCTAGACGCAAAAATACGCCGACAGGCATTCGCCGTTGTTTAGCAGGAAACCTGCTGTGAAAAGGACAAAATTTATTTCATTTCAATTTATAATATTTTAGACAAATTGTCAAGGTTCTTGTAGAATAATAGTATATGAACGATGAATTGGGCCAAATACAAAACTCGCATCAATTAAGTTAACTTAGAATAATAAAAAATAAAATATTGCAATATTAAAATATTAAATATTTGTTTAGTTTCTATAATATTATAGAGATGATTTTAGCGACTAATATTTCAATATTCAATATTATAATATTTTCTATTTAATGTTGTTGCTCTTAACATAAGGAACATCTTAAAAAACTTTAAACAATTTAAAATATATTATGCTAGTAAATCCAAAAAAAATGCTTGCCCGGGCTAACAAGGGAAATTATGCCATCGGCGCTTTTAATATCAATAACATGGAAATCCTCCAGGCGGTCATTCGCGGAGCGGAAAAAGAAAAAGCTCCCGTGATTATCCAAACCTCGGAAGGGGCCATTAAATACGCCGGCATGAAATATTTGGTAGCCATGGTAGAGGTGGCCGCTCAGACGAAAATTCCCGTGGCCCTACATTTGGATCACGGCAAAGATTTAAAAATAATAAAGATGGCCATAAAGCATGGATATACTTCCATAATGATAGATGCTTCTACCATGCCTTTTTCCAAAAATGTAGCCAAAACAAAAAAGGTGGTGAATATGTGCCATCGACGCGGAATTGCCGTGGAAGCCGAGCTCGGCGCGCTCCGAGGCAAAGAAGATTTGGTTTCCGTTTCCGAGCGTGATGCCTTTTTTACCGATCCGGAACAAGCAAAAAAATTCGTGAAAAAAACCCGCTGTGATTTTTTGGCCGTATCCATCGGAACCTCACACGGAGCTTATAAATTCAAAAAACCGTATTCTGGAGAGACGCAGCTGGATATAGAACGGCTGGAAAAAATAAAAGAACTGGTAAAAATCCCCCTGGTTTTGCACGGCGCCTCCAGTGTTTATCCCAATGAAATTTTAAAAATCAATCGCTATGGCGGAGAGGTAAAAAATGCCCGGGGCATTGATCCATCAGAAATAAAAAAGGCCATCAAGACAGGTATTAACAAAGTAAATACCGATAGTGACTTGCGTCTTTCTTTTACCGGAGCGGTACGGGCCTCGCTCGCGAAAAATCCCGCCGAATTTGACCCGCGGAAAATTCTCGGTCCCGGACGCGATGCCATGGAAAAGATGGTTCGTGAAAGAATAAGGTTGTTTGGCTCCAGCCACAAAGCTTGATTGCTAATAATACTAATTATAATCTGTAGAGACGCAAAATTTTGCGTCTCTACTTTTTTAAACGCAAAAATGTTATAATAAAAGAAATTAAAATCCATTATTCGCGTTATTCGCGAAAATTTATATGATTCGCAATCCTATGTTTGATGTCATAACAATCGGCTCGGCCACTCGCGATGTTTTCTTGCAAAACGTCGACTTTAATATTTCCAAATCCCAAAAATCAAAAACCGGACAACTGGCCTGCCTGCCCCTGGGCTCAAAAATAGAAATAGAAGATATTGTATTTGAAACCGGCGGCGGAGGCACCAATTCCGCCTTTACTTTTGCCAATTTGGGACTTAACGCGGCTGTTTACTCCCGCGTGGGAGAAGATGTCGGCGGACGAGAAATTATTAAACTTATAAAAGATAAGGGCATTAATATTAAATATATTGTCCGCGATGATAAAAGGCGAACCGCTTATTCACTTATACTTCTGACTCCCGAAGGCAAAAGGACAATTTTGGTTCACCGCGGAGCCAGCTCTCATCTTGCGGCCAAAGAAATCCCTTGGAACAAGATAAAAACCAAATGGTTTTATATAACCTCTCTCGGAGGCAATATGGCTCTTCTAAAAAAACTCATCACTTTTGCCAGAGAAAATGATATCAAGGTGGCTGTTAACCCGGGTTCACTGGAGCTAAAACAGGGCCTTAAAAAGTTAAAACCACTACTAAACAAAACAGACATACTAATATTAAACCGCGAAGAAATGTCCGGGCTTGTTGGTGCTTCTTTCGGCAACTTAAAACAAATCATAAAAAAATCTAAGGAAAATTTTGGTGTTCTCACGGTTATTACCGATGGAGAAAAAGGCGCTTATGTAATCCAAAAATCCGGTGCCGTGCACGCTCCTACTTTTGACGTAAAAATTATAAATACCACCGGGGCGGGCGATGCTTTTGGCGCCGCCTTTGCCTCCGGCATGATTTTAAAAAACGATCCGGACTATGCTTTGCGTATTGGAATTCTAAATTCTAATAGTGTTATCCAAAAAATGGGCGCCAAGGCGGGACTTTTAAAGTCTTTGCCGAGCACCAAAGACCTCCAAAGAGTCAAAATTAAAAAAATTTAAAAATACTATTGGCCCTGCCCGTAACGCCTTGAGCGTAGCGATTGGCGGGCGGGTATTGGCTAATACACTAACAACTAAAATATATGGCCAAAAAATTCAAAATATTTGTTACCAGAAAAATACATCCGGCCGGAATTGAAATGCTTAAAAAGCATAAAAATTATGAGGTAAAAGTAAGTCCGCATGACCGAGTGTTAAAAAGAAAAGAATTAATAAAAGGTGTTAAGGGCTGCGACGCTCTTCTCTGTCTACTAACCGACAAAATAGACAGTGAAATTATGGACGCGGCCGGTCCGCAGCTTAAGATAATCGCCAATTATGCGGTGGGTTTTGACAATATAAAAATGGCTGATGCCAAAAAAAGGAATATCGTGGTAACCAATACGCCTTCGGACAAAGTTTCAGTAGCGGTGGCCGAACACACTTTTGCCATGATAATGGCTTTGGCCAAACGATTGGTGGAAGCCGATGACTTTACCCGCACTCTTAAATACAAGGGCTGGGACCCCATGCTTTTAAATGGTATAGAAGTTGTCGGAAAAACTTTGGGAATTATCGGACTCGGGCGAATCGGACGCGAAGTCTGCCAGCGAGCTGTCAAAGGATTTGATATGACAATTTTGTACAATGATATAGAAAGAGATAAAAAATTTGAAAAGAAATTTAATGCCAAATTCGTCTCCAAAGAAAAACTGCTTAAAAATTCTGATTTTGTAAGTTTGCATGTGCCACTTCTGCCTGCCACCAAACGCCTCATAGATAAACAAGAATTAAAAATTATGAAAAAAACTGCTTATCTGATAAACACCGCCAGAGGCGCGGTGGTGCACGAATTAGCCCTCCTAAAAGCTCTTACGCGCGGAGATATAGCCGGAGCCGGTCTGGATGTTTATGAGTGTGAACCGGAGATTGATTGCAACCCCAATGACCGGTTGGAACTTAGAAAAATGAAAAATGTTATTATCACTCCTCATATTGCCTCGGCCACCGAGGAAGCGCGCCGCGACATGGCCGAAATTGCCGCTAAAAATATAGCTGCGGTTCTCTCCGGCAAAAAGCCTTTAACTCCGGCCAAAATAGGCGATTAATTTATGGAAAAAATTATTATAAAAGTTTCGCCCGGCGCGAAAAAAAATGAAGTTAAAAAAATTTCAAAAAATTCATATAAAATATTCACCACCAGCCGACCGCAAGAAGGTCGGGCAAATAAAGCGGCTATTGATTTACTTTCCCGCGAACTTGGAAAAAGCAAAAGCGAGCTGAAAATAATCAAAGGATTAAAATCAAAAGAAAAAATAGTGGAAATTTACTAAAAATATGTTTTACTACCTATTATTTATAGCAGGATTTATAATACTTTTAAAAGGCGCTGACTTATTGGTAGACGGATCTTCTTCCATAGCCAAAAAGTTAAATATTCCCACCCTGGTAATCGGGCTTACCATAGTGGCTTTTGGAACTTCAGCACCCGAACTGATGGTAAATATTCTCGCCAGCATCAGAGGAAGCGCCGATATTGCCATTGGAAATATAGTTGGTTCAAATATCGCCAACGTACTTTTAATTTTGGGAGTGGCCGCCGCCATCTACCCCATAGAAATAAGCAAGGGCACGGCTTGGAAAGAAATACCTTTTAACTTACTTGCGGTAATGGTTTTAGCTTTTATGGCCAACGATCTTCTTATTGACCATCGCCATTTTTCCGAGCTGTCCAGAATAGACGGACTTTTGCTTTTGAGTTTTTTTGTAATATTTATTTATTATACTTTTGGTATAGGAAAAGTTGAGGGTAAGCGAGAAATGATTGAAGAATATAGCCTAAAACGCTCCTTTATGTACATACTCCTCGGAATCATCGGCTTGGGTTTTGGGGGAAAATGGATTGTTGATGGAGCTACTTATATCGCGCAAAATCTTGGAGTGAGCGAAGGATTTATCGGACTTTCGGTGGTAGCGCTCGGGACATCATTGCCGGAACTGGCTACCAGCGCGGTGGCCGCTCACAAAAAAAGAAGCGGCATTGCCATTGGAAATATAGTCGGCTCCAATATTTTTAATATTTTATGGATTTTGGGCCTCTCAGCCACTATTAAACCAATAAATTTCAGCGTAACACTAAACTATGATATTTTAATTTGCTTTTTAGTAACCCTTCTTTTGTTTGCTTTTGTTTTTATCGGCCGAAAAAGAGTTATTGAGCGCTGGCAAGGTATTATGTTTTTAATAAGTTATGTCATCTATATCATTTTCTTAATTGTAAGAGGTTAAAATATTAAAATAAAAACCACCTAAAATAACAAGGTGGTTTTTTGATGAAAATTATATTGTAAAAATAAATTCGCGGAGCAAATTTTCAATTTCTTAACAAAAAAATAAACTTATCATTCAATAATTTTATGGCTTATCTATTCCGCCTTTGGAAAAGGGGTTGCAACGCAGCACTCGCCACAAAGATTTTAAGCCGCCGCGTAAAACTCCGTATTTAGAAATCGCCTCATAAGCATATTCACTACAAGTGGGCCTAAAACGGCAGTATCCATACGGAAAAAGATGTTTAAAAATTCCATGATCAAAAGATAGTGTTTTTTGATATATCTTTATAATCTTTAAAACAAAAAATCTTATATTTAAAATTATCTTATTCATTTTAAAATTTTTAATTTTCGCAAAATTTCCATTATCTTTTTTTCGAGTTCACTATAATCCAAATCCAAAATCCCCGGCTTGGTCATAACCACGCAGTCGTAGCCGTCTTTTATATTTTTTATATTCAATCTTAATATTTCATGAATTTGTCTTTTGAGTTTGTTTCTTTTTACCGCCTTCTTGCTTATTTTTAGGGAAACCGCAACTCCAAAACGAGAAAAATCAAGTTCGTTGGGAGCGCACTTTATTCCTAAGGGGCCAGAAAAAGCGCTTTTCCCTTTTTGAAAAATTCTTCTAAATTCCTTATCTTTTTTTACTCTGTGTTTTTTGGCAAGCATAAAAAAATAATAACGTATATTCTCATTATATCAATAACGTTATTATTTTTCTATATCAAAATTAAACGCTTAATTTTTTGCGTCCTTTAGCGCGGCGTCTTTTTAAAACTTTTTGGCCACCACCGGTTTTCATACGTTTTCTAAAACCGTGTGTTTTGGCTCTTTTTCTCTTTTTGGGTTGATATGTTCTTTTCGGCATATTATCTTGATTTATCTTTTGATATCTATTATAATAATAGCAATCCAAAAATTAGTCAAGGTCTTTTGCCGATAAGCCACATATACACAAACAATTAACAGCTTATGAACAATTTAGTCTCATTGCCGGCATATGGACAACCAACAAAAAATGTTCTATAATATTAGAACTGATTTCGCTACCTAAAACTTAAAATTCCATAAATATGGACAACCAACAACTTTGGCAAGCCGTCCTTGGAGAATTAGAGCTCCAGCTTAGCAAAGCTAATTTCACAACTTGGTTCCGCGGAACCTTTGTTTGTTCTTATGAAGAAAAAAAAGTAATCATTGGTGTTCCCAATGCCTTTACCAAAAGCTGGCTGGAAAAAAAATACAACGATCAAATACTCGAGGCGTTACGTAATATTTCCGAAGACGACATAAAAGAGGTTTTTTATAAAGTGGAAACCGGAAAATCCGCTCCCAAAACCTCCGCGGACTCAACGGTTGTTTTGCCTCGTACTCAATCCATCGGCGAAGAAAACTCTTCGGCTAACTCTTTTGGTTTGAATAACCGCTATACTTTTGAAAAATTCATTGTGGGCAAAACCAGCGAGCTTGCTTATGCGGCGTGTGAGGCCGTTTCACAAACACCGGGTAAGGTTTACAATCCTCTTTTTATTTATGGTGGTGTGGGCCTTGGTAAAACACACCTTCTGCAAGCCATCGGACATCAAATAGGAAAATCCGGTGGAAAAATAATGTATGTTACTTCTGAAAAATTTACCAACGAATATATACAATCCGTAAAAAACGGAAAAGCTAAAGAATTTAAAGACGCCTACCGCAATGTTGACCTTCTTTTGATAGATGATATTCAGTTTATAGCAGGAAAAGAAGGAACCCAAGAAGAATTTTTTCATACCTTTAACCACCTCCACCAATCCAACAAACAAATAGTTTTGACTTCCGACCGTCCACCCAAAGCCATCCCCGCTCTTGAAAAAAGACTATTATCGCGATTTGAATGGGGCATGATTGCTGATATTTCCACTCCGGATTTGGAAACAAGAATTGCCATTCTTGAAGCTAAAGTAAAAGAAAAGGGTTATAATATAGATAATGAGGTTATAAGTTTTATAGCTTCTCACGTAAAAAATAACGTGCGGGAGCTTGAGGGCGCGCTAAATCGAATAATTGCCTTTCATGAGCTTAATAATACAGATATTGATTTGGAAAATGTAAAAAATATCTTAAATACCATAACTTCATCATCTTCGGCAAAAAAATCAGCCACCCCTAAAGAAATAATAAAAACCGTGGCCGAATTCTATGATATCGGCACTGATGATATTACGGGCAAGAGCAGAGAAAAGCGGCTGGCCTTTCCTCGACAAATTATTATGTATTTAATGAGAGAAGAAATAAAATGCTCTTATCCGAGTATTGGCCACGAACTGGGAGGAAGGGATCATACTACCGCCATGCACGCCTACCAAAAAATAACAAAAGAAATAGAAAATAATGAACGCATCCGCCAAGAAATAAATTCCATAAAAGAAAGGTTGTTTAATTAAGTTAATAAGTAGTGTATAAACCTATTTATAATTATGTTAATAATACTGTGGGCTTATTGCGTATAAAATAAAATTTAACCAAAAAGTAAAAAATATTAACATTGCCCACAAACTTATAAACAATTTTCCCTTTGAAACATCCACCGCGAGTTAACAAGTTTTTGCTTCTTTTGTTAGAAAACTTAAAGTCTTTTAAACTTATACACCTCCTTATTATTACTATTATATAAATATTAAATTAATAATTATGAAACTCTCCTGTACACAAGAAAATCTAAACCAAGGTTTGTTTGTAGTGGGGCATGTTGCGGGAAAGAATACTAATCTTCCTATTCTAAACAACATCTTGCTGCAGGCAGAGGGAGGGGCATTAAAATTATCTACAACCAATTTAGAAATAGGGATAAGTTGTGTGGTTAGGGCAAAAATAGAAGAAGAAGGAGAATTTACCGTACAGTCAAAAATACTTTCCGATTATATTTCCTTATTACCAAAAGAAAAAGTAGATATGGGGGTAGAGGATCAAGAATTGAAAGTTTCTTGTAAAAATTACAACACAAAAATAAAAGGATTATCAGCTAGCGATTTTCCCTTAATACCCAAAATAGACAAAAATAATCCTTATATTTGCAGCGCCGGAACTTTTAGGCAGGCTTTAAGCCAAGTGATATTTGCCGTTTCCACCAACGAAACAAGACCGGAAATAGGTGGTGTTCTTTTTAACTTTTCAGGAAATGGACTCACTATGGCGGCCACGGACAGCTATCGCCTAGCCGAGAAAAAAATAAATATTTCCGGACCGGACGAAGAAAAAAAGATAATTGTTCCCGCTAAAACACTTCAAGAATTATTGCGTATTTTAAGTGGATTTAAAAAAGGAGAAGTTTTGGAAGACGAAACCGATGATAATATAGAAATTTATTTGGGTGAAAATCAAATATTGTTTGTTTATGACAATATGGAGCTTATTTCCAGGCTGATAGAGGGGCAATACCCTGATTATGAACAAATAATACCAACCGAACAAAAAACAAAAGCCAGAGTGGGGGTTAATGTTTTGGCTAAAGCGGTAAAAACGGCCAGCCTTTTTTCACGTTCCGGAATATATGATGTTAATGTGGAATTTAAACCCGGTGAGAATAAAATTATTATATCTTCGGTTAATAATCAGCTTGGAGAAAATACCGCCGAAGTGGATGTGGAAGCCGAGGGTGATTCCAACAGTACGGTTTTAAACTTTCGTTATTTACTTGACGGCCTGAATGCCATATCGGATGGTGATATTGCTTTAGAGACTTTAAGCTCGGAAAATCCCTGCGTTATAAAGCCAACCGATGAAGATAATTATTTATATATAGTAATGCCCATCAAAAGGTAAATAAATATTTTTGCCAAATAAAAAAAGAGCTTCTGTAAAAGAGGCTCTTTTTTTATTTTATTCAATATTTATATTTATTTCCCCACTTTTATAATTAGCTCCGGATTCTTCGGTTATTTCCGTAAAAAGGGTGTAGTCCCCTTCTCTGGGTGAAGAATTCCAGTGGCCTTCAATTTGATTTTGTGTTGGATTTACCAGAGAGTCTATTAAGTGTTTTTCATCTCCATTTTTTTGATAATAAAAATCTATTTTAGCCACGTTTTTAATGGTGGAGGCATTAACATTCAAAACCAAAGGAAAACTGGATGAATAAAATTTGGCATTATTTTGCGGCCCAATCCAGCTAATGGATACGCCTTCATTGGGTAACATAAAATTCAAGGTTATTTCCGCTGAAGAATTATTTAAGACGTCATCATAAGCAACAACGCGAAGATTGTGAAAGCCATTTTCAAATTCCGGACCGATATGGTAATAAAGCGTAAATGGATAGCTGTAAGAAGTTCCTACCAAATTATCATCAATGTAATATCTTACTCGACTTATTGTTCCCCGCGGCGCATTTGTATCTACGGTTATTTCAATATTTCTGTCAGTTATTGTTTCATTTATATCGTGAGAAGTTATATTTATATTAGGCTCATATTTGGGGAGGTGCACATCATCAAATTCTGTGGGCGGTTCTTCCGCTTCAAAGCCCTGTTCATCAGCCCAAGCCAAAATCGCCGCTTCCCATGATTCGTATTGAGGATCTATGGATGGATCTTCGGGTAGGGGGCCCTGTGGAGCATCTTTGTCTACATAATGCAATATGGAATGATGGACCTGAAATTTTTTTTCTTCAATAGCTTCTTCGGGGGTATATTTGGTGGCGAGTTTTCCGGAAAATCGATCAATTCGTATTGTTTCTTGGCCAAAATTTTCACCGCCCGCCAAAATCGGTTTTTCAACTTCAATTAACTCCGGTTCTTCAAAGTTTTCTATAGCCGATCCTTCCAGCGCTTTTTGCATAAAATTATTCCAGATAGGAGCAGCCACTACTCCTCCGGCGGCCCCTCTCTTCATTTCCGAATTATCATTATTACCGACCCATGCTCCGGCCACCAAAGATGGTGTATAGCCAACAGTCCAGGCGTCTCTGTAATCATTGGTTGTGCCGGTTTTGGCCGTTACCGGTCGGCCGGGTAGAGTGAGTTTGCTGCCGGTACCAAAAACATAGGCCCGCGCGTCATCATCTGAAAGTATGTCGGTGATTTGCCGCGCTACGTTTTTATCCAAGACGCTCTCCTTGTCTTTTTTATATTCTTCCAGAATATTTCCTTCATTATCTTCTATTTTTAAAATGGGTGTGTGGGCAAAATGTTTTCCATCTTGAGCAAATGACCCAAAGGCGGAAACATGCTCCAAAAGTTTTACTTCCCCGCCACCCAGAACCAAAGACAAGCCAAAGCGACTGCGGTCGCTAAAGGTGGTGTATCCCATCTCTTCGGCCAAATCCAAAACGCGGTTAATGCCGGCTAGATAAATAGCCTTAACAGCGGGTATATTTAATGATCCGGCCAGGGCTTTTCTTATGGTAACCGGACCGTGTTCGGTCAAATCGTAGTTTTTTGGTATATAGTCTTTAATGTCTGTTTTAAAAGTTGTCACCACATCATAAAGTATGGTTTCGGGGGTGTAGCCTTTTTCAAAAGCGGCCGCGTACACTATGGGCTTAAAAGATGACCCGGGTTGCCGAGGCCGTATAGTTACATTAACTTGTCCATCGTGTTCTATATCAAAAAAATCCCTTGATCCGACCATGGCCAAAATTTGTCCCGTTTGCGGATCAATGGCTGTAAGAGCGGCGTTGTTTCCGCCGTATTGCTCTACTTTTTCAATACCTTCGGTTACTGCCTCTTCAGCGGCCTTTTGTTTATCCATATCAAGAGTAGTATAAACTTTGAGTCCTCCCCGTTCCACCAGTTTTTCACCGTATTTTTCCGTCAGCAACTCCTTTACATACATAACAAAATGCGGCGCTTGAATGTTCTCTACGCGCTGTTTAAATTTTATTTCTTCATTTTTTGCGCCTTGCGCTTCTTCCTCAGTGATGTATCCAAGCTCGAGCATTTCATCCAGGGCATGATGCTGCCGCCAGGTAAGTTCTTCCACGTGGCTGCCATAAGGAGAAAAATAAGTGGGAGCTTTTGGTAGTGAGGCCAAAATGGCCGCCTCTGCCAAGCTTAGATCTCTGGCATTTTTGCCAAAATATGTTTCACTGGCCGCTTCTATGCCGTAGGCTGTCGAGCCATAAGGTATTTCGTTTAAGTACATTTGCAAGATTTCGTCCTTGGAATATTTTTTCTCCATGCGGTAAGCGAGTATCAATTCTTTTATTTTTCTGGAAACCGTGCGCTCATTGGTTAAAATGGCATTTTTAATCAACTGTTGGGTAATAGTTGAGCCTCCGGCTGCTCGCTTTCCTTTGAGCTGGCTTATAAATACACCGCGAAACATCCCCCAAAGAGAAAACCCCTTGTGTTTATAAAAATTTTGGTCTTCCAGCGCCAAGGTGGCTTGGGCTATATAAGGAGGTAGCTCGTCTAGCTGAACTACGGTCCTTTTTTTATCATCGTAAATATCATAAAGCAAATGTTCTCCGGTACGATCATATATTTTAGTACTTTGGGTTATATTTCTTTCATATAATTTATTGGGGTCAGGAAGATCGCGCCCATACCAGGCTAGCGCGCCTACAAAAATAATGCCCCCCAAGAGTATGGCCATTGCTCCTAAAATTGCGGCGCCTCGCAACAATTCTTTACGCCCGTTGTTTGTTTTTCCACCTCTTTTTATCCAAGACAAAATAACTCGGAAAAGCTTTTTCCCCAAGGGTTCGTTTTTGCGTTCGAAATTTTTTCTCCGCGGTTTTTTAAAGCGGTCATAAGAGGATTTTTTCCAATTTTGCGGAGATTTAAAATTGTTTGGTATGGGCATAATTATAATTTAATTGAGAGTCGTAAAATACTATATATCAATGGGTGGATTATGTCAATGCGAACGTTTTATTTGTCAAGATTTTATAGAAATGTCCTACTTTGGGTTTTATAGAAATGTCCTA
>CAYZWC010000004.1:12082-24812 GCA_964482065.1 uncultured Gammaproteobacteria bacterium | reverse complement strand
ATTCCGAGCTGCAACCGTCGCCGGATACGGCATTTCCATCATCACAATCTTCCCCCGAGCCGATTACTCCATTACCGCATTCAGCCCCCGAACCTGATAGAGTACCTTCAAATAGGCAGTCCGAGCCGCAACCATCTCCCTCTTCCAAATTACCATCATCACATTCCTCTCCCAGATCGAGAATATTATCACCACACAAAGACTTACGGCAAGAAGAAGAACCTTCATTAGAGGGCTGTAAAACGCAAACCTCAACTTCCAGACAATCGGCGCCTAAAAACTGAGAACAAAAATCATTATATAAACATTCTTCGGTCAAACCGGCCCAATCGCAATAATCAATTCCGGAACAAGCTGTTTCATCACTATAAAATCCGCAAGTTATATCTGACGATCCTTCGTTCAAACATTTCGAGCTGCAACCGTCGCCATTCTCTATATTTCCATCATCACAATCTTCCCCGTATTCTTTTACTCCATTGCCACATTCGGATCCATAGGAAGTATCAGAACCTTCATTCAAACATTCCGAGCTGCAACCGTCGCCGTCAATTAAAGCGCCATCATCGCAATCTTCACCATACTCAACGGATAAATTTCCACAAATAGGCCCTGAGTTTTGAACGCCTTCATTCAAACATTCCGAGCTGCAACCGTCGCCGGATACGGCATTTCCATCATCACAATCTTCCCCATTCTCTATCTCTCCGTTTCCGCAAACCGCGCCGCCGGTCGAACCTTCATTGAGACATCGCGAACTACAGCCATCATCGGGAATAATATCGCCTTTATCGCAGTCCTCGCCCGGCTCCACAACACCGTTTCCACAAACGGAAACTTCAAAATTAGTACCTGTATTCAAACAAGAACTTGTGCAATATCTGGAATAACCGGGATTGGCATCCAAATAATCTCCGCTCCAAGGATCTCTTTCCGGAGTTAAGGTGGCGACATCAACTTTTCCAGAATTCCAATTCCAATCATATAAATCTAAAAATTTATTTTGTGTTTCATCAAAATATCTTAATGACAATTTTTGCCCTTCGGGCGCGCAATCATCGGGAGTCCCATAAGCTTCAGCCCTAAATTCCTGCACTTGCCCTATATAAGTTAAAACAGATCGTCTGGGAATCACTTCCACTCTATCCACTACGCATAAATCCGGATTATCCGTAGTTCTAAATTTCCAAGAATAATTCAATCCATAATTAAGGTCTGATAGTTCACGGCCGCTTTTGGATTTAACTCCGTTTTGACCGGCTTTTATTATAACTCGATAATAACGATTGGGAATCAAATTTTGCGGGCGCAAAACCGCATAACCACCAATAACTTTGCCTTCGCTGTTTTTCTTTTCTATATATTCGGCCTTTTCCAAAACAACATCGCCCTCAAAAGTGCGGCAGGACTCATCTTCACAAAGCCAAAGAGACATATCCCCCACTCCTTCAATACTTGCTTTTTGCATAGCTACATTAAATTCAGCTTCAATAAGTGCCCCGGGGCAAGCGCTATTGCAATCCGGAATTCTGTTTATAATTTTAGGATCGGTAAAATCAATAAACAATCTGCCTTCACCGTCCCTTCTTTCGGTAGAAGCGCTTATCAAAACCGGAAAATTGGGACCGGTCTCCCCCAAAGCGGAAGCAGTCTGTAATTCATCAATACGCCCGTCATTATCTCCATCATCATTACTTATGATTGCCCTGGATTCATCAGAACTTTCCCATTGCCAATCAAATGAAGCCCCACTTAAAATCCAACAAGCATTTTGTCTGGCTATGGGGGTGGCGGAATATTTTTGTTCTTGGTCGAGCTCGGTCATTAAAAATTTAATCGGCTCTACTTGCACCCTTCCAATCTCACACAAATTATCAGTGGTTCCAAAAGTCCAACAATAAGAAATATTTGCATATTCACCTTCCCCGAATCCGCAAGCTTCCGCCGCTTGCGCGGAAATAGGCGACATAAAAGAACCCGGATTTCCTGAGGTGGTATTAGCGCTTTGTATATTTGTAGTTAAAGACACTCTGTACAATGCATCTTCGTCCAGCAAAGAAAGGGGCGTTAATTGAAAACCGTGCGAATCGAGATCGCCTTCACTGTCCGTAAAATCTTGGATGATAATATCACCGGTATCAACTTCCTGTGTCTGACTGCAAGGATGAGCAGCCTCTTCCCCGTCCGCGGAAGCGATACATTTCTCCAAAATAACATTATTAAAAATACTGGCCGTATTCATTAAAGTGTTAAATCTTGCTCCAATGGAAGCATTAAGGCAAACTTCTCCACCTTCTCTAAACCTTCCCCAAGGAGTAGGGCTGGGAATGCTTTCATCATTACATTCTTCTACTATTTGAGGAGTTACCGGTATTTCTCCGGTAGAAAAAAGCCAAGCATATACCGCTTCATCCGGATCAACCGGGCATACCTCGCGACAAGTTCCATCAGAACAACAATTTTCTCCCTCTCGACAATCATTATCCGCGGAACAAGATCTAATCTCAAAAGGAATCCTATTACTTAAAATTCCCTCGTTTACAACTTGCAGAGGGCCTGTGGAAGCGTCTTGGGGAACGAACGCCTTAATAAATTGTTCGGACCAAAAAATAGAAGCGGAATCAGCATTGGCATTTTGCCAAAATCTCACCGAACTGCCTTCATTTCTTTCGCCAAAACCGTCGCCATAAATTCTTACTTCCGTACCAACGGGTCCGTTATCGGGATTGATGGCGCAAATGCCGGGACTAAGTTCACTCTCATTAACACTAAAAGACACTTGATTGCTTCGCCGTCCCCGGCTGGTTGTAATTTCCATTTGATATTCTCCCAAATCAATTCCGGATGGAACTTTTACTGTAATATAATTATTTTTCCAATATCTTTCACTGCATTGTTCCGGAAAATCAATATCGGCGGGAATGACATCGGTTTGATCACCCTCTCTTACAAAATAAACAGCCCCCGGCGATCCAAAGCGGTCACCGACGAGAGTAATATATTGACCAAATGATCCGCTTTCGGGATCAATATAGTCAATGCGCGGGTTAACATTTTCCCCGATTCTTATATTAAAATTTAAGCTATTACTGGACTGTCCTCCAACGGTTATATAAACTTCATGTTCATCCTCGTCAACTTCGGGAATGATCGAAGAAATTCTCTCCTGAGACCATTCGGAAATATCTTGTAAAATCAAATTGGAAAAATGAAGTTCACTGTCTCCCTGTTCTCCTCCGAAATTTTTTCCCAAAAGGCTGAATTCCACCCCGGGAGATCCTTGATCGGGAATAATTTCACACAAACCCGGCCTGGATATCTCATTGATAATAAAATCAGATATATAAGGACCGAAAGAATCATTGGTGCGATCCAGGAGACCTCGCCCATTTATAAGCATAATCGGTCCCGCTATGGCTTCTTCGGGAATTTCAACAACCGCAACATCATCTTTCCAAGCGCCTCCGCAATCGGCCAAAGAAGCTTCAACATCATCACTCTCTTCGCCCGCATCTCTCGCAAAACCATCGCCATCCGCGTCAATACCTAAAAATATTATACTACCTCTGGCATTGCCAAAATTCTCGCCTTTGATGGAAATATAATTACCGGGAGCGCCATTGCCGGGATTTACTTCCAAAATTTTCGGTGGACTCTGGCAAATACAATCATTGTTATTGCAAAAACCGGAAGCGCACAACGAATCATCAGGTGAACAAATATCAGCGTCTCCGCTCACAGAACAAGCCGAACCATCACAAGCTCCACAATAATCTTCACTCGCGGAATCACCACCGCAATCTAGCGCTTCCTCTCCCTCGTCTTGAACGCCGTTAAAACAATGCTCTGCCCTTATGATTACGTCTACGCCCGAAGAAGTGGCACTATTATTATCAATATCGTGAGCGGTAGCGGTAATAGTATGACGAGAAAGTAAATCCAATCCTTCCGTATCCCAAATTCCTTGAGCCACAAATTCAACAGGACTTTGACCCAAAGGTCCGCTACTATCGACAAATTCTCCATCTACAAAAAATTCCACAAAACTAATTCCCGCGTCATCGGTGGCCAAAGCTTCAAGAGGAAATTGGTCGTTTACACTTACAGATTCTCCAAAATCCGGATAAGTTATCTCAATTTGCGGTGAAGATGTATCAATTAAATCACCGGTTGTAAAAAAATCGCTGCAACCCGCGGCCAAGCCACCACAAGTAATCTGCTTATTATCCGTACTTCTGAGGCCACCTAAGATTTCCACTCTAAATTCGGTATCAGCGGCAAAACATTTACGGTCTTCATTGGGCTCCGGACAAGCCGCGGACGGTTCAAATTCAATTACTCTTCCTTCTGTATTAATGCTTCCTTCCACTTCTTCCCCGGTTTCGGAAACGGTTACGGTAAAATTATCTTCAGCTGTTGCCGGATTAACATTTTTATTAAATAAAGCGCGGACTCTGGTATTTCTAATGGCAATATCGCCGGAAGGACTGATGCTTTTTAAAACAAAGGAATCCGGAGGCAAAACCGGCGGAGTCACTGGTCCGGAAGTTCCCGGTTCTCCCTCTTGCAGTCCTGTTGCCTCTCCCAAACTTCGTATTATAAATGTGGAAATGGCAAAAGATGCTAAAACCACGGCCAAACCAATACCGGCGTTTAAAAGTATTCTCTTAGCTTGGGAAATTTTGTCTTCATTGCCACCGGCGGTCATCCATACAAACCCGCCATACAAAATCAAAACCAAAGCTACAATCCCCAAAAATCCTATAATAATACGTATAACTCTGGCAATAGTAACTCGTATATCGGTGGTGGAAAGACCCGTTTCTTGCCCTATTTGTTCAAGCCCCACATTCACTTGCGCGAAAACCGGCTCAAAAAATACAAAAACCGCCGCCAAAATAAGCAGAGTTAATAATAAAAATTTTATTTTTTTATTTTTAGCCATTGATTTCCGTTTAATTGCTAATACCAAACGGCGCGCTCAATCCCCGAAGGCTCCGGTCCCTCGGGACGCCCAATTTCATCATTATAAAAACAATTTTGGTATATATCTTTTACCGCTGAATTAATTTCAGGTACATATTGGGTGTTCTCAAAAAAAGAACTATGACGAATTACAACTGAAGATTGGCCGCCCTTAACGCAGATATTTTCTTTGCATATCGGAAAAACTTCGCCGCAATCACTATCAGAAGCGCATTGGACAGAAGGTTCGGCCGCCACAAAATTTTCTCCTCCCGGCTCAAACCACCCATACCACTCCGGCGCTTCAGATAAAATTCTTATATTGGAATTATTAATTGTGCTAAACATCATAACTTTATTGAAAATAACCTCCAAAGGCGCGGACAAACTGACCATTGAAGCAGGCAGGCTATCTTCTGCGGGAACCACGGAAACATTATTATCCCTCAAGGTATGGCGAATTTCTTCTATGGCGGGCGGAGTTAAATCTATAAAATCACTAATATAAAAACTCCAGGAATAATTATCAGCCGGAGGGCCTTCGGCTTGTCCGGGAATACTTCCACCGTCAAGCGAATTGCCGGCCAAATCAGCTACACCATCAAAGGGCAATAAAGCTTGGGGCGGTTCATCGCCCAGAGAAGCCGCTTTTACCGTCGGCTCTATAAAAGAATCCCCAGGAAGGCAATAAACATCATTGCCACAAGAATTTTCTCCACAAAGATTATCACTCAAAAATTCTACTGTCCGGTATTGGTTGGAAATACGGAAACTGCCCGGTATATAAGCGTTATCTTCCTGAAGCTGCATTATAATATTATTGAAACCGCTACCATCGGCATTCAAGTGGCCGGATGCCGAAAGAGGATCGATTGCTTCGCTAAAATTAATTTGTACTATGGCATTTCTGGGATTTTCCGCGGAAGCATCTCCGGAAACGGGAAATACTCCGGTAATTCTCGGCGGCGTATTGTCAATAATAGTTGAAACTTCAAAATCCCAGCAATATCCTCTACTTCCTTCACAATCATCGGAAAAAGTAAAAGCCTCTTCTCCGTCGGCTTTTTGTATGCCGTCGGTCAGATAAACTCTATAGGAAATATTTTGCGAAGCGCTTCCCAAAAGATCGGCCGGATCAATAACAAAAGTTCTTTCATCTTCCGAAGCTGTCGCTTGAGCGGAGACGAAAGGACCATCTTCCATATCGGCGTCTAAAGTTAATATTCTGAAATTTTCCGTATTTAATTCTCCGGGTGAAAGAGGCTCGCTAACTCCATCAATTACAGAGGAAATATCCATAGCTTCTTTGAAAGTAACAACTATTTTTGTATTACGGGGAATGGATCGAGCTCCTCTCATGGGATAATGGCTTTCAATTATTCCATAACCCAAAGTTCCTCCCGTGCCACCTCCGTCAACTTCTCCATCACCCGGGACTCCTCCGCCGGTGGCTTGTTGCAAAGAGCTCAAAATAAAGCTGGCAATGGCAAAAGCCGATAAAATTATGGCCAATCCTATGCCGCCATTAATAAGTATTCGCTTGGCTTGGGATATTTTTTCTTCATTTCCTCCGGCCGTCATCCAGACAAATCCTCCGTATAATACAATAATAAGAGCCAAAGCCCCCAAAATCCCCAAAGCAATCCTTATAATACGGGCTATAATAATCCTAATATCTACCGCCGGGCCCAATTCTTGCTCAACCTCGGTTAATCCCGGATCAACTTGCTGGGCGGAGACTATAAAAGGAAAAATAAAAATAACCGCGGTAAACAAAATAAAAAATACTGCGGTTATTTTTATATTAAATTTTTTATTGTTTGCAAGCATGGGTGAATCAAACAATATGAGTTTAGTTTAATTTTTGTTTTACGATTTTGCTTATAAGGGCGCCGTCCGCGCGACCGCCGGCTTTTTCCATGACCGCGGCCATCACTTTGCCAAAATCTCCGGGCCCCACATCATTCATTGCCGAGATAACTTCTTCCACAATACGCTCGGCCTCCTCTTCGGAAATTTCCTCGGGCATATATTGCTTTATAATTTTTATTTCGCGCTTTTCCTTTTCAGCCAAATCTTCGCGATTGCCTTTTTGGTATTCTTCTATGGAATCTTTTCTTTGTTTTACTTCCCGCTTTAAAATTTTTAGGATATCATCATCGGAAAGCTCTTCCTTTTGATTAATTTCTTCATTTTTTATAGCTGTCTTAAGCAAACGCAAAACCGAGACTTTTTCCGTGTCCCGACTCTTTACGGCTGCGGCAAAATCAGCCTCTATTTTTTCTTTTAAGTTCATTTTAATTAATTAATGCAATGCGAAAATTATATGCATTGGCATTTTCTTATTTTCTAAAATATTTTCGGTCGTCTTCCTTGATTTGACCGGTTTTTGTCAGATATTCTTTTTGGGCGCGCACTTTTTTGCGGTAAAGAGCTGATTTCTTCCGCAAATTACGGCTTTCTTTTTCAGAACGATAAGTTCTCTTTTTAGCATCTAAAATTTTTCCGCTGTTTTGTATGCGCTTATTAAAGCGCCTAAGCATTGCCTCAAAACTTTCGCCCTTTTTTCTCTTAGCTTCGGTTGGCACGTTTGTTCACCTCTCTTTCTAAATTTATTTTTATTAAATTAATTAATTGTTTTATGATAATTCTTTTATTCTTTGTCTCATCTTTTCTTCTATGTCAGGATGCGACTCCTCCAGATTAAGTCGACTTTCCAATACCTTTTTTTCAATATCAGTGCGATCGGGTGCATATTGTTTTCTAAATTCTTCAGCGCCGCCGCTTATTGACGGCATTGCTGATTCTTTTCTTTTGGGTAATACCGCCACTATTTCATCCCATTTCTTTTTTATTTCATCAATATCCGAATTTTCAGGCTTAAATATGATCCATGTATAATGTGGGCTTTCTCCGAGCATGCCCACCTCTTTACCTTTTAGAACATTTACGCCCAAAGCTTCTATTTTTCTTTTAGTTTCATTATCAATTTCAAAAAAACCATCCATCGCCTGTTGTTCTCCATACTCTCCACCAAATCCTGATGAAGCTGTGGAATAGCCTTTGCGATAACATTCAAATATAGCATCACGAACTTGCGGCTCAATCATTTCCTTAAAGGCCCCTACCGCTATTTCCTCTTCAGTGGGATGTGGATTATCTTTAATGCGTTCTGCGGTTTCTTTTTCTATCTCCTCATGTGTCTTTTTACGCAACTCAGCAAACTTTTGCAAAAGCTCTATCTCAGGATTATAAAATTGCTCTTTCATAAAGCTAAAATTTAATCTCTTTATCTTATATATATATTAGTATTTTTTACAAAAAAGGTCAAATGTTTTACGCAAACCGAAAATTGGCTTTTTTTAGCTAAAAATTAAAGCAAAAAACGCCATTTTTGGGGCGTTTTTTGAATATTTTTGAATATTTTTCAATTTTTTATTCGTAAAGCCTTTTTTTAAGCTCTTCCATTACTTTTTTATAATCCACAACTTCTTGTATTCCACCTCCCATATCTCGAATAATAATTGTTCCGTCTTGAACTTCCTGTTGCCCGAGAATCAGAGTATAGTTAGCTCCCATTTTATTGGCGGTATCCAGCTGGGCGCGCAAACTATCTTTGGCAAGACCTTCGGCAACTCTGATATTTTCCCGGCGCAAATCTTCAAAAAGAGCCAAAGCTTTTCTTTTGGCCGCTTCACCGAGCTGCGCCAAAAAAACTTCCGGCTTTTCCTGCTCGGGAACTTCCACTTCCAAATCTTTTAACTTTAAAATCAAACGCTCAATACCCAAAGCAAATCCGCAAGCCGGCGTATCTTGCCCGCCGAGGCTTTGCACTAAGCCATCATAACGACCTCCTCCTCCGAGAGCGCTTTGCCGCACTACCTCTCCCTCACCTTCTTCCACCGGCCATATTTCAAAAGTGGTTCGGTTATAATAATCAAGTCCGCGAACCAAATACGGATTTAAAATATAAGGAACTTCAACTTCGTCCAAATATTCCAAAACTTTTACAAAATGGTCTTTACTCTCTTCATCAAGCCAATCAACTATTTGAGGAGCTTCTTCTCTAACTTCCTTACAAGATTCTTCTTTACAGTCCAAAAGGCGCAGAGGGTTTTTATTTAATCTTTTTTTACAATCTTCACAAAGTTCGCTGCGACGGGAACGGTAATAATTAACCAACTCTTCTTTATATTCTTCACGCGATTCAACATCGCCAATGCTATTTATCTGTATATTTACTTTAAGTCCCAATTCCCTGCAAAAATTATAAGCTAAAATTATAAGCTGTGAATCAACCACCGGCCTACTATCTCCCAAAACTTCAAAACCCACCTGATGAAACTGACGCAATCTTCCGGCTTGCGGCCTATCATAGCGAAACATCGGCCCTTCATAATATAATTTCACCGGCTGCGGCAAATTAATCATACCGTGTTCTATATAAGCACGAGCTATGGGAGCGGTCATCTCCGGACGCAAAGTAACATTATCCCCTCCTTGGTCGGTAAAACTAAACATTTCTTTTTCCACAATATCGGTCTGTTTACCGATGGTGCGTATAAATAAATCCGTTTCTTCCAAGACAGGCGTATCTATTCTCTTATAGCCATAGCCCCAAGCCAAGCCTTCGGCTTTGCTTTTTATATAATTCCAATATTTCTGCTCGCCGGGCAAAATATCTTTCATGCCGCGCAAAAGCTGGGGAGTCCTAATGCGGCTCTTTTTTTCCGCCTTGGGCTCTTCTATCTTTTTCTCCGTTTTCTTTTTAGTGGAAGCTTTTTTCTTGGCGGTCTTTTTCCCCACGGTTTTGGTTTTGGCTTTTCTTGGCATAAAAATCAAATTTAAAAATTATAGGCCGGTGAATCAAAAATTTTAATCTTATCAAACGGCCAACCTCTGACCCAGGCTTTGCCGATTATAAAAACATCCTTAACCGGGCCGAAAGTTCTTGAATCCAAGCTGGAGGAACGATTATCTCCCAAAACAAAATATTCATCTTCACCAAGTTCAACAGACAAGCTGCCCGGCGTATGCATAGCGGCGTGCAAATATCCGCTTTCATCCAAAACAATGCCCTTGGGATTTTCTTTATTATATAAAATAATCTGCCCATTTTTTACTTGAACCTTTTCACCCGGCAAACCGATAATTCTTTTTATAAAATACTGCCCGGGATCTTTGGGGTATTTAAAAACCACAATATCTCCCCTCTCCGGCTCGTTAAAGCGGTAGCTTATTTCATTGATAATTAAATATTCATGATCGTAAAAATTCGGCTCCATGGAAGCGCCTTTGACGTAAAAAGGCTGTATCAAAAAATATCTGACCGGTATTATAATTGCCAAAGAAACTATCACCACCTTAACAAGCTCAATAACAAAATCTCCGATTTGACGGCCTATATTATTTTTTTCGTCTGAATTAAATATGGTTGCCATAAATTTTTAAAATTAGAAACCAGAAATTAGTTGAAAAGATATTTATAACTTATGTCTCAAAACTCATAAACTACTATGTGGTCGCACCTGGATTCGAACCAGGGACCTTTTGAATGTGAATCAAACGCTCTAACCAGCTGAGCCATGCGACCAATTAACTATACGACCAAAACAACCAAAAACAATTATAAAAGAAGGTATGGCGAGGATTTTTTAAGGTAATTTTAAATTTATCCGAATTTTAGCCCAATTTTAGACTAATCAATTTTATTATACCATATTTTTTGAAAAAGTAAAGGGTCGAATATTAAAAAGCAAAATTATCAGAAAACGCTTTATAGCTTTAAAGCGTAACTTATTAAGTTTAAAAAAGGTATTTGCCAAAAGGCAAAAAATAATCTATAATAAGTCTATAATAGAAGCTGTAAATGAAACTGCCGAAAATAAATCTCATTCATCACATAAATTCCAAGAAGTCCTCACTGAAGATCTTTTTAGCGGGGAAATTTTTTGTTTACGCAATTGTAATTATCGGACTTTTGATATCCGCTCTATCTTATCAAATAATTTTTTCCGAGGATGGAATTTCCCAAAATCTGGGCAAGCTGAATATCGTCAACCAAATCAAACATTTGGTTACAAGCAATGACAAAAATTTGCGCGGCGAAGGCGAAGATCGCATAAATATCTTACTTTTGGGAATCGGCGGAAAATCTCACGACGGCGGACAGCTTACCGATACCAATATAATAATAAGTGTCAAGCCGTCTAACGGAGAAGTCGCTATGCTTTCCATACCTCGCGATCTCTATGTACCCATAGCCGAATACGGGGTTTGGCGAAAAATAAACAGCGCCAACGCCTATGGAGAATGGAATGAAGAAGGATCTGGACCGAAAGTGGCGGCCCAAACAATTGAAAATATCTTTAACCTTCCCATACATTATTATGTGCGGGTTGATTTCCAAGGATTTGAACAAGTCATTGATGAATTCGGTGGCGTCGATGTCTATGTGGAAAACACTTTAAGCGATTATAAATATCCCATACGCGGCAAGGAAGATGTTATGCCCATTGAAAATCGCTATGAACATCTTTATATAGAAAAAGGCTGGCAGCATATGGATGGAGAATTAGCCCTAAAATATGCTCGCTCCAGGCATGCCCAAGGAATTGAAGGATCGGACTTTGCCCGTTCGCGCAGGCAACAAAAAGTTTTATCGGCCCTAAAGGATAAAGTGTTTAAATTTACAACCTTTCTTAACATGAACAAAATAAACGGACTGCTGGGAGCCTTAAATGAACACGTGGCTACTGATATGGAAATTTGGGAAATTCTACGTTTTGCCGATATCGCCAAAAAAATAGACAATGAAAAAATAAAAAATCATGTTCTAAGTGACGGCCCCGGAGAACTTCTCTACGCTACCATTACTCCGGATGGCGCTTATATATTAAAACCACGCTCTGAAAATTGGTCAAGTCTCAGAAATCTCGCCCAAAATATATTTGCCTCTCCCGGAGAAGCGCAAATGGCGGCGGCGGTCGTTTCCGAACCGGAAATAATAAACATAGAAATACAAAACGGAACCAAAAAGAACGGCTACGCCGGACAAACTTCTTATATTTTGGAGCAAATGGGATTTAATATTATAAATATAAGAAATGCCGAAGAGCAGAATTACGAAAAAACAATAATTTATGACCTAACCAACGGAGAAAAGCTCAGCGCTCTCAAAGAGTTAAAAGAAAAACTTGACGCCAATGTGGCGCTAACTCTTCCGGGTTGGTTGACCGCTTCTTTCTATGGAGAAAAAATAGAAAATACGGAAATTAATTCACAAAATAATTTTAATACCCAAGCGGATTTTTTGATAATTCTCGGTGAAAATTCCATTCCTATAATATTTGGTGGACAAATAGCTGATAATAAATAAAAACATGCCCGAAGAAAAATTACCCAAAATAGCGATTGTCGGGAGAGTCAACGTAGGAAAATCCACTCTTTTCAACCGTTTGATTGAAGAACGAAAATCATTGGTGTCTTCCACTCCCGGCACTACGCGCGATATACAATTCGCCGAAGCCGGCTGGCGGGGGCACCGTTTTATTTTGGCCGATACCGGCGGACTCTTGGAAAAAAAAATAAAATCGGTAGCTGATAAAAAAACATACTTCTTGGAAGAAATACATAAAAAAGCCATGTGCGCCTTCCGTGAAGCCGATGTTGTCATATTTGTAGCAGACGGCAAAGACGGACTTATGGGCGATGACAGAGCCATTGCCAAATTACTACATAAAAATAAAAAACCGGTAATTCTCGC
>CAYZWC010000004.1:2692-12072 GCA_964482065.1 uncultured Gammaproteobacteria bacterium | reverse complement strand
TAAACAAAGTGGACGGCCCTAAAATAAGAAAAGAAGCGGAGCGCGAAAAGTGGCTTAAGTTGGGATTTGGTGAACCAATATTAATATCAGCTGCCAGTGGATCGGGAACGGGAGATTTGCTGGATAAAACAACGCAAGAATTAAAAAATCTGGGCTTTCGAGAAACTCCTCTCCGTGAAAGGGGCGATGTAATAAAAATATCTTTTATCGGTAAGCCCAATGTGGGAAAATCATCGCTTCTAAACGCTATATTGGAAGAAAATCGGGTAATTGTAAGCCCTATTGCCCATACCACACGCGAGCCGCAAGATACTCTTTTTGAATATAAAGATAAAAAATTCCTTTTGATTGATACGGCCGGTATCAGAAAAAAATCCCGCGTAGAAAAAGGGCTTGAACGCATGGGGGTCTCCAAAAGTATAAAAACCTTGGAAGATTCCGATATTGCCTTTTTTGTAACCGATGTTTCCGAAGAACTCGGCAGCCAAGACAATCATCTCGGGCGGACACTTGCCAATTACGGCGTGGGTGTTCTAATAGTCGCCAATAAATGGGATCTTATAGAAAAAAAACAATCATCTTCGGTTGATAAATTTATTGATTACTATTATAGTAAAATGCCGCACCTGTCTTGGGCTCCTCTTGCTTTTATTTCCGCAAAAACCGGCCAGCGCGTAAAAAAAATATTGGATTTGGCTCTGGAAATACAAGAAGAAAGAAATAAAAAAATAACCGACAAAGCCTTGGAAAGATTTTTAAAAAATATTATAAAAAAACATCCTCCCACCAAAGGCAGCGGCGCGGTGGTAAAATACGGTAAAAAAACCCGTCACCCCTATATTTATCATATAAAGCAAACGAGTGTCGAACCGCCACGCTTTGAGATAAAAATCTCTCCCAAAGTTAATCTGGGAGAATCCTATGTACGATATATTGAAAAGCAGCTGCGGGAAAAATTCGGTTTCCTGGGTACGCCTATATTTCTCTCGGTCGTAAAAAACAAACCCAGATAATTATTAGCCTCTTAATATCATCTTTATGAAACTTGTAGCCGGCCTCGGTAATCCGGGCGAGAAATATAAAAATACCAGGCATAACGCCGGTTTTATGGCAGCGGACAAAATTAGGGAAGAATTCAATTTCCCGACTTTTGTTTTTAATAAAAAAATAAACGGTCAAATATCCAAACGGGAAATCAAAGATGAAAAAATTTTTATTTTAAAACCCAAAACTTTTATGAACGACTCGGGACGCAGCATACAGATGACTTCCGCTTTTTACAAAATACCCGCCGAAGATATTATCGTAATACATGATGATTCCGATCTGCCTTTGGGAAAAATAAGAATCAAGCGCGGAGGTTCGGCCGGCGGGCATAATGGCATAAAATCAATTATAAAAATGCTCGGCAATGAAAATTTTTTGCGCATCAAAATCGGGATAAGGACCTCTAAAACGGATAAAATTCCTCTGGATAAATTTGTTTTACAAAGATTTGGCATGATTGAGTCTTTAAAAATAAAAAAATCCATCGAGGAAGCGGCTCAAGCTGTTTTGCAGGTAATACAAGAAGGTGAAGAAAAAACCATGAGCAAATACAATTAAAAATATTAACAGCCGCGAATTAAATCAATCATTAAAAAATCCCAAAAGTTATATTGGGATTTTTTTGCAAGCGAGTTTTCGCCGGTTATCATTTTAGAAAAGAAACAAACTGTTTGGCAGTCGAAGCTAAAGATTCAACCAATTCACGACTGACTCCCTTCATGGACGTTCTACCGGCCCATCAAAAAATATTCTCGGCAATGGGATTTTTCGCCCTCCGTGGACAAGGCTGCGAAAGCATCAAAAATTTTTGTGAGCGGTATTGCGTTAATACCTTCATCTCGCGCCGCGCAAAGAAAAATACAAGAATCTGTCGTATGGAAGGCTGATCCATTGTTTCTATCCTCCAACAAAAATTAAATGCGCAAGAACACTTCTAAATTAACATATTTATTATCTACCTGCAAATACCACTAAAACCTTAAAGAATGGTCATATTTAGCTTGTTGCATAGTAAAACTTGATTAATAGTTAACAGGTGTCACCTCTAACTATATCAAGTGTTACCTTCAGGTGTTAACTGTACACGGACTTGACAAAAATAACGCGCTGTGTCATAGTATCAAAAAATGAAGTTAAATCATGCTGAATTTTATAAATTATACTGATATACGCATAAATCATTTGACAGAAGCGCTTCTTGCGGCTATATGGCTGTTTATTACCAAAGACACTGAACGATTCGGTCTAAAGGAGAATTTCTGCCAGTCGATTTCGACTGTTTGTACATTGTTCAACCCGCCACTAGGCACGCTCTCCTGCCTAGTGAACGGGCAGGGGAAAAAAGGAGAGAAACATGCCCAAAGCTTGGGAAATGACACCAGAAGAAGCCAAAGAGAACGCCAAACGCTTGAACCGCTGTCGTGAGGAGGCGGATCGTCAGGATGCGAAGATACTCATTGAAATTATGTCGGAACAACCGGACGAAATGCCGGAGTCAGCGCCGCCCTATCGGTACATGCCTCGCTTCAAAGATGACGAAGTGGAATGATAGGGGGCCAATACGGGACGGCTAAGGGAATGATAACGGACTACACATGGGGAGCAATGCTGTGGAAGCAATATCCACAGCTTTTTGATTTCCGCAACACCCTCAATCTGATGTTGGAAGAACAACGGTTTTTTTCTTTGTAAATTATTAATGGCATCATATTGTTTTATATTTTAACACTCGCCCGATCACACCTGTCCGGTCGCATGACCGAATGATTGGGTTATAATGTTTTCTGTTTTTTTGTGTTATAATTAAAAAACATTTTAATAAAAATATGGAACAAGATTTAAAATATTGGGTTGCTTTTAGCAAATGCCCGAAAATCGGTCCGGCCCGATTCAAAAAAATATTAAATTACTTTCCCTCCATGGAAGAAGCTTGGCATGCCGGCGCCGAAGAATTCCAAAAAGCGGGAATTGAGGAAAATATCGCTTTGGATTTTTTATTTCAAAAAAAAGAAATCAACCCCGATTATGAAATGGAGAGGCTGGCCGATGAAAATATAAAAATAATAAAAATAAATGATAAAAATTATCCACGCCTCTTATCGGAAATATACAATCCTCCCTTCCTTTTGTATTACAAAGGAAATATGGATATAAAAGATGAATATACTTTGGGAGTGGTCGGAACCAGAAAATTCACTTCTTACGGCAAACAAGTGGCCGAAGAAATAGTTTTTAATCTGGCAAAAAGCGGGTTGGTTATCATAAGCGGGTTGGCGCTCGGAATTGATTCTTTGTCTCACGCCTCATGTTTAAAAGCGGGTGGTAAAACCATCGCTGTCCTAGGATCGGGAATAGACCGTCAGCATATATACCCATCTTCCAATAGATACTTGGCGGAAAAAATAATCGCCGAAGGTGGAGCTATAATCTCTGAATATCCTATGGGCGCTCTAGGCTTAAAACACCATTTTCCTCAGCGCAACCGAATAATCTCCGGACTGTCGCTCGGAACGCTTGTTATTGAAGCCGGCGAGCAATCCGGCGCTCTTATAACCGCCAAACTGGCGCTTGAACAAAACCGTGAAGTTTTTTCCGTCCCCGGGAGCATTTACAGCCAAATGTCCGCCGGACCCAATAATTTAATAAAAATGGGCGCCAAACCCATAAGCTCTCATGAAGAAATTTTGGAAGAATTAAACCTCGCCGATATAAAAACTTTTATTACCAACCGTGAAATAATCGCCGAATCTCCCGAAGAGGAAAAAATTTTAAAATATTTAAGCAAAGAACCTATCCATTCTGATGAACTTACCAGAAAAACGGGGCTTTCGGCAAAAAAAATATCAAGCGCTCTATCACTTATGGAAATGAAGGGCAAGGTAAAAAATTTGGGTGGCATGAATTATGTTTTGGCGCGATAAATTTGACGCTGCAAATCCGACGTGCTATCTTTAACCGCAGATAAAAAGATTGCGTAATACGAGCGAACATAAATTAATAAAAATTAAAAAATGAAACAAGAAAAAAAGATATACATATTAATAGCGCTTTTTGTAGCGGCGCTGGCGGCCGCAAGCTTTCTCGGTGGCAAAATCACCGCTTTCCCCCTACCACAATTTTTGGCCGTATTTTTAGAAGTTATTTTTTCTCCGATTTTTTTGCTTATAAATGCTATCGCTTCTCTTTTTTCAAATTACGGAGTTATGGAAAACTCCTATATCGCTTATAATTTTTTTGATGTTGTCCACGTCTCGGTCGGCATAATAGCCGTACCGGTTATGTTTTTGGTAACCGATGTAGTGGAAGAAGTATTGGGAAAAGAAAAGGCCAAAAACATGGTAAATGCCGGAGTCTTGGCTATGCTTTTTCTTTTGCTTATAACCATAGTTTCGGTTTGGCTACCCGCCGATCCCACCAGACAATATTTTTCCCAAGAAAATTATGCTTCTATTTTCAGCGTATCCATTAGAATGTTTATCGCGAGCATCCTTGCTTTTGTCCTGGCACAGTACCACGACATTTGGGCTTTTAATTTTTGGAAAGAAAAAACAAAAGGCAAGCATCTTTGGTTTAGGAATAATGCTTCCACGGTAGTGAGTCAACTTCTTGATTCCACTATCTTTATGTTTGTGGCCTTTTATGGCTTAACTCCTAAATTTACGGTGGCTTATATAATAGGATTAATTATCCCTTATTGGATCTTTAAAATTTTATTCGCCATTCTTGACACGCCCTTTGTTTATTTGGGTGTTAAGTGGCTTAAGAAATAAAAAATAATATGAAAACAAAAAAATATCAACAAAGTGTTGAACTTTTGGAATCATTGAAAAATCTACCCATTCCCGACTACATGAAAAACAGGCAAGACAATCCGGGATTTTACATCAAAAGGATGCGGGCTCTTCTAAATCGCCTCGGCAACCCCGAAAAAAATTTTAAATTTATCCATGTTACCGGAACAAGCGGCAAGGGCTCGACTTGTTCCATGATTCAAAATATTTTAACAGCCGCCGGAATAAAAACCGGGGTATTCTTTTCTCCTCATATAACCACGACTATTGAAAGATTTAGAGTCAACGAAAAATATATGTCTGCCGAAGATTTTTCCAAAATAGTGGATTTTTTAACCCCGGCAATAAAAGACAACTACCTTCATTCCAAATGGGGCCGACCGTCTTATTTTGAAACTGTCCTGGCCATTGCTCTTTTGTATTTTCAAAAAAAGAAATGCCGGTACGTCGTGCTGGAAGCCGGCTGCGGCGGACGCTATGACGCCACCAATGCCATTCCCCATTCGGAAATTTCCATGGTAACCAATGTCGATTTGGACCATATGCACATACTCGGAGACACCAAAGAAAAAATCGCTTACGACAAAGCCGGAATCATAAAAAAAGGAAGTATTTTTTTGACTACCGAACAAAACCCCAAATTACTTAATATTTTTAAAAAGGAATGTCACAAAAATAAAGCCAAATTCATTCATATAGAATCTCCGGCGCAAAAAACACATTTTCTCACAAAATATCAAAAAATAAATGCCGCTCTAGCCATTAAAACAGCTGAATTTTTGGATATTGATCACCAATATATAAAAGAAGGTATAAAAATGCAAAAAATGCCCTGCCGCTTTGAAGTAATGCAAAAAAATCCTTTGGTAATACTGGATGGAGCCCATAATCCCGCCAAAATGAAAAGTGTAGTTGCCGCCGTTAAAAATTTAAAATATAAAAAACTTTTTCTTATAACAACGGTGGCGGGAAATAAAGATTATAAAAAAGTTATCCGGGAAATAGCTCCCTTGGCTGATGAAATAAGCATTACCAGATATAATGCGCCGAGAGAATGCGCTGACCTTAAAATATTAAAAAATACCGCGCGGAAATACGCGAAAAAAAATATTAAGGTTGACATTGATCTTAATCCTTGGCATTCTTTAAAACAAACGCTTGCCAAAGCCGAAAAAAATGATTTGGTTTTGATTACGGGATCATTTTATTTATGCGGCGAATTAAGACGGCATTGGATTAGTGAAGAATATGTTTTAAAAAACAGACAGAGCTTTTAAAGCATAATATTAATTTACAAATACACAATCAACTAATACGCCAATATACGAATATGAAAAAACTCGTTATTGTAGAGTCTCCCACGAAGGCCAAAACAATTAATAAATTCCTGGGAAACAGCTTTATTGTTGAGTCTTCTTTTGGGCATGTCCGTGATTTACCCAAAAGCAAAATGGGTATTGATATTGACAATGATTTTGAGCCCACTTACGTAATACCAAAAAAAGCCCAAAAACAAGTAACCAAACTAAAAAAAGACGCAAAAAAAGCCGATGAAATAATACTCGCCACCGACGAAGATCGCGAAGGAGAAGCTATTGCTTGGCATTTGCAAAAAATACTTAAAACGCCGGATGAAAAAATGAAAAGAATAGCCTTCCATGAAATTACCAAAGAAGCGATTTTGGAAGCTTTGGAAAATCCCAGAAATTTGGATAAAAATTTAGTGGACGCCCAACAAGCCCGGAGAATTTTGGATCGACTCGTCGGCTATGAGCTCTCCCCTTTTCTTTGGAAAAAAGTAGCCAAAGGCCTTTCAGCAGGACGCGTGCAGTCCGTGGCTGTACGCCTTATTGTGGAACGAGAGCGAGAAATTGAAAAATTCAAAGCTGAAGAATATTGGACCATTGAAGGAATTTTTAAAAAACAAATGGAATTTCGGGCCAAGCTACACGAGATAGACGGTAAAAAAATTGATAAACTGGATATTAAAAATAAAAAAGAAGCGACGGTAATTACCAAAGAATTGGAAGGAGAAAATTTTTTGGTGTCAAAGGTGGAAAAAAAGGAAAAAAAGAAAAACCCCTACGCTCCCTTTACCACCTCCACCCTACAACAAGATGCCAACCACAAGCTGGGTTTTTCCGCCAAAAAAACAATGATGCTCGCCCAGCAGCTTTATGAAGGCGTGGAAATAGGAAAAGAGGGACAGGTTGGTCTTATAACTTATATGCGTACGGATTCACTAAATCTTTCGGATAAATTTTTAAATGGCTGCCAAAATTATCTAAAAAAAGAACTGGATAAGAAATATTCATTGGAAAAACCCAGACGTTTTAAAACTAAATCCAAAGGCGCCCAAGAAGCGCATGAAGCCATACGCCCCACCAATATTTATAAAAATCCGGAAGAACTGAAAGATTTTCTCTCAGGCGACCAATATAAACTTTATGATTTGATATGGCGACGGGCTCTAGCGAGCCAAATGCCGCCGGCGATTCTTGATTCCACCGCTATATCAATAAAAAATGAAAATGAAAAATACACTTTCCGCGCATCGGGATCAATTATAAAATTTGACGGTTTTTTAAAAATTTACAAAACCGATACCAAGGAAACCACGCTTCCCGACTGCGCCGAAGGCAATGAAATTGATTGTTTGGAGATAATTCCCGAACAACATTTTACCGAACCTCCGGCCCGATATTCAGACGCCACTTTAGTCAAAGCTTTGGAAGAATACGAAATAGGTCGCCCCTCCACTTACGCTCCCACCATAAGCACTATCATAGAACGCGGATACGTGGAACGTATAGAAGGACGAAAATTAAAACCCAAAGAAATAGCTTTTTTGGTAAACGATCTTTTAGTCAAACATTTCCCCAAAATAGTTGACTATAAATTTACCGCCAAAATGGAAAACGATTTGGATGATATAGCCGCCGGTGAAAAAAAATGGGTACCTATAATTAGAGAATTTTATATGCCTTTCAAACAAAATCTTAACGAAAAATACGAAGAGGTTAGCAAAAAGGAGCTGACCGAAGAAGAGACCGATGAAATCTGTGAAAAATGCGGTCAGCCCATGGTGATAAAAATGGGTCGCTTTGGTAAATTCCTCGCTTGCAGCGGATTTCCCGAATGTAAAAATACCAAAGATTTAAACAAAGACGGCGAAGAAACCAAGGAAGAAAAAAAATTCGGGGATGTCAAGTGCGATAAATGTGGTGGTGATATGGAAGTAAAAAGAGGACGCTTTGGTAAATTTTTGGGCTGTTCCAATTATCCGGACTGCAAAAATATTAAACCCATAGAAGAAAAAACCGGCGTTAAGTGCCCCGAGTGCGAAAAAGGCGACATTGTCGAAAAACGCTCCAAAAGAGGAAGAACTTTTTACGCTTGCAATCAGTATCCGGACTGCAAATTCGCCCTATGGTCCAAACCAACCGGCGAAAAATGCAAACTCTGTGAATCGCTTATGGTTTATGGCAAAAAAGACACCACTGTTTGTTCCAATAAAGAATGCGAGAATAGTAAATAGATCCTAAAAACATAGGATTTAGATATTGCGATTTAATATTTTCAAATAAAAGACAGGGCTTCTGAGTGACCCTGAATGACATTGTGAATACTAAGGGTTTTGCTCTGCGCCCTGCCTTGTATATATTCTATAATATTATTGCAAAAAAGAAAACACTCCGAACAAGTCGGAGTGTTTTCTTGTCTTTTAGGGTTTTATCCCTTAGCATTCACATGGTTATAATAGCATATATTTTTATATTTGTCAAGGTTTGGCACCAAAAACCACTTATTTACCTATAAAACAACCAAAAGTATTGAAAAACCAAACCTATTTATTATATAATAATATATATGCCCGAAACCCCAAATATAAAAGAATTGGTGGAAAAAGTTATAATCAATAATCCCAATGCGGATGTTGATCTGTTGTGGCTGGCTTATGAATTTGCTGAAAAAGCCCATGGTGATGATAAGCGCTTCAGCGGTGAAGATTATATATACCACCCCCTACGCACTGCCATTACTCTAGCAGAGATGAAGTTACCTCTGCCTATTATAATCGCCGGCCTTCTTCATGATGTCCCCGAAGATACCGATAAAACAATAAATGATATTAGAAAAAATTTCGGCAAAGATATAGCCAATATGGTGGCCGGAATAACCAAGCTGGGTAAAATCAAATACCGTGGTGTTGAAAGGTACGTGGAAAACCTTAGAAAAATGTTTATTGCCATGGCCGCGGATCTGCGAGTTATTGTGATTAAATTCGCCGATCGCCTGGATAATTTAAACACTTTAGACGTTCATCCTCCTCACAAACAAACGCGTATAGCCAGGGAATCGCTGGAGATTTACGCCCCCATTGCCAATCGGCTGGGAATGGGAGAATTAAAAGGTCAGTTGGAAGACGCCGCTTTCCCTTATGTTTACCCCAAAGAATTTGAGTGGGTGAAAAGTATGATTACCGAAAGTATGTCAAGTAAACAAAAGCATCTGAAAACAGTCATTCGCATAGCCAAACAA
>CAYZWC010000004.1:0-2682 GCA_964482065.1 uncultured Gammaproteobacteria bacterium | reverse complement strand
TTTATCCGTGCACGGCCGCACAAAACATATTTACAGCCTTTATAAAAAACTTTTACGTTATGACCGGGACATAAGCCGGATTTATGATTTGGTGGCCGTCAGAGTTATTGTAAATAATATAGCCGATTGTTATACGGTGATGGGTATTATCCACAATAAATTTAAACCGGTAAAAGGCCGAATAAAAGATTATATTGCCCAGCCCAAGCCCAATGGATACAAATCTTTGCATACTACAGTATTTTGTTCGGACCAAAAAGAAATTGTAGAATTTCAAACCCGCACCGAAGAAATGCACGAAGAAGCTGAATTCGGTATCGCCGCCCACTGGCATTATGATGAAAAAGGATCGGTTCAGCCCAATAAACAATTCCAATGGGTCAAAGAATTGGCCAATATCCAAAAAGAAATAACAACCAAAGAAAAATTTATAGAATCGTTGGAATCCCTTAAAATAGATATTTTCCAAAACCGTATATTTATCTTTACTCCCAAAGGAGATGTAATTGATCTACCGGAAAACGCCACGCCCATTGATTTTGCTTATTATGTGCATACCGAAATAGGAAACAAATGCAGCGGCGCCAAAGTAAATGATGAAATAGCGAGCCTGGATACCAAACTAAACAGCGGCGATGTAGTGGAGATAATAATCGATAAAAGGCGCAAAAAACCCAATTCCGATTGGTTGAAATTCGCCAAAACTCGCCTGGCCCGCAACAAAATCCGCCAAAGCCTTAAAAAAGCTTAGGTAATAAAAAAATACCACGGATAAAAAAGATGGTATTTTTTATTTATTAAATAATTCTATCTACAATATTGGAGAGATCTTCTTCGGAATAATACTCGATTATAATCTCTCCCTTGTCTCCCCTTTTTTTAATATTTACTTTAGTACCCAAGGCGGCCTGTAGCTCGTCTTCTTTGGCCTTGATATTGGGATCGGTTTTTCTGATATGCTTTTTAACTACAATATTTTTCCCCGCTTCCTCAGCTTTACGGACGGACAGTTTGTCTTTTAATATTTTTTCTAAAAATTTCAATTGCTCTTTTTCATTGGGTAATCCGAGAATCACTCGAGCGTGCCCTGCTGTTAATTTTCCCTCGCGGATAGCTGTCTTTATTTTTTCGGGCAATTCCAAAAGTCTTAGGGAATTGGCAATTGCCGAACGGCTGCGACCCATTTGTCCGGCAACCGCTTCTTGCGTCAAGCCAAATTCGTCAATAAGCTTTTGGTAAGCTTCGGCTTCTTCAAGCGGATTTAAATTTTGCCTTTGTATATTTTCAATAAGCGCCAATTCCAGCTTTTCATTTTCTTTGGCGGTACGGACAATAGCAGGCACCTTTTTAAGACCGGCCACTTTGGCTGAACGAAGCCTTCTTTCTCCGGCAATAAGCTCATAATTACCATCAACTTTACTTACAATCAAGGGCTGTATTATTCCGTATTTTTTTATGGAAGCAATTAGATCTTCCAATTCTTTATGGGAAAAATCTTTTCGGGGCTGATGTGGATTGGGAATTATTTTTTCTGTATCAATTAAAAAAACATTCTCACCATCCGTATCAACGACTTTTGATTTTCGTGAAGATGGTTGCGATTTTTCTTGAGAGGTAGCTTGAGATTTTTCTTCTTTTTTGGGAATTAGAGAGCCGAGGCCTCTACCTAAACCTGATTTTGGCATAAGATATAATTATAATTAGTAACCGATTCCCTTGTGGGAAATGTCCGAAAAAATATAATTTGTAATTAAATTCATTAATCGCGATTCATATTTATTTGCACAAATTCGTGCGATTTACGATCTAAAATTCGTCAAATATTTCCAAAATTTCCCGGGCCAGCTTTTCATATGATCGAGCGGCCTTGGAATAAGCGTCATAATCCAAAATACTTGATCCATGGCTCGGAGCTTCCGCCAGCCGAACACTTCTTGGAATAACCGAACGGAATATTTTATTAGGAAAAAATTTATACAATTCGGTAAAAACATCCTGAGACAATCGATTGCGCTTATCATACATAGTGAGAATAGCGCCCAATACTCTAAGGTCAGGATTCAGGTTATCACGAACAAGTTCGATAGTTTCCAAAAGCTGACCCAATCCTTCCAAAGCGTAATATTCCGCTTGTACCGGAATTAAAACAGAATCAGCCGCCGCCAGAGCATTTATAGTAAGAAGCCCAAGCGAAGGCGGACAATCTATAATTATATAATCATAGCCGTTTTTTACTTCTTCCAGGGCATGCTTCAAACGATATTCTCTGCCTTCCATGGATACCAGCTCTACGGCGGCTCCGGCCAAGGATATGGTTGCCGGTGCCACTCGATATCCTTCCTGTCCCGAGGGTATAATAACTTCCCGCATCTGGGCTTCGCCTATCAAAACCTCATAAATTCCTTTGTCTAGTGATTTATGATCTATGCCAAGGCCCGAGGTGGCATTGGCCTGCGGATCAATATCAACAAGCAAAACAAAATTACCGAGAGCGGCCAAATAAGCTCCCAAATTTACGGAAGTTGTGGTTTTTCCCACTCCGCCTTTTTGGTTGACAACGGTTATAATTTCAGCCATATTTAATATTATTATACGACAAATTTCCGCTTTTTACAATAATTATTTACAATTTGTCAAGATTTTATAGAAATGTCCTACTTTGGGTTTTATAGAAATGTCCTA
>CAYZWC010000003.1:0-26810 GCA_964482065.1 uncultured Gammaproteobacteria bacterium | reverse complement strand
AAGTATGACATTTCTAAATGGCTGTACTATGACATTATCATATGGCTACGACAAACTGAATTCTGCTATTGACAAACCCGCTTTTTTATGTTAATATAAAACGTTATACTGTAAGTGTAATAATCATGGAAACATCCGTGATTTAATCGCTTTTTGAAAACCTGCCTACAAGCAATTTTTTCCTGAACAGGGAAGAGAGGTACCAGAAATGAAAACTCTGAAAGATCTTACTGGAATTCTTTGGGGCGTGGCCTTCGTGGCTATGTTCTTCTCCGGCGTCACCTGTGGTGGCGATGACAACAACCCCAACCCGACTCCGGCCGGCAACACCGGCAGCTCAACCTGCTCTACGGACGCCGACTGTGGTCCGGGTCAAAAATGCGTAGCGCCCTTTTGCAGGGACGCGAGCGACGTCATCGGCTCAGACGACGATGACGACAACACCACCAAACAGCCGAGCGACGACGACAGCGACGACATGACCGACGATGACGATGTCCAGACGGATGATGATGTCACGCAAGATGATGACGATGTAGTGCCGGACGACGATGATATCACTCCTACGGACGACGACACTACCGAAGGCGATGTCACCGGTAACGAGTGCGCTGAATATTCCAATTGCGCTCTTGACCGAGAGAATGACTTGTATCTCGGTTGCGTCAGCGGCGTCTGCGGCAAATGCCGTAATGATACCGACTGCAGCAATGAATGGACGGATTTTGTCTGCCAGTCTGATGGTACTTGCCAACCGGGCGAAGTCTCCAACGACGATGATGTGGTGCCGGATGATGACATCACTCCGACAGATGACGATATCACGGATGATGACACGGTCCAGCCGGATGACGACGATACCGTCCAACCCGACGACGACACTACTGATGATGACGTGACCGATGATGATATCACACAGGATGATGACACCAGTGTGGAGTGTGTAGATCAAAAGGATTGTCCAAACGGTACCATCTGTATTGACGGCGTCTGCATGTGCGATCCGCCGTGTATATTTGGGAAAGTATGTATAGATTACATGTGCGTGGACCCGCCGGCAGACGATGATGTCACCTCGGATGACGATGACACCGGTGTGGAATGTACAAATCAAGCTGACTGTCCTCCGGGCAATATATGTTGGTTGGAAAAATGCGACCCCTGCTATGGTGAAGGAACTTGCCATAATTGTCAACCGCCTTGTAGCGCGGAATTCATATCATGCGACCACTGGAATCGCTGTGTGGATTGTGACCCGATCTGCGAACAAGGATACTACTGCGATGACAATAGCGAATGCCAGCCCGGGGAACCACCGGTTCCGCCCACGGATTGCGAACCTTGCGGCGCAAATGAATATTGCGACAAGGATACTCTGGAATGCATGCCTATCATCCCGGACGACGAATGTTCGCAAGGACAAGTATGTGCTCCATTATTTGGTGGTAGTGGAGATACTTTCTGCGTGACACCGGAAGGTAACCCACCCGAAGGAACAACAAAGTGTCATATTGGGACACCGGACTGCTGTCCTTCCCCTGATGATATAGCCGTGGGCCGGCTTTCTCCAACTCCTCCCGCTCCTGGTATATGGTGTATGTTTCCCTGTACACCTTAACCAAAACAAATCAACTAAAAAAGCCGATCGTATTTTATACGGTCGGCTCTTCTTTTTTAAAATATATATTTATTCCGGATACAGACAACTACCATCATCTTCTGTGGCATCAGGATTATAATTTGTAGCTGTTTTATCCATACATCCTAAAATCTCATTTTGGTCTTGAGTTTCACTTGAATTGTTATTATAAGCACAGCCACCATCATCTTCTGTAGCGGATTCATTGTAATTTGATGCTTCGGGATCCGTACAGCCAAAAACCGGTTCACTGGATTCTTCAGAATATTCGCCCTCCTCTTCCGCCTCTTCGGCGGACACGTCGGCGGGCAGGCTCTCCTCATCGTACGATGAACAACTACCATCATCTTCTGTGGCATTGGGATTGTAATTTTCCGCCTCCTCGTTCATACAACCGCTTATTTCGCCGTTGGTTTCCGGACTATTTTCTTCACTTCCCGGTGATTCTTCCAAAGGATCAGGTGTTTCGGACCCGGCCGAATCATCTTCGCCCGCGGATTCCGAAGCGGAATCAAGATACAGACAGCTTTCGTCATCTGCGGTAGCGCTCGGATTATAATTTTCCGCCGCCGGATCCATGCAGCCCTTAATATCACCATAACCCACTCGCCTGCCAATCGCCATCCAATCAAAAGTGGCATCACTCACTCCTCCTCCAAGCTCTTTTGCTTCAAAACCTTCCCAAACCATATGCCCATCCTTGGCTTTTTGCCGCTTTTTTACCACGGTAATACCCCGAAAATTCAAATCATCCGTTGTGGGGGTAATAATAATTCTTAAATCTTCATCAGCCAAAATCACATCCTCATAATTTTCATCAAAATCTTTAAACAAAACTTTGGCATAACCGGCGCTTAATTGCGCTTTACCGCTTAAGGTAATCTCCGCTTCCGTGGAAGCGGTATTATACACTTCCTTATTATATCCTCCCATTACGGGAATTGAGGAAGTAAGAACTCCATAGTCATCTATGGACCAATGCAGCCCGGAAATAGGCAAATTATTTTTATATGAAGGAGTTGATAAAATTTTACCTTTAAGTAAATTAATATCGTCAACCAAACTATCAAAATCAAAATATTCATATATACCGTGAATCTGTCCGTCAACAGTATCAAAATCAAGTCGACCTATTACAGTATCCCCCGGTTTTAAATTATGACCATTTGGATCAATAACTTCATTTTTCGTTACCCAAAAAGAACCGCTTTTGTTTATAAAATACCAACTCCCACCTGCTCTAAACCACAATTGTTCCGAACCACCTGTATCATCCACGCATAAAAGACCATCAACCGCGGTAGTAAAATCTCCATCGCCACAATCGCCTGTTTTAGCTAATGTTGCTACGCCGCCGGACAAATGAGCCACAGAAGTAGTATATAAACTATAATTCCAATCACCTCCGGCTGCCTGATAAATAGCATAATTTGTAGTATTACTGGGAGAACCTGCAACATTATCTATATAGATGCCATAAAGCGAATCACTGTCATTATATGTACCTGACATGTTTGTTGCAATTCTAAGAGCATAAAAACTCTCAGAATTGGTATCATCATCTGCTATATCATACTCAATATATTGAGCCGCATTGCCGTCAGTAGAAGTATTAGCATCTATCAAAAACAAACCTCGACTAGCTACTGTGGAATTATTGGTTGCAGCATCAATGCGCACCCTTTGCGCGGCGCCAAGCTGCACATCAAATAACGCATCTGAATCATTTGAATATCCTATTTCAACCTTCTTCTCAAAATGAGCTGTATCTGATATGTATAAACCAAAATCCCAAGTATCCCCGGTTTGCCCAATAGCTACCGTTGAATTGCCGTCGCCGCTATCAGATATATCTGCAACTTCAATTCCGTAAACAGTTGAAGTATCTTCATTGTTTGTAGTGGTAATATAAAGACCTTTTATGGTAGATCCGGTATTATCAGCATCCGCATCAACCGTTAGAGCCATGTATTGCGCATAAAAAGTTTGCGAATCGGCGTCGGCGTCAAGTACTTCGTAATCTATACTTAAACCTTTGTTGGTGTCGGTTTTTGTGTCTATATCTAAATCCAAAACACCGGCAGTTGAAGTGTTGTCGGTCGTCGCGGCGTCTATCTGAAAATTATTCGTAGCACTGCCAAAATCAAATTTCACACTATCTTCCACATAAAGGCCAAACTCCCAATTGGTTCCCGATTGGTATATGCCGTAATTCTTTCCATCCGTATTATTAACCCCTAAATTTTCGACATTTATACCATAAACATTGTCAGCGTCAACAACTTCGGAATTATTGGTAATCGCAACATCTAAACCGGTATATGTTTCTCCCACATCAGCGTCGTCCTCTATAGTCAAATTTATACCTATTGAATTAAAATTATCAGTCTGGGTTGAGGAAGCCAAACGCACGTCCCAGCCCGGACCGTCGCTATTTACCATATGTATGTATGAATTGCCGGTGAAATAAGCGGTTCCCGAAGCGACATATATGGAATAATCAAAATTATCACCTGCTCTGTAAGCTACAAGCGACCCGAGCCCGCCGGCGTCAGTAGCATCAGCGTTAAATCCCGCAATTCCCGAACCCAATAAGTCTCCGGCATTATTGGTTACACTGGCATAAAAACCGCTGTTTGTATCAGTACCGCCGGTCATTCCTCCGGAGGTTATATCCGATCTAATGCCCACGACGTTGTTATAATCTCCCTGCGAAGTGGTACTGGTATAAATTCCTTCAAATCCGGCTGTATCAGCCGCCGCTTGAATCAAAAATACTCCGTCAGCATTAGTATGACTGGTTGTGGTAGCGTCAATATAAACCTTTTGGGCAGCTCCAACTTTATAAGTGACCTCCCCGCTATCACTATAAAAAGCATATTCATCAGTATCATCAAAACCCGTTCCGGCATAATACGCTATCATTAGCCCTCCGCCATTATCAGCCGTTATATCAGCGCTATAGCCGACCACACTTGAAGATGCATGGTCGTTAAGGCGATTGGTTAATCCAATATTATATCCGACTATACTCTCCGCTGCTCCCAAATCCGCGCCGGATGCCAAATCAACATTAATTCCCTTTACTCCCGTACCACCGGTTGTTAGATTAAGGTCAATTACTCCGCTTGTGTCGGTATGATTGGTTGAGTTGGCATCAATTAAAATTTGTTCGGCGGCTCCAAGCGTATATTTGGCGGCGTCATCAACAACTAAACCATAATCCCAATCAGAACCGGCTACATAAATTCCATATTCATTTACCGTGCCGTCAGCGCTTGACACATTATTCACCAAGAGTCCCGCCAAAACATCGGCATCACCGGTATTTGCGGAAGTTATATTTAGTGAAATGGCTCCTATAGTATCCACATTATCATCATTAACCAAAGTAAAAGCAACATCAATACCATCAGTATCAGCAGCTTGGCCGGTAATAGAAACAATATCTTGCGTGTATTCGTCCGTAGAAACCGTAAGGGCCGTGTTTCCATCATCTGAGGCAATAGTTACATTTCCATCGGCGGAAACGTCGAAATCCGTAAAATCAATCACTCCCGTGGTACCCAAAATTTTATTGGTTCCAATGTTTATAGCATTGGTTATATCCGTATCGGTAAGATCAATGGCGGTGGTGGTAGCCACGGTTGGAGCAATGGTAAGACCGGCAACATTCGCGCCATTAACTATGGTTATCGCGCCAGTTGCGGCTACGCCAAAAAGATCGAAGTCAATAACTCCGGTGGTGCCGGTGATAGTATTAGCTCCCACGCTTAAGGCATTGGTAATCTCCGCGTCGGAAGCGTCCACGGCAGTGGTAATTCCTCCGGCAGCCGCGGCTATGGTAATGCCCGCGCCCACGGGATTATTGGTATCGGCATTATTTATATAAATAAGATGGTCGGCCACTTTATCGGCGTCATCATCGGCCGAATCCAGAGATTCCACATAAAGTCCATAAACTGTGTCATCAACAGTAGTGGAATCATTATCTATGGTGATATATCCGGCATAGACGGTATCAGCTCCACCATCGTCAACGGTTTGATAGTCAATATACAGTCCGTAATTGGAATCAGTAGCAGTATCCACATTAACCCGCAAGGCACCCTCGGTCCCGGTATGATCGGTGCTCGCGGCGTCAATTAAAACCTGGCTACCGGCCCCCAAAGTAAAGGTCGAGGTTCCGCCCGATACTTCCAGAAGAGTGGAGGGATTGGCGGTGCCGATTCCCACTTGGTCGTCGTCGGATTCCACGACAAAAACAGTGCTATCAATCGCAAAATCATCACCGGCACCACTATCGGTAAAAGTAAAAGTAAATCCGTCGGTAGTGGAAGTAAAAGCCAGATCGCTATTGGAGTCGGTAATTCCGGCATCGCTAAGAGTTAAGCTGGCTCCGGCGATAAATGAACTATTTGTATAAACATCGCCCGCAATACCTGCGTCTCCGGCCACAAAAAAGTCATCGCCGTCCGGAGAAAAACCGGCATTGGTGATAGTCTCTGAAGTAGCGCCCACAAAAACATCATCATCATCCTCATAAGTGGAAGTGGCGTCTGTTTCCCAGAGGCTCGCGCCGGCCGGAATATCGGAAGTAAGCGCGATGGTTCCCGTAGTATCGGGCAAAGTCCAAACTTTATCGCCGGTTAAAGTCGCCTGCAATGTACCGGTATTTCCGGAGTTAGCGATACCGATAACGTCCTCGGTAAAAATTCCAAAATCCCAATTGGTGCCTTGGATATATAAGCCGTACTGTGTTCCCCCTCCTCCACCGGCGGCGTTAAAATCATTAACATGTAAGCCGTAAATAGTATTAGTATTGTCGTCAGTTAAATTTGAAAAATCTATACTCAAACCCGTGGTAGCGCCTTCTTGCGTTTCGGCCATCCAATCCACGTCAATAACCGTTCCTTGATTGTTTTGAGTATTTAGGTCAATATCAGCCGTAGTAGCGTTGGCAATTCCCGTGATGGTTAGGGGCGAAGTGCCGGTTGCCTGTCGGGTCAAAGTTACAGCGCCCGAAGTGGCAGCCACGTCAAAATATGTATAGTCAATGGCTCCCGTGGTACCGGTGATGGTATTTGAACCGATTGATAAGGCGTTGGTAATATCAGTGTCCGATACATCAATGGCGGTAGCGGTGGCAATGGTCGGAGCGATGGTTAAACCCACGACATCGGCGCTATTGGCAACGGTTATAGCGCCGGTTGCGGCAACGTCAAAAAGATTAAAGTCAATGGCTCCGGTGGTGCCGGTGATAGTATTTGCTCCAATACTCAAAGCATTGGTAATCTCCGCGTCGGAAGCATCTAACGCGGTAGTTAATCCGGCGGAAGGCGTAATGGTAATACCTGTACCACCTCCATCGGGCGCTAAGGTTACCAAGCCATCCGCATCTACATTAAAATCAGTGAAATCAATTACTGCCGTGGTTCCTGTTATAGTATTTGCACCTACACTAACCGCATTTGTTATATCAGAATCAGACACATCAATGGCTGTGGTAGTAGCGATAGTCGGTGCAATGGTTAGCCCGACCACGTCAGCTCCATTGGCAACGGTTATAGCTCCGGTTGCGGCTACATCAAATAAATTAAAATCAATGGTGCCGGTAGTACCAAGTATTTTATTTGCTCCAATATTTATAGCATTGGTAATATTTCCGTCGGAAACATTAATAGCGGTGGTAGTGGCTCCGCTCGGGGATATGGTAAGACCTACGCCGTCGGCGTCATTGGCAATGGTGATTAATCCATCGGCAGAAACATCAAAGTCAGTAAAATCAATTACAGCTTCACTGCCGGTGATAGTATTTGAACCCACTGAAACCGCGTTGGTAATACTTCCGTTAGAAACATCAAGTCCGGTAGTAAGCGCGGCGCCGGGAGTTATAGTAATACCTGTTCCACCATCATCCGGCGCGAGCGTTACCGCTCCGTCATCTGAAACATCAAAATCCGTAAAATCAATCACTCCCGTGGTACCCAAAATTTTATTGGTTCCAATGTTTATAGCATTGGTTATATCCGTATCGGTAAGATCAATAGCTGTAGTAAGAGCGGCAGTAGGAGCTATGACAAGAGCTCCAGTGGAAGCCATAGTCCAATTAGCCGAATCAATAACCACATTATCGGCATTAGCCGCTGTCTGTCCAATAGTAATCGTCCGCGAAGAAGAAGCATCGCCTTTTAAAGTAAAATTATTATCTAGGGATGTTAAATCTAATCCTTGATATAAATCCGTATTTATGGCATATGGCGCGCCGACAATACGCTTCAAAGGTGTCATTTCTCCGTCCCCATTAAAATTCACTCCCAGATAATATTCAGATCCGTTAAAATCCAAATCCAGCGCCGTATGTTTGCCGAGTAGTACGCTAAAAAGTCCATCTGTAACTGAAACTTGTTCTGTGCCGGCGGCATTCCAAGTTTCTGTCCATACAGGATCGGTCGGATCACTGCAATCATCAGTTATACAAATCCTAAATACAACATCATAACTGCCGTCAGGTACGGCCACGCCGGAACTGTCCAAAATTTTTGCCTGATAATTTAAGTACTTGGTAATGGCCGCTTTTGAATTTGTATTGCCGCCAAAAATTCCGGCAACAACAAAAACAAACCCAAGCAAAAACATGGGCAAAATCTTTTGATTTTCCTTTATTTTTTCTAAAACTTTCACTAAAAAGTTTTTCATTATATTAAAACTATGATGACCTCAGCCACCTTATCGCTATTTTCTGCTAACTTTAGTTTATTATATCACAAAAACAAACAACTTTTTAACAAATTATCCACATAGGTTCTAAGGACCTCGCGGAGGACATTAGAACCTTGCGGCAACCTATTCAATTATATATTTTTTAAACTCTTTATTTTCTCTAATTATAGGCAAAATTTCTTCTGTGTATTGCTTGTAATCATTGCTGCCATAAAATTGCCCTAAAACAGCTTCTTTATCGCATAAAGTTCCTTTTCTTAATCCCAGATAATCAGGAAAACTGCACCATTTATATTTTTCCGCCCGAGAAGTAATATTATGGATTTCCGTGTTGGCATTTACATAAACAGAAAGCCAAATCAACGAAGCGTTATCTTTTATATGTCTGGCTTTGAATTTTCCCTGAAACAAAAAACCTGAATGATCATATTTATAGTTAAAATATTTCGTATAACCATTGCCTAGGCGCTTCATAAACCGCGAGACACCGTCATTTTCAAGCTGCCTTAAAATAAAGTGATAATGATTGGGATTAAGGCAATAAGCTATAAATTCAACTAATTTTTCATTATCGCGATGAAGACGTCCGATGTCTTCGAAGACATCGGACGTCTTCATCTTAGATTCCCTTTTTGATAAATCATACAAACTCCCTATGGACGGAATCCTATTAAATCCCCTCATACTTTTCAAAAACCTGATGTAATCTTAATCATCCAAAAAAATATCTCGTTTCTCTACTCCTCTGTTAAAAACATGATAATATTCATCATTGGCAAATTCTAAAGAACGCATGATGGTTAATTTTTATTTTTTTCTTCCTTGTCTTCAAAATTATCCATTTTCTCTTTGTTAATCAAATCCTCGCCTTCTTTTTTATCTTCATCAATTTTCTCCCACATTTCTTTGGCCGAATTTATTATTTTTTCGCTTTCTTTTGATTGTTTGGACGCTATATTTTTATCCTCTTTTTCTTCAATATTAATATCATTATCCTTTTTTTCAATCTCTTTTATTGATACAGTATCATGCGAATCGTTTTCTTCGCTTTCTTGCCAAATTTCTTTGGCTTTTTCTATCACTTCACCTCCGCTTTTATCTATTTCTTCTTCCACACTTTCTTTTGGTTCAGTAACCGGCGCGGACGGCTTTTCTTCTGTATCCTTCGGACGTTTGTCTTCCTCCCCATTTATAAGCTCCTTTGCTAATTCGGCTGTCTTTATTCCACGTTGTTCTTTTTTTACCTTCTTTTCTGGGTAAAGGAATATTTTTAGTCAAAAATGTTCCCTCTTCCACCTTATGAAAATCAAGCGGTTCGGTTTTTTGTTTCTCATATCCCGGGCGATCAGCCGTTAAATAATAAACATTGGGACCTACCAAAAATCCATATCGCCCCCGTGAACTTGTTACTTGAGTATCAAGCAATTTATTAAATTTATTGTCAAATATACGCACCACTGTTTTCTCAAGCGGCTCTTTGGTCTTTTTATCATAAACAATTCCCCAATTCTTGGGCTTTTTGGGATAAGCAAGACGACGGAACAAAATATATATGGCCACATGCAATAGGAAAAGCAAAATTATAAGCAGCCTAGGGGCTATAACCACGGTTATAAAAGATATAACAAGACCGGAAAGAGAAACCGCATGCTGTAATTTTTTGGCCAGGCGCCCGGCAATAACTTTTTTGTCCGGAACCACTTCTTTTTCAGGGTCAAGCGGAATACTGGCGGTAATAACCGCTCCCGACTGACTAACCTCTATTGTTTCTCCATGATAAACTTCGGTATATTTAATATCACTCCTCTCTCCTTTCATTGTTTCCGAAGGAAATTTATATTCGGGCTTGGTTACCGCTATACGATAATTTCCCTCCTTTTTAACTATAAAATAATAACGCCCAAGCTTGTCAGTCACTCTGGTTTGCACCTGTGCGCCGGTATCTTGGTTAAAAAGCCTGACTACCGCCAAATCAATCGGTCTTTTTGTTATAGCATCATAGACAACTCCCCAACCGTAACGTTTTCTTCTGGCCAAAAGCCAAAGAGGCTCTGTAAAAAGAAATTGTAAATACGGGAAAAGTGAAACTACCGAAATAGCGGTTGAAGCATTGGTAATAGCCACTATGGCGGCCGCCGGAGCTACATAATCGGTGGAAACGCGCTCCACTCTGGGATTATCAATGACTTCGCGAGTAGCTTCAGCCGCTCCTTCCACTATGGGCCGCGCTATATCAAGCGTGGAATCTATAAATAAATTTACAAGCGCCGGTATATCTTCCAAATCAAGCTCACTGTCATCATCGGGGCTTTCACATCCCGGGTCTACGGGATAATCTATAAGACCGTCGCGGTCATTATCACGACCATCCGAACAACTGGGAACATCTTCCTCTTCCACCACGTCAAATTCATTATTATCAGCCGCGCTTTCGCATCCGGGATCATTGGGAAAATCAACCAAACCGTCGCCGTCGTTGTCGCGACCGTCCGCGCACGCCGGTAAAGTTATATTAATTTCATCGTCATCAGCCGCGCTTTCGCATCCGGGATCATTGGGAAAATCAATCCTGCCGTCGCCGTCATTATCTGAAGAATCAAAACACTGCGGCGGAATCGGCGGATCGGTTTCATCATCGTCAAGTTCATTAATACAACCGGGGTCAAAAGGATAATCCGTCCTACCATCGCCGTCGTTATCAATACCGTCCGAACAAATAGCAACCGCCGCTTCGGTTTCACTATCATCAGCGGCGCTCGCGCAGCCCGGATCATTGGGAAAATCCACCAAACCGTCATTATCATTGTCCGCGCCGTCGGAACATTCCGGAAGAATCAAGGGATCGGTCTCATTATTATCAGCCGCGTTTAAACAGCCCGGGTCATTGGGAAAATCTATTTTTCCATCATTGTCATTATCCACTCCGTCGGAACATTCGGTAATCTCGGTGTCAGTCTCATCATTGTCAGCCGCACTCTCGCATCCGGGATCAAACGGAAAATCAACCAAGCCGTCGCCGTCATTGTCCGCGCCGTCCGAACAAGCGGGCATCACTTCAGGATCGGTTTCATCGACATCATCTTCGGTTTCACAACCGGGATCAAAAGGATAGTCAATTTTCCCGTCTCCGTCATTATCACGGCCATCAAGACATTGCGCGCAAACCGGACAAGGCGCGCATTCCGGGCGGGGTTCGGACGGCTCGCCTTCTTCCAAATCGGAAACCTCTATAGCTACAATCTGGTCATCTGACATTTTTGGTGATCCATTGTCGGAAACTTTTATGGTAACGTAATGCGTTCCAATATCATCTTCGCCGGGAATCCAATTAAAAACAGCCTTTACATTGGAAGCTTTGGTTACTGTAGCACCCGCCGGAGCTCCTTCGAGTTCGAAACTTATTATATCCCCACTGTCCGAATCGGAAGCATTTATTACAAATGAATTTAGGGTGGTAATATGGGCGGTTTGGTCGGGAATAAATTCCAAAACCGGAGCATGATTTTCCGGTTCATCCATTACTCTAAACCAAGAATGATAAGTGGACATAGTATTGTTTTGCGTGTCCTTACCATCCACATATACATCCACTCTTTGACTATAATCAAAATTAGGAGGATTTATCGTCACTAAATAATTAAAAGAATTTCCCAAATACGAGAATCTATTGGCTCCCGTGGCCGTATATTCAACTCCGTCTACCAAAACTTGGACGGAATTTATATTAACGCCGGTTTCATCGTCTTTGATACGGAAAGAAATATTACTGTTTCTGGCTCGATTTACGGACTCGTTCGGCGGCAAAAAATCTGTAATATAGGGCGGGCCGGCATCCGGTATAATGGCAAAAGTGGCGCTTCCCGCCGAAGCCAAAATATCTTCATTGGTGGATTGGAGTAATATATTGGAATCGGTAGTCGATCCGGGCGTAAATTGAAAATTAAGCGAAGTCGCGGCGGTGGTTTGTTTGGCGCGAAAATTTACGGTAGCAAACACTCCGGAACCGTCTCCGCTATTAAATGTGCCCACAATTGAAAAACCGGTGATCCTAATCACACCATCTCCGCTATCCACTACATTTCCTGGATAAACTTCATAAATTGATCCGGGCTGAACCTGTACTCCGGGAGTTCCCGGTATAGCATCAACCACTTCCAGATAATCCGGATCATAATATAAAACAACATCAGCGGCATTGGTGTCCTCAAAAGCCGTGCCTTCCAAAATATTTATTGAGATAACCTGTCCGGGATAAAAAGATCCGCTATTGGGAGAAAGAGCAAAATACCCGTCTCCATTGGCCGAGAGATTAAATATATTACTCAAAACAAATTTTCCCACGCGACTGTTCTTTACTTTATTTTTGACGCTGTTCCAAACTTCACCGAAAAAATAAGCTAATCCACCTTCCGACTCACTATCATCATAATAATCGCTGCACTGCAAGTCGGCGGAAAAATCAATATCGCCATCGCCATCATTATCTATATTATCCGAACATTCGGTGCGCTCTCCGCAAGGCGGACATGGCGGACATTCGGGCGCCGGAGGCTCGGGCGGAAGCGCGGTTTCTGTAATACTTATAACCATTTGCTCTTCATCGCTCAAAATGGGATCACCATTATCTTGCACACGAAAAGTAATGGGATAATCTCTTATCTCCGCCATGGTTGTATCCCAAGAAAAAAGGGCTTTGCCTTTGGCGGTCGGTGTAAGAGAAGCTCCGGCGGGAGCCCCTAGCATGCTTAAAGAAAGCCGGTCTCCGCTATTGGCGTCCGTTGCCGAGACAACAAAAGAAACAGTCGAGCCGGAAAATACCGTTTTGTCGGAAATGGGAGATAATTCGGGTGGAAAATTTTCCGGTTTTGGCGCGGTGGTAAAAAGTGAATTATAAGCCGGCATTATGTTATTATAGGCATCGCGCGCATTTACCGAGACATTAACGATTTGACTGTAAGAAAAATTCTGCGCGGGATTTACGGTAATGGAATAATTTTTCGCACTGCCCGTGTAAGTGAATTTATTAGCGCCGCCACGAGTATATTCGGTGCCCGCGACATTAATTCTCAAAGAATCCAAATTCACCGCCGTTTCATCATCGCGAATATTAAAACGTATATTTGTAGACGGCGAAACATTATTCGCGCCGTTTACGGGACTAAAACCCGTGATATATGGAGGATTATTATCCGGCAAAACATTAGAAGCTCCATCGGCAACCGAAGCTAATATATCTTCACTGGTACCCGTTTCAGCTATATTGCAGTCAATTGATTCGCCGGGAGTAAAATCAAAAGATACGCTGGTATTGGAAACTGTATTTTTACCACGGAACCTGATAGTGGCAAAAATATCACTGCCTCCGCCGCTATTATAGGGAAATATGGAAAAAGCGGTAATTCTTATGGTACCCGTGGCCGGGTCAACTTGATTGCCGGGATAAGCTCCATAAACGGAACCGGGCTTAACCTGCACCCCCGGAACGCTTGAAATCATATCCACCACTTCCAAATAATGAGAATCATAATGCAGAATAACATCGGCCGCGTCGGTGTCGGCGCCTCCGGTATTTATTAAAATATTAACATCAAAAGTCTGCCCTATATAATTTCCTCCGCTCACGGGAGACAAAGAAAAGCTGGCTTCCGCGGCTCGCGCCGGTAAAGAAACAAAAGGCAAAAATAAATTCAGCACCAAAAATATTGCTGCCGCCAAATAAACTTTTTTAATTAAATTCCTAAATTTGCTCATTATTTATACAAATTGATAATGGTTTTTTAAAAATCTCCCCAATTGTAAAGATTGGTAATGGAGATGGCAAACTCCAATCCGTTAACCGTTGTGTCTTTATTTAGATCAACCCGCCCGCCACTGGCATAGAGCTTTGTGGAAATCACCGAAAGATCGGCGCCATTTACATAATTATCTCCAAAAGTATCATTTACATCCCCGGCTTTCAATTTAACTGTTTTGTCTTGGCTAAAATCCACCAAATCAGAATTTTCAGTCAAGGTAATATTATTCTTCCGGTATTGCAGATGGGCATTCCCTTTTATTAAAAAATCAACATCCAACGGCAAAGATATTTCCTCAAGGCTGATACTGGTATCATAACCATAATTATTGGTGGTTATAAGCTCATCAATAATTTTATTTGAAGTTCCACTTCTGTAGCCGCGCACATGAATCACCGCGCTGTTATTTCCTTCCGAGGGTAAGCGTTTTTCGGGAATAGCCCGCATATATAGGTAATCTCCCTCAATTATAGCGGTGGTAAAATTATGGTTTTCGGAGTAAGCGGCATTACCGGCATCATCAATGGAGCCCACTTGAAAATTATAAAGAGTTCCCGGGTCCAAGCCTTCCAAACTTATGCTGTGGGAAGTAACAAAAAGATAAGAGCTTTCATCCGGAAGTTCATAGCTTTCGGTCAGGCCGTATTTTACTATGGAAGTGGAGGCTTCGTTGGTATCCCAAGTAATGGTAGCGGAATTAACCGTAATATTTATAACTTGAATATTGGAAATTATGGGTGGAGTGTTGTCATCATCCCCACCAGTAGTTCCGCCACCAGTATCAATACTAGCCGTCACGGCCGCACCTTCGCCGGTAGTGATAGGAACAGCCACCTCTCCGGTGTCGCCAAAAGTGCCTGATAAATTTATGGTATAGCTTCCGCTGGAAGCGGGATTGGTAATCTGCCGGTCTCCAGCGGCTCCGCTTGTGGCATTGGTGCCGATTTGTATACTAATTACCGAAGCCGCGGCAATGGTACCGGTTCCTGAAGTAATGGTAAGCGTATTTCCGGAAAAAGACGCGCCCCAAGTGGCTCCGGCGGGCGCCGCTCCCAGTGTCAGATCGATTCCGTCATCAGCAACATCAATATCGGTATAATCAACACTTCCTATGGTAAAACTGTCTGAAAAAGCCAAAACAACAGTCTCCCCCGCCCCCACTCCGCCGGGTGTTGTGAACTGAATCGTATGATTGGCGGCCGTGCTCGTTAAGTGGGTAGAAACCGTATCGGAAAAATTTGTTACCGAATCAGCGTGGACCGGAAAAGTAAAATAAAGGCACATTAAAAACAGCGCCAGTCCTAAAAATAATGTTGTTTTGAATTTATTTTTCATTATAATTACTAATATCTAATTTCTAATCACCGGCCTGCCGGCAGACGGGAACTCCAATTATCTAATTATTTAATGACTAATTTTTTTCATTGGACATTTAATAATTAATCATTGATTAAAAATTAGGTCAATTAGGAATTAGAAATTAATTTTTATTATAAATCTTCAGCGCTAAAACAAGTAAAACAATAAAGACAGCAATTAATATAAGTAAATGATACGGTATTATCCAAAAAATAATTTGTTTTGAAATTTTTGTTTCGCCCGCGGCGGAAAAAACAAGCTCGGCCTTATATCGTCCAAAAGCCGGCTCTTTAATCTGATTTATAAACTTTTCGGCAAAGCCGGAAATGTCGATTTTTTCGCGCCAAAAACCCTCAAAACGTCTGTCGCTATCCGGCAAAAGGTATCCGCCGGAATAATTTAAGCTAACGGTCTTTTTATTTAATCCGAAAAAATTGCTGATATTAACTTTCACCTCGGGGCGAAAATGCACATTGCCGCTGTTTTTAAAAACAGCGCTAAATTCGCGCGGCTTTATACTGTAAAAAACTTTATTATCCGCGCCGTCTATTTTAAAATCAACCAACGAAGCCTTATACTCCACTTCGCCGGGAACCTTTCCTAAAAGTAAAATTCCCACTTTTGAAGTCTGAACTATTGTATCATCTTGTGTTAAAGAATTTCCGCTGATGGCAAAAATAGCCGCATAATAACCTCCCGGATCAGCCTCTTCGGGTATGGCAATTGTAAAAATTACTTCCCTTTCGGCACCGGGAGCCAAAATTAGTTCTTTTTCAGGAAAGGTAATCCAAGAAGCCAACCCACTTTGAGAATTGCCTGTAAACTCGGGCTTTCCCGGCTGACTGCCGGCGATAAAATTTTCTGCCGTAAAATAAAAATTTTTTTTAACCGCTTCGTCATTATATATTACAAATTTTTCCTGAATTTCTTCTCCGGGTTCAAAAACCAATTCATCAAAGCGCGCCGGCGCTATGGCCACCGCTGCAACGGAATCAGCTATGGCGAAAAATATAATTACGGCTAAAAATATTTTCTTCATAAAAACTATTGGCGTTTATTTGCGCAAATGCGGATTATTAACAATCAAAAATTAGCTGTTACGGTATAGGTAACACTATGGCTGTAGCTACCGGCCTCTGTACTATCGGCGATTGAAGCTTGATAAATTATAGCTGTCCGGTTATTGGATCCTCCGGCGCTTGTAGCCACGCTGGTATTGGTGGTGGTAATAGCAAAATCGCCGGCTCCGGCGGCGTCAGCACCCGCCGTACTTATACCATACTCTTCACTGCCGGCAGTTACCGTGCCGTCGGCTACGTCATTAATATCATCTCCGGAAGCGGTTCGCAAATTACCATCATCATAAACCGAAGCCGTATATCCTCCGGAGGCGTTAGTCAAGACCTCAAGTCCGGTCACGGAAGTTTTTACCGCTGTTTTTGATAAAGTGCTCAGCGCCGCGGAAGCTCCGCTTAATTTATAAATATAATCATCGCTTCCGGCGGGATTAGCGCTCATTGTCGCTTGATTGCCATTCCATTTATCCACAGTAATTACATTCCCCGCAATATTTGAAATTTTTCCTATGGCAACAAGCTGCGATCCTCCCTCATTTTCCACAACAGCGATATAATCATCCACGGAAAAACCGGAAGGGGTGGAACTTGCCGTAACCGTATAAGCTCCACCGGAAAAAGCCGCATACGCCAATTTGGTGGAATTATTCTGCGTCACCAAAGAAAACGACAAAACCGGCAGCGTGCCCGTACCCTGCCTATATCCGGCTTTGGCTTCATAAAGCAATCCCGCGCTGGTGCTGGCTCCGGTAGCGATTTCTGAAAGAGTGTCTTTTATCTTGTAATTATCAGATGTGCTTGTCTCTGAACCGCCGGCATTCATGGAATCCCAATTAATTTGATAATTTGTTGAAGACATGCCAAAAACGGGTCCGGCGAGTACCAAAAAACCCAAACTTAAAAAAACTAAGTTTTTCGTTATTTTTTTCATATATTATTTAAGTAAATTATAGCATATTTAAGCTAATTTTGCATAAAATTATCCCCAAGCATATTTGACTTAACAATAAAAATGCTTTAATATTTTACATATTCGCTCCATTATCGTCAGATATATACTTTAAAACATCATTTTGATGTTTTTTACAAAGATACCGCCAAGCCTTAGCGTTTTTTGGTCGATTTGGGCATGGGCTGAATTTCCCCGGCGCCCATTCTCTAAAATACCATCGGCGCAAACTCAAATGGACAGGGGCACTAAAAATCGACCGAGCCGCTCTTAACAAAAGAGCGGCTTTTTGTTTTTAAATAAAAAAATCACCGATTTGGTAAAAACGGTGTTTTATTTGATAAAAAAAGGAGGAAAGCACCGGTGTATCGAATTTTTTTCGCGGGATAAGTGGGATAATGGTGGATCTCCTCCAAAATAGAAAGGCGCGAGGGCCTTTCCGGCGGGACTTTTATTGTTCGGGCCTTTGGAGTTCCAAAGGATCAACTTTTGATTCTCCTTCTGTTATTTTAGAAACATCTTTATCTATTTTCTTAAATTCTTTATAGGCGCTGTTGTACATATTTACGGTCGTACCCAAATTATTGCCGAGCTTCTGCATAAAAGATTCATAACTTAAAATATGCTTATTAAGCTGTTCAACATTTTTTCTTATTTCTTTGGCGGATTCTTCTATTTGCAGGGCGCGCAAACCCTGGAGAACCGTTTGCAGATAAGCGAAAAAAGAAGTCGGCGAGACAATAATCACGTGTTTTTCTTTAAAAGCGTATTCTATAAGGTCGCGGGTATTTACTTTAATGGCACCGACTTGGTTTATCAACAAATCATAATAAATTCCCTCGGAAGGGATAAACATAAAAGCGAATTCCATAGTGCCTTCATTGGGCCTTATATATTTAGAAGTTTCATCAATCCGATTTTTTAGATCGGTTTTAAAAGATTTTTCCAGGCGCTCGCGTTCGGACTTGTCGCTCGCTTCCACTATTTTATTATAATTTTCCAGAGAAAATTTTGAATCCACGGGAATTATTTTTTCTTTTATAAAAATAACGGCATCAACAATTTCTCCGTCTTTGAATTTATATTGCAATTTATAGGCTGAGGGTGGCAGGACATTCTTCAGAACCGTTTCCAAAAAATACTCGCCCAAAATTCCACGTTGTTTGGGATTTTTTAAAATATTCTCCAAGGATTGCATTTGTCCGGCAAAATCTTTAACCTGCCTGTTGGTTTCATCAAGCTTGGTTAATTTTTCGGTAACCTCCCGGATTACTTTTTGGCTGTGGTAAGATTGTTGCTGCATGGCCTTGTACGATTCGCCGAGTCGGGAATCCAAAACTTTATTAAGCTCATTAATCTGATTTTGAAGCATTACCAAGCTTTGTTTATCTTTATCATCTGTCGGAGCGGATAATTTTTTATTTACAAACCAAAAAATGGCGGCAAAGCCGGCTATGAGCAAAACTATCAAAATTATAAGCAACGTTTCCATAAAAATTCAATTTATATTATATTATCGCATCTGCGCTTAAAAAACAAATTTTATTTTTTGATTTTTGAAAATAACCTTAGGGCATTTTCAAAAGTCATCTCTGCCACTTCTTCGAAATTCATGCCGCGAAGACCCGCAATATGCTCTGCCACATATTTTACATAAAGGGGCTCATTTCTTTTTCCGCGAAATGGCACGGGCGTTAAAAGCGGCGCATCGGTTTCAATCATAATCTTATTCAAAGGCAATTCCGGAATTACCTTATCCCAGGAATTATTAAAAGTAATAAGACCATTAAAGCTCACCATAAACCCCAATTCAATATATTCGTTAGCCAATTCTAAATTACCTGAAAAACAATGTAGCACTCCTCTCTCTCGGCTAAATTTTTTTCCGTCGTAGCGATCATGAAGAATCTTTTTAATATCATCATGCGCCTCGCGGCAATGGATTATTGCCGGCACGTCCAAATCTTCCGCCAAATCAAGCTGGAGTTTAAATGCCTCGTGCTGACGTTCCTTTACTTCTTCTATCGGCCTATATTTTGGCAGGCGATAATAATCAAGGCCAATCTCGCCGATAGCCACAACTTTTTCGCTTTCACCTAATTTTTTGTATAAATTATAATCAAATTCTTCCTGCCGCGTCTTGAATTCAATCTCTTCCTCATCCACATGCATTTCTTCCAAATGAATCGGATGAAGCCCGATAGCAGCGTAAACTCCCTTATCATATTTCTCTGCAATGTCAATTGCCCGCTTGGAAGTATCTTTTTGCGTACCGACATTTATCATCCAAGTATCATTCGCCAAAGTTCTTTTTATAACTTCATCTCCATCGTCTTTGTAGGCATTAAAATTTATATGTGAATGGGTATCTATTAATGACATATAACTCACAAATAATTACATATGGCTCACACATGATTTTCAGTGTTTAACCATGGTTTTTTATTATTAGTATAAATCCTTCTTATAATTTGCGCTTTGGGTGTGCCAAAATTTATCAAATATCCTATTTCAAACACAGAGGCCTTTAGATATTGATCTAATTGATTAACCATTTCTTTATGAATAAACTTAGCCGCTTTTAATTCCAAAATTATTTTATTGCCTATCAAAAAATCTGGTATATAAACTGTAAGCGGCCTACCGGTGTCCAAAGAACAAATATTTATTCTGGGCTGTGAAATATATTTTAACTTATTTCTATCAAAAGACTCAATGCAGGCATTATGATAAAATTTTTCTTTGTATAAATAACCATATTTCCTGCTAATCTCAATCAGCAAACCAACAATTATATAACTTAACTCTGGTTCAAGATAACCTATGTGTGAGTCATTTGCCTCCATTTGTGAGTCATTCGTTATATTATTAAATAAACGACTGAAGTTTCTTCAACGCCTCAGGCAACAATGGCAGTAAAATATAAGTAGCGGCTAAAAAGTATGGAGCAAAATTAGAATTTGCCATAGCTTCGGTTACAACTCCCAAATCATATTTTCCGGCAACGTAGAGCAAAAGCCCGATAACCAAAACCCCTACCGCCGCTCCGAGAATCGCTCCGGCCAGACGGTTAATTGTTTTTAAAAATGGAATAATGGAGACGACATTAAAAATCTTCTCCACAAAATAAAAAAGCAAGCCAACCAGCCGCATAATTATCATAAACATTATGAAAAATACAAAAATTCTGCCAATAGCACTATCGACAGTAAGAAAATCAGCAACTCCCATGTAAAAATGGCTCGTAAAATATGAAGCTACAAAAACGCCAATAAAAGATCCAAGCGCGTGGATTAATCCAAACCACAATCCATAAAGCGCAAAGCCGAAAAGAATTAAAACTAAAATTAAATCAAAAAGAGTCATAGAGTATGTTTAAGTTGTTTAAAACGTTTAATCGCTTCGCTCGTTTAAATCGTTTAAGTCGATACTTTCATAATTCTTAATTCATAATTCGTAATTCTTTCTAATTAAACTTCTGTGTTTCTTATTTTTCTAGACGAGGAAATAAAATGTCGCCTTTTTTCACTTTTGTTCCTTCAATCATCCCGCCCCACTTTTTAATTTGTTTGAAATCTTCTATTTTTTCAAGTTCCTCTACTCCGAGCTGGGATAAAATTTTCTCCGCGGCGGCGGGCATAAAAGGATAAACCATCCAAGCAATATGCCGCAAAGTTTCAAGCAAAGTATAAATTATCCCCGGCAATTTTTCCGGATCTTGCTTGGCCAGAACCCAGGGCTGTTCACGGTCTATCAGGAGATCGCATTCGCGAATCAAATCCCAAGCGGTAGCGAGCGCTTCATTAAATTCAAAATTTTCAAATTCTTTTTCATATTTTTTCCAAAAATGTTCAACGCGGCCGGGAACTTCCGCGGGAACTTTGCCTTTAAAATATTTCTCCGCCATGGAGAGAATCCGGGCGGTAAGGTTGCCAAGACCATTGGCTAAATCTGTTTCATACCTTACATTCAAACGATAATCGGCGAAATCTCCGTCTTCACCAAAAGGAATCTCGCGAAATAAATAATAACGCACGGCGTCAATTCCATACTTATTAACTAAATCAACAGGATCAATAGCATTTCCGAGGGATTTGCTGATTTTTTCTCCGTTGATAGTAAAAAATCCATGAGCAAAAACTTTTTTTGGCAAAGGTAGTCCCGCTGAAATAAGCATCGCCGGCCAGAGAGCACAATGGAATTTTATAATATCTTTGCCCACGAGCTGCACATCCGCCGGCCAGTATTTTTTGAATTGTTTATTGTCTTTGCCGAAACCGACGCCGGTCAAATAGTTGATAAGCGCGTCAAACCAAACGTACAAAACATGCTCTTCATCGGAAGGCACCGGTATCCCCCATTCCATAGATTCTCGAGAAATACTTATATCTTCCATGTAATTTTTAATATAGCTAATAATTTCATTTCTTCTGGATTTAGGCTGGATAAAATCCGGATTTTTATCAATGTAGCCGAGAAGCTCATCGCGGTATTTTGATAATTTGAAAAAATAATTTTCTTCCTTAATTTTTTTCGGCTTCTTCTTGTGGTCCGGGCATTTACCGTCAACCAAATCAGATTCCTTAATAAAAGCTTCACAACCTTCGCAATAAAACCCTTCGTAAGTCCCCTTGTAAATATCACCGGTTTTATAAACCCGCTCAAAAAATTCTTTCACCGCCGCTTTATGCCGCTCTTCAGTCGTGCGGATAAAATCATTATTAATGATGCTCAAATTATCCCAAGTCTCCTGCCAGAGAGCGCTCATTTCATTAACATACTCCTCGGTGCTCTGTTTTTTCTCTTCCGCGGACTCTACATTCTTTTGGGCATTTTCATCCGTACCGGCCAAGAAAAAAGAATCATACCCCCTCATCCGATGATAGCGCGACAAAATATCAGCCGCAAAAGTCGTATAAGCATGCCCGATATGCGGCTTACCATTTACATAATAAATTGGCGTAGTAACGTAAAATTTTTTCATAAATTATTTTGGTGATACAACGATAACAAATTCCCCTTTCGTAGTATCATTTTTTAATTGTTCCAAAACTTCATCCAGCGTTCCTCGGTAAATCGTCTCAAACATCTTGGTCAATTCCCGCCCGACCATCACTTGCCGGTCTTCACCCAAAAATTTTCCCAATTGCTCCAAAATTTTTAAAATCCTGTGCGTGGATTCATAAAAAACAACTGTCTCTTTTGTTTCGCTGATATTTTTGAATAATGTCTGCCTCCCCTTTTTGTGCGGCACAAATCCAAGAAATAAAAACTTATCAGTCGGAAATCCGGAAACGCTAAGCGCGGCAACGGCAGCTGAAGCTCCTGGAATCGGAATGATTTTTAAATCTTTTTCTTCACGGAGCAAAAATTCAATCAATTTGTTTCCCGGATCGGAAATCCCGGGAGTGCCAGCATCGGAAACAAGAGCTAAATTCTCGCCTTTCTGCAATCTCTTTAAAATTTCTTCCATTTTCCCAAGCTTGCTGTGCTGATGGTAGCTAAGGGTCGGAGTTTTTATTTTATAATTATCCAAAAGCTTTTTGGTTTGCCGCGTGTCCTCGCATAAAATCAAATCCACTTCCCCGAGGACTTCCACCGCGCGGAAAGTAATATCCCGGAGGTTTCCGATTGGCGTTGCTACAATGTATAGTATACCCATAAAATATTAATATATTGCCTTAATTTTAGCAAAAGCAGACCGGAAAAGCAAGAAAAAGAAAAACACCGAAGATTTGATTATCTTCGGTGTTGTTGTTTGTTTTACTGCCAGCAAAAATCTCAAGAACGAATCTTTTTACAAAGTAAGCTTGCCATAGCAGGTACCAATTGCGGCAAGCCCACAAATATAATAAGAAACGTTCCTTTGGCGTACTTGCACACAGTTTTTCGTTTTTTCAATTTGTCCTCCTTAGATTTGTGTAATTCGCGTTAAATTCGAGATATTTGCAATCTTTATCCGTAATACTTTTGTATATAAAAATTCGTCAATTTTTTCGCTTCTTCAAGACAACCCTTATCCCCTGTTCCGACTTTGGTTTTCTTTTGCACGTCCGCAAAACTTTTCGCGCCTTCAAGCACGGCCTCTTCAATATCTTTATCGGTTATTTTTAAAACTTTATCAATAACTCTTGCTCCTTCAACACGCACTCTATCCAACTGCCCGCTTTTTTTGAAATAATCATTGATGGCCTGGCGCAGAGCTTTGTCACCAAGAACCGAACAATGGATTTTTCGCGGAGGAAGACCGCCCAAGCGCTTGATAATATCCTGCGGAGTTAGCTTCATGGCTTTGTCGAGCTTCATTCCGCCTTTTTCAGTAATCATTTCAGACATAGCCGAAGTGGAAGCAATCGCCGAACCGCAGCCAAAGGTCTGCCATTTACAATCAGTTATTTTATCATTTTTCTTATCAACTTTAATCCAAACCCGCATGGCGTCCCCGCAAGCCGGCGAACCAACATAGCCAACTCCGTCAGCCTTGTATTTTTTCTCCTCACCGGGCTTGAATAAATTCCGGGGATGGAAAAAATGGTCTTTAACTTTTTTTGAATAAAGCCAGCCCTCGCCGGAAACATCGCGGATATCAATGTCGGCGAGAGAACCTTTCTTAGATTTTTTATTAGGCATAATATTAATATAATTAAAACAATTTAACAATGTAGCCATTTAACAATTTTTTCATTGTTAAATTGCTAGTAGCCCTTCTTAATCTGGGCTAACTTCCTCTTTCCCCTAGATTTAATGGGTGAAATCCGGCGAAGTTTTTCTACAATATCCGGGAGAACTTTTAAAAGATAATCGACATCTTTCTCCGTATTTTCCTTGCCCAAGGTCAAACGCAAGCTGCCATGCGCATCTTCATAAGGAAGCCCGAGCGCTAGAAGCACATGCGACGGATCAAGAGTTGTGCTAGTGCAGGCCGAACCGGTAGAAGCGGCGATGCCAAGCTCATCCAGATATAAAAGCATAGCCTCACCCTCAATATCAGTTATGGTCATATTCACATTGTTCGGCAAACGTTTCTCCGCGTGGCCGTTTAATTTCACATCCGGAATATTTTTTTCTATTCCCTTAATTAATTTGTCCCTAAGCTTTTTAACTCTCGCGCTTTCTTTCATCTTTTCCTTTTGCGCTAAAAGTAAAGCCTCAGCAAGCCCGACAATCCCCGGCAAGTTTTCCGTTCCGGAGCGATAGGAAAATTCCTGCCCGCCGCCATAGAGCATTGGTTTCAAATTTGTTCCTTTGCTTAAATATAAAACTCCTGCACCCTTGGGACCGTACATTTTACTACCATTGATGGTCATAAGGTCAACATGAAGCCTATCCACATTCAAATCCAAATACCCCGTGGCCTGGCAGGCATCGGTATGGAAAAAGGGATAAATATGCTTGTACTCGCGCCGCTTCTTTAAAATTTCTTTACCGATTTCTGCGATTGGTTCAATTGTTCCAATTTCATTATTAGCATACATAACAGAAACCAAAATCGTGTCCTTTCTGATTGCTTTTGCTAATGCTTTTGGATCAACCAAGCCATCTTTATCAACATCCAAATAAGTTATTTCAAACCCCTCGCTCTCGAGCTCCATAGCGGCGTGAAGCACGGCATGATGTTCAATTTTGGAAATGATAATATGTTTGCCTTTGTCTTTGTGTGCGCGAGCAATGCCAAAGAGGGCCAAATTACAGCTTTCTGTCCCGCCGGATGTAAAAATAATTTCCTGCGAGCGGCGGCCAAAAACTCCCGCGACTTTTTCCCGCGCATCATCAACCGCGATTTTTGCCTCGCGGCCAAAAGAGTGCAAACTAGAGGGATTCCCAAAAACCTTATCAAAATACGGCTCCATTGATTTTTCAACTTCCGGTCGGATAGGAGTTGTGGCGGCGTGGTCTAGATATATTTTTTTCATATTAAAAATCACTTAATTTTATTTCTTCCAGGGCTTTATTAATTTTTGAATTTAATTTTCCAAGCGCTCCTTTGGTGCTGCACTGGCCGGCTAAAGGACATGGACGATTTGCACATTCTATAACCGAACATGGGCCCTCAAGCGCTTCAAAAATATCTTTCAAAGTAATTTTCCCCGCTGACTCATTCAAAAAATATCCACCTCTGGTACCCTGCTCTGATTTTACAATTCCTCCTTCTCTTAATTTCTTTACAATTTTTTGCATAAATAAAAAAGAAATCTTCTGCTTTTCCGCGAATTTTTTTAGTGAAAGCGGTCCAGCTTTCTCGGCTTTCATAAGCTCGACCAAAAATCGCAAAGCATAATCTGATTGTTTGGTTATTTGAAACATAGTTTAATTCATACTTGATTAGTATGATATACTATGTTAATATTTATGTCAAATTGAACCCATACTAATTACGAATTCGTTACAAATATACAAATTAAAAATATTCGTATATTTGTAAAAGATTAGTAATTCGTATATATTAAAGAATATGCAAGAATACAAAGCTAAAATTAAAGAAATAACCAAATTATCCGATAACGCCAGACATTTTGTTTTGGAGCTTACAGAGCCTAAGGAAATTGAATTTGAAGTCGGGCAATATGTCATTATAAAAATACCGAACGATGCCCCCTTGTACCGTTCTTATTCCATTTTCTCTCATCCTGAAAAGAAAAAAGAAATTGAACTATGCATTACCAAAGTGGAAGGCGGCAAGGCCTCGGAATATTTTTTTAATAAAGCAAGGACGGGAGACGAGCTGGAGCTGCGTGGGCCTTTGGGGATTTTAAAACTAGAAGAGGCGCCGGAGTATGTTTTTATTGCTTCGGGCAGCGGCATCGCTCCTTTTTATCCGATGATTTTAAATATATTAAAAAAGAATCCCGAAGCCAAAGTTAATTTATTTTTTTCCTTGCGTTACCCCGGCGATGTATTTTTAGAAAAAGAACTGGAAAAATTAAAAAATAAATATAATAATTTTAATTATTTAATAACCGTCACCCGACCTGATGAATCGTGGAAGGGCGAGATCGGGAGAATTAATACTCATTTGGACAAGCTTGAGAATTTCCAAAATAAAAAGTACTACCTCTGTGGCAGTACTAATATGATTAATGATATTTCGGAAATTTTAAAGCAAAAAGGTGTTAGCGAATCCGATATCCACTTTGAGCGGTTTTATTAAGTCATAAGCTGTAAAAAAGGAACTAAGTTCTTCCGAAGCTTCGGAACTTAGCTCCTTTTTTAATACAATTTGAAAAAATAAAAAATCCCCTCAACTTTTTGTGAAAGTCAAGGGGACAAGT
>CAYZWC010000002.1:9128-40627 GCA_964482065.1 uncultured Gammaproteobacteria bacterium | reverse complement strand
GACATTTCTATTTGGCTCAAAGTATGACATTTCTAAATGGTCTTGACAGTCAATAATTCTATACTATGAAAAAAATTAAAAGAGCATTAGTAACCGGCGGGGCGGGGTTTATCGGTTCTCATGTGGTAGACGCGCTTATAAAAAAAGGATTAAAAATTGTCGTAATTGACGACCTCTCCACCGGCAGTAGGAAAAATATAAACCCTAAAGCCAAATTTTACAAACTGGATATCAGAAGCAAAAATCTGGACGCGATTTTCAAAAAAGAAAGGCCGGATTATGTTTTTCATTTGGCGGCGCAGATGGATGTCAGAAAATCCGTTGCCGATCCTGTTTTTGATGCCGATATAAATATTTTGGGTACGCTTAACCTTTTGGAGAATTCTGTAGCGCATAAAGTGAAAAAAATTATTTTTTCATCATCGGGCGGAGCTGTTTATGGCGAGACAGATAAGATTCCCACGTCGGAGGCTGTATACGAAAAGTCTATATCTCCTTATGGAGTAAGTAAATTGTCGGCGGAAAAGTATCTTTATTTTTATGAAAATGAGTATGGCCTGCCTTATGTTTCTCTTCGCTACGCCAATGTTTACGGACCGCGGCAGCGTTCGGACGGCGAAGCCGGAGTGGTAGCCATTTTTACAAAAAAGATTTTAGCGGGTGAGCAGCCGATAATAAACGGGGATGGTAAAAACACTCGCGACTATGTTTATGTGGAAGACGTGGCCCGCGCCAATGTTTTGGCTCTGCGGAAAAAAGCACGGGGAGCGTATAATGTAGGCACCGGAAAAGAAACTACTGTTAATCAAATTTTTAAGAAGATCGTCAAGATTTCTCAAATAAAGATGAAAGAAGTGCACGGCCCGGCCAAGCCCGGAGAACAACGCCGCAGCTCTTTATCTTACGCAAAAATTAAGAAAGAGCTCGGCTGGCAGCCGAAAGTTAATCTGGACGAGGGATTGAAGAAGACTTTTGACTATATCAAAAGAACATAAAAACATGAAAACATTAAAACAGTATAATAGAGAGGCTTTAAAAAAATTGTTTTTATGTTTTAATGTTATTTTGTTTTAATGAATTGTATGAATCCATATTCACCCGGACAAATAAAAGAATATGCCCAAGAAAAAGGCATTTATTTAACCAAAAAACGAGGCCAGAATTTTTTAGTGGACCGCAATACAGCCATGAAAATAGTGGAATTGGCCGATGTGGAAGCGGAAGACACCATTTTGGAAATAGGGCCCGGGCTCGGAGCTTTGACTTTTTTGTTGGCCAAAAAAGCGGCGCGGGTGATTGCCGTAGAAATAGATAATAAGCTGGAAGAAGCTCTCCGCGGACAGGCGGGAACTTTTCCTAATTTAGAGATAATAAAGGCCGATATTTTGGAATTGGAGCATAAAAAAATTGTTCCCAATAGGTATAAACTGATTTCCAGCTTGCCTTATAATATCACTTCGCCGGTTATTTTTAAATTTTTAAAAGAAAAACCCAAGCCTGTGGAAATGGTTATTATGGTCCAAAAAGAAGTGGCGGAGAGAATGCTTGCCAAATCTCCTCATATGAATATATTGGCGCTTGTCGTGTCTTTTTACGGCGAAGCTGAGATTTTAAAAAATGTTTCAAAAAATAATTTTTATCCACGCCCGGAAGTGGACAGCGCAGTCGTGAAAATAAAGATTAAAAAATACTTGCCCGAGATTGATGAAAAAACGTTTTGGAGTTTTGTTAAAAGCGGATTTAGCGCCAAAAGAAAAAAACTGGCCAATAATTTAGCTAATATCCCCAAGATTTCCAGAGATGAGGTTGAGGTAGCGCTTAAAGATATGGGTTTAGATTCAAAATCCCGGGCGGAAAATTTAAGTTTGGAAAATTGGATAAATTTGTCGAAGAAGTTAAATCATTAAACTATGAGGAATATAGAGTTTGCTAACGACGAATATTATCATATATATAATCGCGGTGTTGATCATCGCGATATTTTTTTGGATGACAGTGATAATGTTAGATTTTTGAGAAGCATGCGGATATTTAATAATGATTCGACGTACGAAGAGAGAGATTTTATTTTAAGGAAAATGTGTGAGAGCAAACCCAAATTAGTGGAATTTATTTGTTATTGTTTAAACCCTAACCACTATCATTTTATTGCAAGACAGTTGGTTGAGAGCGGCATATCGAAGTTTATGCAAAAACTTAACCTGGGCTATACCCATTATTTCAATAAAAATATGACCGTTTCGGTTCGTTGTTTGAGAGTACTTTTAAAGCAAACTACATAGACAGCGACGCTTGATTGCTCTGGCTTTCTGTTTATGTAAATACTAATGCGGAAATCCATAATCCCAAACAAAAAGCGGAAAAATATAGGTGGTGTAGCTGTCCGGATTATCTTGACTTGAGAAACGGGACATTGTGTGATAAAGAGGTTGTTTTGGGCCAATTTCATGATAATCTTCTTTATCGTGAGTATATGAGGGAAATTTTGCCGATTATTAGAGAAAATAAGAAGTTTTAACAGCATGAATTAGAATAATTAAAATTAGCTAATTTATCAACATTTTTCAGGGTTTTATTTATTTTGCCACTTTTTTTATATTATGGTATAATTTTATAAATGAATAAGGCTAATTTTAGAGGATTTTGCCTCAAAATTTTGTTATGGACAAACAAGTAAAACAAAAAAATAAATGGGATGATTATGGTTGGGATTTTGATGATGAATTAGAATTTAATACGGAAAATAATTTTAAGCAAAATAATAATCCTGATAAAAGAAAATATTCGGGCGGACAAAAATTTGTTTTTGGAATAATAGTTGTTTTATCAGGTACGGCGCTTGTAATGGCGGTATCAAGCTATGCTCAAAATATTCGCAAACCTTTTGAACAGCCAATCAATAACTCCGGCGCCGCTTCTTTGGAGGATAATAACATTGAAGATGAATTGGCCGCTCTGGAAGGTAAAGACACCGATCAAGACGGTATTTCAGATTACGATGAGCTTTATAAATATGATACGAGCCCTTATATAAAAGACAGCGATTCGGACGGTTATACCGACAAGGAAGAAATAGACAGCGGACATGATCCCAATTGTCCGACCGGCAAAAATTGTTATAAAACTACGACTCAAAATGATAGTGATGAAATTGTTGAAAATGAGGAATTTGATGAGACCACCACCTCTCTTTTATCAGGCAATATGAGTCCTAATGAATTACGCGCTCTTTTATCCGAGCTGGGAATAGCTTCTGCGGAGCTTAATTCATTAAGTGATGAGCAGCTTATAGATATTTATGAAAATACTTTAGATGATTCCAAACAAGAATTCGCCGAAGCCGAGGATTATGGCGCTTCGTCCCAAACACAACAAAATTTACCAGATATAGAAAATTTAACTACCGAGGAAATAAGGCAATTGCTAATTGAAGGAGGGCTGGACAGAGAATTTGTCGAAAATATCGATGAAGAAACGTTGATACAGGTTTATGAAGAAACCCTTAACAATATCAACTAACTTTCATGTCCGACAAAAATTTTAAAAATATTTTAAAGAAAACATTACTGTCTTTTTTATTGGCGGTATTTTTTATTGGCGCGATTTTTGGAGGCGTTTTTTCCGTTGCCAAAAAAGCCAATGCTCAAGTAGGAGGAGTTGTGGCCGATCCTGGTGCTGTGGCTCAAAGAGAATCTTTATTCGGTCGGGAAAAGGTGAAAGAAACAATCAATGAGGTTTTGGATCGTACTGTAAAAATTGGCCTTAAAAATTCATTTCGTTATTTTGTTAGGAAAACAGCGACCGATTTAGCTAAACATTTGGCAACCAAAGCGGCCGGTCGGGAATCATTGTATTATGAAACAGGCCTTCAAGATTATTTTTTGAAGGTTGGTGAAGGAGCTTTGTTTACTTTTTTGGATACTCTTTCTCAAATGAATGGATATGTAAGATTTAATTATTGTGAACCGGATTTAGCTGTAAGAATGGTTGTTAACTTGGCTTTTATAAATTATACAGCTAAAGAGCCCACTTGTAATTTTGCCAAATTAAAAGAAAATTGGGGCCAGTTGGTTCAAAGTATAGATTTTCCCAGAGATTTTCAAAATTATTTTAATTTGGCGGAAAATGATTTTAGCGCCAGATTGGGAATACAAACCAGAATGATTGAATATCTTGATGAACAAGAGAAAAGAGCAATTTTAGAAAGGTTGGCCCAGCCTCAACCTATAGCCGATCTTAAAGATCCGCTGACTCAAATTATTAAAACTCCCGGCTCTACTTTATCCAAAAGATTGGATGAGTCTACAATCTATCAACCCAATAAGGAAGCTTTGGCCTGGACCGGTAATACGATTGCTGATGCGCTGGGTATTTTTACCAATACTTTTATGTCGCAATGGATAGCCCTTGAACTTCAAGGTCTTATAGCTCCGTCAGTACCTAATCAATTAACCGGACCGGGTGCTGTACCGGGTTCTAAGGAAGAGATTGCAAATGAGTATTATAGCTCTATTGCCAATCCACAAATAAGATCAGCCAATGAAATTGATATTATAGGAGATTTTTCTTCTTGTCCGGAAGAAAGATACAGGGGAACGAATAATTGCGTTATTGATACGGGTCTTGCCGAAGCTGTTCGTCAAGAGATGACGGTTCGCGAGGCAATGAATGCCGGTTTACTGCATGGAGCTTGGTATTTTGGTTACAAAGACGCTTTGGCCGGAACCGAGCCGGATTTAAATGAAGGTTATGCTTATAGCAATATGAAAAAGCTTCGCGCCGCGCGCATATTACCCGTCGGTTGGGAATTGGCCGCCGAAATTATCGCCGATTCCGGTCGAGCGCGATCTTTGCAAGACGTGGTCGAAGCTTTTGATGACCGCGGCGAAGATGGAGACTGTGGGACTAATGATGTTGGTGAAAGTGAATTTTGTAATATGATTGACCCTAACTGGGTATTAAAAGCGCCGGCGCAAAAATGCGATCGTTTGGCTTATGGGCCCGCTACTGTCAGCTCTGAAGGAGGAGCCAGAGAAGAGATTTGCGTAGACACCAAAACTTGTATTAATGAAAATCCGGATGGCAGCTGCCGTTCGTGGGGGTATTGCACCAAAGAAAAAAACACCTGGAAATTTCAAGGAGATGATTGTCCTTCTTATTACAATACTTGCCAAACTTTTGTTGATGAAGATAATGAAGAATTAAGTTTTTTGGAAAACACTATTGATAAAGGAATATGCAATGCTTCCAACAAGGGGTGCGGTTGGTATTGCGCTGCCGGAGAGGGCGGCAATGATTGGACATGCAGCTTGGATGAAGATGATGCGCTAGAAGATTCTAATGAGAAAAGATATTTTATTTCTTCGGTTCCCGCTTGTGAACAAAAGGACGCGGGCTGTAGCGAACTTATAAATGTTTCCGGAGTGGCGGGGACAAATTTTGTTTCCAATAGCAGCTTTGAAGATTTTTTTGGGCGTCCTGATGAGGGCAATGTTGCCATTTACGGAGATTGGGGCAATGAAGTTATTACTTCTTTTGATAGTTTTTCGGGAATTTATTCTTTGCTTTTGGATAATAATGAATCAACAAGTATAAATTTTTCCGATTTGCGGACGGGAATTCCCTATGTGGCCAGTATTTGGTTTAAGGCGGATCCGGAAGTTGTTGTAGAATTTTCTTTGCAGGGTGATGTTTTGGCTGAGGATTCTTCAATAGTTGCCAGAGGTTCCGAAGGATGGCGGCGAATAACTACCGATCCGGTCGTGCTTTTGGGAGCGGGCAATGTCAGCCTGTCTTTGGAAGTGGGTGAAGGCGAAGTTTATTTTGACGCCGTGCAGCTGGAAGAAGGATATTCTCCGACCGAATATCGCGATTATGGATCCAGAAACGCTTCTTATATAAAAAAGGCTCCGGATTATCTAAACTGCGAGGAAAATTCCGCCGCTTGTTCCGGTTATGCTCCTTATTGTGATTCTTCAGAAGTTGGCTGCGAGTTATATACTCCGGTGAATGGCGATCCGGCCGTTCCCGGAATAGTGCGTAGAGATGATTTTTGTCCCGAGGAGTGCGTAGGTTATGATATGTTTGTCCAGGTGGCCACTGATTTTGAAGATGAGGACAATCCGGTTTATTTTATCCCCGATAGCGCAAACGCTTGCACGGCTCTTGCTGTGGGATGTGAAGAATTTACCAATTTGGAAAATGAACAAATCGAATATTTTTCGGAAATAAGGCACTGTCTCAAACCGGCTGATGCCGAGGATATTTCCACTTTTTATACTTGGGAGGGTTCGGATCAAAGAGGCTACCGTTTGCAAACTTGGAATTTGCTTGCCATAGCCAATGGAGCCGCTCCCGCTTGCGCCGGTGAAAATGACTGTCGAGGCGCGGATATTTGCAATCAGGATATTTATGAATCCGGGGAGAATCCGGATTGCCGTCAATTTTACAGCATAGATGGCGAAATCAGCTACGCGCTTTATTCCCGAACCATAACAATCTCCGAAGATTGTGAATCCTTGCGGCAAACACAATTGGTTGATCGGGATTTGTGTTTAGAGAAAGGCGGAGAATGGGATCCTATATTCGGAGCTTGTATTTATAATGCTTACCGCCCCGAAAGCAAAGTTTGCACGGCTTCTCAAAACGGCTGCCGCGAGTACAAAGGAAATTCCGCGGAAAATGTGGCTGTGGTTTTGAATGATGATTTTGAGGACGGCACTATTATGGGTTGGCTTGGTACAAGACTGGACCCGAGCTCCGATTCGGTTAACGTGGGCGGAACCTCTATTTTTGTTCCGGCTGCAAGCCGCGCCTCGGTTGAGATTGGTTCCAATCTGCAATTTGATGATATAAGTAGCGCTATTGCCAAAAATATTGATTCTGTTTTTAGGACCAATAAATCTTATAAAATATCATTTTGGGCCAAGGGACAAGGTGATATGGATGTTATCATTTATGATGAAAGCGAATTGGGTTCTTTTGGAACCGTCTCTCTTACGCCCAGATGGCAAAAATATGAACTCGGCCCTCTTATTGTAAATGAGGAAAATTTTAAAACTTATTTGGTTTTTGATTTTGCGGGAACGGCGGATATGTTTTTAGATAATATTATCTTAAAGGAAACCCGGGAAGATCTTTTCTTAATTAAAGATTCTTGGGAGACGCCCGCTTCTTGCGATGCCGACAACCAAGGTAATTTTTTACCGCAAGCGCAGCTGGGTTGTGAGGCTTATTTTGACAGGGACAACAATGAATATTATCTAAAATCTTTTGATAGCTTATGCCGTGAAAGCTCTGCCGGCTGCGAGGAATTTATTGATACCAAAAATTCCGATTCTCCATACAGTGAAGTTTATAATGCTGTTTGCTGGAGACCCGGAACGGATGTTAGCGGCGAATATGTTTGCGGAGGAAAATTCGGACGGGAGATGATTTGTACTATCAATCCCGGCGATATCAGCTGTCGTTATGATTTGGGTTCTATTGCCTCGAGGGATGATAACTGGACTCCGGGAGGAGACTGTATCTTGGGATCTGTTTGCACTGATCCGGACGGATGTTTTTGCCAAGGTGCCGTCGATTGCTGGGTTGAACGAGGAAAAACATCGTGTTTTGCCAATGCTGATGAAAGCACGGTTATTATTCCCAAAGATTCCAAAGTTTATTTGGTGGAAGATTCAAGATATACTTGCGCCGCTTCGGCCAAGGGCTGTAGTTCGCTGGGAGTGCCTGATATTAATACAAATAATGAAATTACCGGTTGGTCGACCGCTTATTTGTTTGATTTGCCGAATAATTATGCTAATGATTTATGTGAACCTATGGCAGTAGGTTGCGGCGAATACCAAACCGATCAAGGCCTTGTTTATTTCAAAGATCCGGGAAGTAAAAAGTGCGTTTACCAAGAGAGTTCTCTTAGCGGCGGCGCGGCCCCGGTGCCCGTAAGCGGCTGGTATAAAGAAGGCACAAATGAGCCTTGTTACCCCGATTATTTTCATAACGGGTTTTATGATATTTGGAAAAATGCCGATATTGCTTATGACGGCTGGGTAGGGATTTGTTCTCCGGAATCTTCCGGTTGCGAAGAGTTTGTCGATCCTCAAGATACGTCCGACCTCAATCCCGAGGGTAAACCTTATTATTTTATTGACAACAGTTCGCTTGATAAAACAAGCTGTAACGGGCAGGTTAGTTTGCGAGAAGGATGTGTTCTCTTTGATCAGACAAGCAATCCCAATAAATATTATAGTAGCGGAGCCAGCTATGAGCTTAGCGAACAAAATGGATATGAGCTTGTCGATCCCGTTACCGAAGATGCCTTGGTAAGTTTTGGGACGGATTTATCCATAGATTCAAATCTCATATTAAAAGTAAAAAGAGACAGGGAATGCGCCGAATGGCTGGATTGCCGTGTGGCAGAGCGCATCAGCGATCCCTTGGAACAAAACCAAGAAAGAAATATTTGTTATGATGTGGGGCTTTGTATTAAATTTCGGGAAGGAAGCGGCGAGTGCCAAGAATTTGCCACTGAAAGATGCCGAGAGGATAGCGATTGCAACATTGAAGGACAAACTTGCACCGTCGGTTATTGCGCCTCGCCTTTGCTTAGCGAAGAGCTTTATAAAGAGAGAGACCTTAGCTGGTCCACTCAAAGGGAATATACGGGATATTCCATTCCGGGAATGCCGGATTTAAATACTTTTAATCAAGTTAGAAGTAATGATTTGGTTTGTTTGGCCGGCGATAGCGATATGATTGGAGAGCTCGTGGAAAGTGAAAGTGAATGTTCGGATTCAAGTTTTACAAATACCAGCGCCGAGCCGGCTTATTACCTTACGCCTTTTATAGGCGATTTGACCATTTGCACTCCCGGAACAGTGGAGGGTGATGATTATTGCAGCTCTTCTTTTGGTGAAAATTCGGTTTGTCTGGATGTGCTGGGTGGCGCGCCGGGGCGTTGTGTGATTGTCAAAAATTGCCGCGCTTACCCCAGAAGCGACGCGCCTTTTGCCAAAAATTCCGGTATAAGCGGAACAAATGAATGCATTGATTCTTCCAAGGTTGGTATAGAAAAATACGGTGGCTGTGATTGCAGTTATCAGGAAATAACCGCCGGTGGTGAAAGATTTTATTTCAACGCCGAAGATCCCGCCACTCCGCGTTATATTTGCTCCAGAGATGATAAATACGGTCAATCTTGTTCTCCGGCGGAGCGTGAAGGTGATGTTTATGTTGGAGATTGCGTAAGTAATGATGGAAATCAGGATCTTTGCCGTAATGTAAGCGCTTCCACTGTTTATCAAGGTTGGCGAGGGTATTGTCTGGAAGAAGATTCGGCCAATCGTTTGCCCGGCAATTCAGACGCGCACCAATGTTTGCAGTGGTATCCGATTGATATTTTGCAAGGCGAGAAAAATTTATTTGATTATAATACAAATGCGGTTTATTCACAGGGTCCGTCATATTATTGCGTGGGCACTACAGGAGAGTTTAGTTGGTATTATAATCAAGATCCGGAAAATATTTCCCCCCAATGTTCTAATAAAGCCGATTTAGCTGCTTCTTGTCCCAGCACCAAAGAGAAATATTGCGAACAGGTATGCGCGAATAGTTCCGGATTTAAGGATGATTTAGTAAAAAAGTGCGCGGCAATAGCGGCTGCTGCCGGCGGTGGAATCGGGGGTTGGGTTGGAGGTGTAATTGGAGGTGTAATTGGAGCAGTATCTTGCGAATTAGGAAGTTCTTGCGAGGATTTGTGTTCTATAGAAGAAGCTGTGAACGATTTAATAGGTGATGTGGATGACTTATGTAGTGATGGAAGTAGTATTTTTGTTGGAGATATTCCAAAAGATGATGATAAAATTTTTAGAGCTGACGCGGAAGGAAGTAACGGTAGTATTATAAGAATGCCACCCTCTATTTTGGGCTACTATCATTTTAAAGCGTTCACAACTTTTAAGTACGATTTGTTGCCTGACGCGCCGATAATTTACGAGGATCAAATTGAAAGTATTGAATTTCAGGTGGAGAGCACCAGAAAAGGCCAGACAGATAATCTTAATTTTGATCTTTGTTACGAATTGGATGAATGTATGGATTTGGAGGGTGGTGATGATTGTATGGATTTGAACAGCAAACTATCTGAACAAGATGCAATAATTATGAGCGGAGGTCGTCAAACTTACACCTTAACTAAAGATAATAGTTGGTATGATAAAGGTGAAAGTGATGAGGGATCTTTAGAATTGCAAGCAAGATTCAGTTTTCAAAATAGCAGGTTAGAAGGTATTGATGTGATTGGTTTTGATAAGGGCTCTACTGAAGAAGATCACAGCGGAGTGTTTATAGTGACCGGCTATCAAATAACCTTTAAACCCGGATGTGATCGGATTGCCAATATAAAAAGAGGAGAAGAAGTCTATGCTTACACCAATACTATAAATGATTTGTCAAAAACCATTGATGTCGGATCGGGAATGTCAGATAAAATTGATCGAAATTCTTTTATACAACCCTGGGGAGCTACGCTGGGATCCAGGCCCAATATAGATTTTGAGAATGCGAATTTGAGCAATTATACGCCTCTGGATACTTATATAATTGGAAAAACCGACAAACCCGTGGCTTATGCGGGTTCAACCTATTCCTTTAATGAATTAACCGATAATCTTTTCGGGTTTTTGTGGGAAGTGTGGGATTTGGATTATGAAACTTTGGAATATAATAAATATATAGAGAGTAGATGTGTCGGCGGACCTCGTGACGGAGAGCGTTGTACTTATGAAACGTTGTTTTGCGTCGGGGGAGAATGTGAGGAATATGTTTATCCGCGCATGCCTGAAGGAGGCTTTTCCGAAAAAGTACAAGCCCCCGCTATTGAAGGTATTTCCATAAACGGGAAAACAGGAGAAGATGTGTTTAGCAGACTGCCTATTTTCCGAGCTTCCTTGGGATTTTATATGTATGATCCCACAGGAGAGTCTATGCCTATCAGGGAAGTGGAAATAGATTGGGGAGATGGTACCGCGCAAAAAGTAAATAGCGCTTTTGGCAATTATATGCCGTCTGGAGAGTGCGGCGGTTCGGATTGGAGCCGACAACCAGAGCGTTGTGAAGAAAATAAATTGGAATTTGTCAAAGTTTATAATGAATGTCTGCCCGGTTCTCCGGGATATGTGGAAGGAAATCCGTTGTGTCTAGAATTATCAGGATTGAATTTGCCCGGAGTCAATTATTCAACCCAAAATTGTTGTGTTTACTATCCGACAATTAGAGCTTGCAATAATTTTAAAATCAGGGAAACCCCGTTTTACACCGATAATGATCAAATTTGCAGCGAGGTGGAATTAGACAGGGCCATAGTAATACCCACCAAACAATAATGATAAAGAATAATAAAAAATTAGCGGCTTTTATAATCTGCCTGGCGGTAGTCGGAGTTTTTATTGCTTCGGCAGTTTACGCGCAAACTCCGGAGATTGATTCCAATAAACTCGGAGCTATTGAGCGCGGTATTTATTATGTGGTAGCCTATATCGCTCAGATTATAGTAAGGATTGCCGGGCCTCTAATCAGCAATGTTGTGGCGGCTATTGTTTTTGTCGCTTCTTGGAGTGATTTTATAAATCCGCTGGCGGTGAGCACCGGCTGGGTTGTGGTGAGGGATATTACCAATTTATTTTTTATAATTATTCTTTTGATAGTGGCTTTTGCCACGATTTTGCGGATAGAGTCCTATCAGTATAAAGAAATATTGCCCCGGCTTCTTATTGTGGCAATACTTATTAATTTTAGCAAAACCATCTGCGGCCTTTTGATTGATGTGGGGCAGGTCGTGATGCTTACGTTTGTCAGCGGCTTTTCTCAGGCAGCCGGAGGAAATTTTATTACCGGTTTTGGCATTTATGAAGTATTGGACCATAATCCCAATATTTCGGAAACGGTTGATTTGACTGACATAGCCATAAATTATATTTTGGCCGTGATTTATCTTTTTATAGCTTTGGTCACATTGGTGGTAACCCTGGCGATTTTAGCCTTCAGGATTGTGCTTTTGTGGCTTTTGGTGGTACTTTCACCGGCGGCTTTTTTGCTTTCCACTTTTCCGCAGGGGCAAGGCTACGCGCAGACTTGGTGGAAGGAATTTACCAAAGCCATAGCCATAGGTCCGATACTGGCTTTCTTTATTTGGTTATCGCTTGTTGCTTTTACTCCGCTAACCGACCAAAACAGTCGGGAAAGCGTTTTGCGCAGTGAATTGAAGCATCATCCCGGCATAGCGCAAGAGCTAAAAGATGTAAACCAAGAGATAAGGACCGGATCGGGAGTGATGGGAACGGCCGAGGCCATGATTTCGTTTGTAATGGCCATTGGCTTGATGTGGGGAGGAATTTATGTTTCGCAGCAATTGGGAGGAACGCTGGGTTCCCGAGCCGGATCTTATGCCGGAAAAGTAATGCGCTACGGATCGGCGCCTTTTAGGTTTGCCGGGAGGAAAGTCAGCGGGGCGGCTTATAATTGGGCCAAGCGAGGAGTTAGTGAAAATATTGAATGGGGAAGATATAAAATTGCTTCTTTGGGCGGGCCTCTTCGGCGCTTTTCTCCGGAATTTAAAAAAGAAAGGGAAATGGGTCGCCAGGAGAGGCTTGAGGAATTATCCGCGAAGGGTCGGAGGCGAACAGCCGAAGGATATTATCAAGCTATGCAGCAAGGAAGGGCGGATAAGGCTATGTTTTATATGGCCGGCTTACCCCAAGAAGTAATGCGCCGCGGTCGGGTTGGCACTTATTCTAATTTAGTGCGTATGGGAGCCGGACGCGCCGCTTCCGGCACCGCCAGAGCTTTTGGGTTGAAGCCTACTTGGGGAGCGCAAAGCGAAGAAGAGTTGCGCAAGTCTTCCGAAAGAGTCCAGCGCTTGGAAAAACAAAGAAGAGAAAAAGAGCGCCGCAAAAAATGGATTGAAAATCCGGTTGAAGCCGAAGATGAAATGATAAATGACAGGTTGGTTGATGAAAAAGATCGTTTGTCCAAGCTGGAAGCTCAAAAATCCGGAGTACAAGAAGGCGAACAGGCACAAAGCGGAGTTGAGAAAAAATTATTTGACTATGGCATGTCAAATTATATGAAACAAAGGCACAAAGAAAGAGAGACTATGGAAAATAAGCTTCTCACTCCTAGTGAAAAAAATGTTGAGAACAATTATTATTCGGAAAAAGAAAAATTATTAAAGTTACAGTCAAAATTGGAACGCTTGGAGAATATGAAGCCGGAGACGCGCGATGAAAAGGATAGGATTGAAGCGGAAAAAGCTGATGTTAAATTAAAAATAGACAATCAGGAGCGCAGCGTTCAAGGATTGGACAGGGCGCGTACTAATAACCAAGATACCAAAAAAAGACTCAATGCTTTTGATAGGAATACCTCGGAAGGTGTAAAGGATTTTTCACAAAATAGTCGCCGTACAGCTTTTGATGTTAGAATTCAAACGCAAAATAAGCATGTTGAACAATTGGAGAATATTTTAAAAACTCCAAAAGGAAGTGATTTGCGCCAAGATGCCATTGAAGAATACGAAGAAAAACACGGTAAGGGATTGCGTGATGAATTTAATAAAGTACAAAATAGCTTGGCGGAGATAACCGATTTGCTGGAGAATCCTTCTAATATAACCAATTTTGATCAAGATAAAATAGAAAGATTGCAAAAAATAATGTCTGATGACGAAAAAGAAGAATTTAATAGTTTGGTTGAAAGTGCCGGCGCCGTTCAATCAGCTAACATAAAAAATTATTTATTTCAAAACATAAATTCGGAAACATTATAATATGCCCAATAATAATCAAGAAAAAGAAAAACGCTATACTCCCAAGATTAATATTTCCGAATATGATCCTACTATTGCCGCATTAAATATAGAATCGTTTGCAGAAGAGGAAAAAGAGGATAAATTCAGCTCTTTGTCTTCATTGACAAAAGGGCTTGAGGAATTGGCCGAGTTAAAAGAACTCAGCGAAGCGGAAAGGCGAGAGAAAGCGGCCGAACTTGATAAAGAAATATCCAAGCTAAAGACTGAAGAGGATAAAATGAAAGCAAATATTCTTCGCGGCCGTTTGCCCCAGCTTTTTTCTTTGGAACTTCAGCGGCGTCGCGATGTTGACCGGGAATATTCGGAAATAAAAAAGCTCGGATTAAAAAATTCCGACGAGCTTTTGCTTTATTTTAAAGATGCTTTTCGGGAAAAAAATGTAGAGAGGTGTTTTGCCATTATGAAAAATTTGGCGGACGGAGGTGATTTTAATGAGCTTTTGCACGCTTATAGCTATCCTTCCGGAGTAAATGGAATAAATGATTTTTTTAATGAAGTAATAATAGGAAAAATGGGCGTGGGCGAGCAAGTCGCTTATTCTTTTCAAAATGATATAAGCTTTACTTGCGAGGGTATACATCAGTGGGATATGGCCAAAACCGTGGTCAGAGATGTTAATACCGGATTATATAGGCAGCTTAATGAAAATGAACACGCGGCCGCCGCTATGGCTCAGATTGAAAAATTGGACGCCAGAGACGTTATCCGCAAGTTTAATCGTTTGGCTTATGGATATGAAATAGAAATGCCTGATGGCGCCAGAGTATTTAAAATGAGTAAACTGGGATGGCAAATACTCAAGATACAAGGTCCGGCCATGGCTGCCAAACCGGCCATGATTTCCAATGAAATGTGCTCTAACGCGGTTATTAATTTGGACAAATATCGCGAGGAAATGAAAAAACAAGGCATACATCCCAAGGTAATAGCGGCTATTGCCGAGAGAGCGGAAAAAATACGACATGCCAAAATGGGTAATGCGGTGGAAGCCATGGTTTCTCGGGCTGAAACGGCAGAAAAATATGATATGAATTTATCAGAGATAAAAAGTAAAATTAATGAATTGGGAGAAGATTTTGGAGAAAAGGAGAAATTATTTAAAAAATTAAACGATAAAGGCTATCATACGGTTGGCAACATTCTTGCTCACAAACCGGATTTTATAGCCGCGCATTTGAATATACCTCTTAATTTGGCTTTCAAATTAAAAAAGCAAATGCGCTTTGAGCTTCAAGAAGCGGAGGATGAAGAAGAATAAAGATATTATAAAATATAAATATTTATGCCCGAAGAACAAATAAAATTAAATGATCCGTCGATTTTCGCGCAAATAAACGAACTTTTGGATCGCGTCGCCAGGGAAGATTCTTTAAAGGAGGCTTTGCTTTTTAAGGATAATTTATCGGAAAAATTGGATAAGCAAAATATCAAGCAAGAAAATCCGGATCTTTATGCCGACTATAAATACCTTATTGCCAAAGCTTCTTTTGTGGCGCTTTCCGCCCTCACCAGAAAAGAAATTTTGGATTTGCTGCGAAATAATTTTAAGGTTTCTTTTGATTTGGAATTATATGATATGTGGGAAGATAAGCTTCGTTTTGCTTTGGCGGCTATTCCTAATTTGGAAGAGAGAGCTGAATTTAAGAAAAACATATTGGAAGTTTTGGAAAAAAATGAAGAAACAATTACTTCAAAATATATAATAAGAGACGGAGACTCTTATGAAGGTACGGTTGCCAATTGGCTTAGTGATTATCGCGCGCAAAAAGAAACAGGAGAAGAAAAAACAAATAGTCTGGCAGTCTCCGAATATTTATCAAATAATAAAAATATAAATGATTTGGAAGCGGGGGAGCGCGCGCGAGTAAAAAAATTATTGGAATTATATGAAAAATTAAATATTCCTCCGTTTTCTTTGGAGGGTATTGAAGAATCACATGTTTTTATAAATAGCGAAACCGGAGAAATTACAATTTTTAATGAAGGAGTTTTTGAAGATGCGGGCAAGGTGGAAAGGAAGGAAGCAAACGATTCTTTTGCGGCGCGCCAAAAGCCGGCTGAAGAATATGATAAAAAAGATTTGGAGATTATAAAAGAGCGTTATCTTGGTGATGAGAAGGAGAGGAAGAATATTGAAGAAGAAATGAATTCGTTGGGTAATATTTCTTCTAATTTTCCCAATCTAGAAAAGTATTTTGAAAAGGCTGTTTCTTCAAAGGAAAAGACAAAAGTAGTTGCCGTTTTATATATTTTGGCAAAAAACAGAAAGATTGACAATTTGCTTTCCCAAAACAAATTTGCCGGAAACAAGGTGGAGGAAAAAATAGAGAACAAAGAAAATTTTCGTATTAATCCGGCGCATGCCGATTATGTAAAAATATTTTTGCGAAGCATATTTGAGGATGAATTGGGTCTTAGCGAGAATGAGTCCGCGCGTTTGGGTCTACATATTTTAAATATTTTGAAAAAACAAGGCGTTGATTATGGAAATTTAGCTTATTTTGATATGAGTGATAAGCTTTTTAAATGGCAAAAATAAAAGCCACTCCTTGTTTTGGAGCAGCTTTTTTGGAAGATTTTTAAAGTTATTTTTTGTATCGTTTGGGACCCGCTTTTGGTTTTTCGGAGATGCCGATTTTGGAAAGAGTGTGATCGGCGCCGGTCGTCAGGCCGGAGCTTACGGCAAACGAAAAAACAATAAGCCCGGATGCCGCCAAAAGAGATATCGCAGCGGCGCCGGCGATAGCCAGCCACTTTTCCATGCTGGGGTCGCCTCCCGGAGGAGTTGTAAATATTCCGAAAACGAAGCGGCCAACCTTATAAATAACCAAGCCAATACCACTTTCGATGCTTGCGAAAATGGCGAATGAAAGAAGCACGATGAATATCATGGCAGCGGCTTGCCATGCTCTGGCTAAAGCATTCATTGCTAAACCTCCCTGTGTTGTTTGTTTGCAAAAATCAGTAACATTTTAATATACCATAAAAAATTAATTTTGTCAAGATGCAAGATTTTTCAGATGATATTATAATAAAAGATCAAAGCGGAAAGTTTTTAAAATTGCGCGATGGCGAGCTTTTGCAGACCAAAGAGCCGACTTCGTCGGGTGCCGGTATTAAACAAAAGGAAATTATTGAAGATATTATCAGAGAGAGTGGTATTAAATTTTCTGATAAAAATTTAGACAAACGTTTGCGCGATATTATATTATCCAGGGTAAATAATTCACGCGATCGTTTGGAGACAAAAGAAAATTTGTTAAAATCACGCGATAAAGGAGGACTGAGTCTTGATGAGGAGTCAGCGGAAAAAGTTGTCAATATTACAGAAAAATATCTGCAGTCTCCTGACATTTTTCATCCCGAAAAAAAGCCCGCTCCGGAGCCATTGGAAAAAGTTTCAAAAAAATCATATTCGCAAATAAATTGGGGTAATATCGCCGATGAAATAATGATTGAATTAAAAGTGGCCGCGTCCGGAGATAAAAAAGATAAATTAAAAAAGGCCATTACAACTTATTTAAGGGACGTAAGGGACAAGATTGAGCTAAAAGATGTTTTGTCCAAAGAAGAAAGTAAAGGGGGGTTAGGTCTTGCATCTGATAAGATTGACAGAATTATTGAAGCGGCCGACAAGAAAAAGGCGGTAAAAATTCCTTCTAAGTCGTTGCCCAAAACAAGAAAAATTGAAAAAACTCCACCTCAGCGAGGAAATGAAATAAAGAGGAATGTTTTATCTAAAGAAGAAAAGGAAAAAAAACGTATTGCCAACAAGCCATCGCCGGAAAAAGAACATAAGAAGCCTGTCATTGCTCCTCCGCCTCCGGCGAAGAAAAGCCCGGAAATGGATTTTGGGCTTTCCAAAAGAAGAACAATATTGACAGGAAAAAGAGGTTTTGAAGACAAAGAACAAATCAAGCCGCGGCCGCAAAAGAAGAAACAGCCCGAAAAAAAAGTTTCATTGTCGGATCATTATCCCAATAACCGTTCCGGACAAAAATCAGTTGAGCCAAACTCAACGCCGAAAAGACCCAAGCTGCAAGATGTTAAATATGAACCTAAGTTAGTGGGTCCTGTAGAAGAGCTAAAGAGAATGACTTTGGGCGATTTGAGAAAAATTTCCGCCGATCCCGAGACAGCGGCGGAGAGAATTAAAGATAAAATAAATGTTTTGGGAGAAGAATCTTTGGGTAAAAAAATTCAAGGAATAAAAGCTTGGAGGCAAAGTCCCATATATAAAATGTATTTGGAACTCGGACAAAAAAGTCTTAAATCAGGTCTTCCTGTTGGAAAAATTACAGAAGAGTTAGGTCAAGATAAAGAAAAAAGTTTAACCGAAGAGGAATTTAATGCTATAATGAAATTAAATAAAGAATTACGTTTTTAAATGAAACAATTTGTCGTTCCACAATTTATTGACGTTGAAGATAAAATAATAGGCCCCATAACCACTCGGCAGTTTATTATTATGCTTATTACCGGAGTTTTTATGTTTGTAGCCTACAGATTTTTTGATTTTACGCTTTTTATAATAGTGGCGCTTTTCTTGTTCGCGCTGGGCGGAACCCTGGCTTTTGCTAAAATTAACGGCCAGCCTTTTCACTTTTTTCTTTTAAATTTATTGCAAACATCAAGGAGGCCATGGCTTAAAATTTGGTACAAAGATTTAAGCTCATCCTCACTAAAAGAAAGGATAAAACAAGAAAAAATAGAAATGCCGGAAGTAAAGGCAACCAAGCCCCCAATATCATCATCGCGCCTGGCAGAGCTTTCATTGGTGGTTAATACCGGAGGAGTTTATGGAAGCGAGCGTGAATTTGAAAGTAATAAATAAAAATATGGCTAAAAAAACAGCAAAAAAATCAGCACCTTCAATGCAAAAATATCTTGATATTGCCGAAATAAAAGAAGGTACGGTGATTTTAAAAGATGGCACATTGCGAGCCGTTCTTTTGGTTTCTTCGATAAATTTTGCTTTAAAGTCAGAAGATGAACAAAACGCCATCATATCTTCATATATGAGTTTTTTAAATTCATTTGATTTTCCAATGCAAATAGTGGTGCAGTCCAGAAAATTAGATATTGAAGGGTATTTGGAAAGGCTCAAAAAAGTGGAAAAACAGCAGACAAATGAGCTTTTAAAAATGCAGACTGCCGATTACCGCGATTTCATTACAGAGTTGGTGGAGATAGGCGATATAATGAGCAAGAAATTTTTTATAGTTATTCCTTATGATCCTTTGTCGGATAAGCAAAAAGGTTTCTGGTCACGCGTTAAAGAATTGTTTACCCCCGGTGTTGTCCTGAAGTTGGGAGAAGAAAAATTTAAAAAAAGAAAAAGATATTTGGACCAGCGCATAGAACACACACAAACATCATTAAATAGTATCGGTTTGCAATCTCAAAGACTTGACACCCAGAGTTTAATAGAACTTTATTATAATGTATATAATCCTTCCACTTCCAATAATCAAAAATTAGCTGATTTGGGAAAAATACAAGTGGAAGAATAAATAAAAATATTATGGCTTTTAATCCATTAGACATTTTTAAAAAGAAAAAAGAAAAGCCGGAGCAATTGACCGGCAAGGAAGCCAAGGAGGCGGCTAAAAGAAAAGAAGAGGAAGAAAAAATACTTTTAGAAGAAGAAAAGATTTATCGCCGAGGTATAGTTTCCATAAAAGATATTATAGCGCCGGCTTCTTTAAAAGTGGAACCTTCCTTTATACGTTTGGCTGACAAATTTGTGAGAACCGTTTTTGTAATTACTTATCCCAGATATATAAGTATAGGTTGGTTTGCTCCCATTATAAATTTAAATATCACCCTTGATGTTTCAATGTATTTTTATCCTGTAAAATCCGATATTATTTTAAAACAGCTTAAAAAGAAAGTTGGAGCTTTAGAGGCTCAGATTCTTTCCGATCAGGAAAAGGGCGCTCCTCGCGATCCTATAAGAGAAACAGCTTTGCGAGATATTGAAAAACTGCGCGATGATCTGACTCAAGGTATAGAACATTTTTTTCAATTCTCCCTTTATGTTACCATCTATGCCGATAGCAAAGAAGAACTGGACAATATATCGGAAGATGTGGAATCGCTTTTCGGCGGCAAACTTATCTATTCCAAAAAAGTTTTATATCAAGCTGAACAAGGTTTTAATTCAACCATGCCTCTTGGTAATGATGAGCTCATGGTTACTTTTAATATGAATACTTCTCCTTGCGCTTCTTCATTTCCTTTTATATCATCTGAATTAACCTCTGATAATGGTATCCTCTATGGTATAAATAGGCATAATAATAGCTTGATATTGTTTGATAGGTTTTCTTTGCAAAATGCCAATATGGTTGTTTTTGCCACTTCCGGTGCCGGTAAAAGTTATGCCATAAAATTAGAAATATTGCGCAGTATGATGCTTGGAACCGACGTTATTGTGATTGATCCGGAAAGAGAATACAAACACCTCTCCGATGCTGTGGCGGGAACTTATATAGATATTTCATTGGGTTCGGAAAGTAAAATTAATCCTTTTGACCTACCAAGACCCGTAGGCGAAGAGACTACCACAGAAGACATTATCCGCAGCTCGGTCATAACAATAAAAGGTCTGATGAGGTTAATGCTTGGTAATTTAACTCCTCAAGAAGATACTATTATAGACCAGGCTTTGTTACAAACTTATGCTAAGAAGGATATTACTCCCGAAACCGATTTATCAGAAGGCGTGGAAGTTCCTTTAATGCAAGATTTTGAGAATATACTCGAAGGCATGGAGGGCGGATCAGATTTGGCGTTAAGGTTAAGTAAATACACCAAAGGCACTTTCGCGGGACTTTTTAACAGTCCCACTAACGTGGACATAAAAAATCAGTTGGTTGTTTTCAGTGTTCGTGATTTGGAAGATGAGCTTCGTCCGATTGCTATTTATAATGTGGTTAATTTTATTTGGAATATTGTAAGAAGCGGAAGTAAAAAACGTATGTTGGTGGTTGATGAGGCTTGGTGGCTCATGCAAAATGAAGATTCGGCTAAATTTATTTTCGCTTTGGTAAAAAGGGCCAGAAAATATTATCTGGGAGTGACTACAATTACCCAGGATGTTAATGATTTTTTGACTTCCGATTATGGACGAGCCATTGTTACCAATTCCGCTATACAAATATTATTAAAGCAGTCCCCGGCGGCTATTGATAAAATTCAGGAAACCTTTTTGCTCACCGAAGGTGAAAAATATTTGTTGCTCGAAGGTGGTGTTGGTGAAGGTATATTTTTTGCCGGCTCCAAACATGCGGCCATCAAAGTGGTAGCTTCTTATACCGAAGATCAAATAGTTACCACCAATCCGCAACAGCTTTTGGAGATTGAAGAGGCTAAAAAAGATTTTCAAAAAGAAAAAGCTTCTCGCCAAACCGCCGAACAGACACCGCCTAATCCGCCGCGGGCGGAAAACATAGATTCCGAAATATAATAAAAATATGACCAGAACCACAAAAATAATAATTTTGCTTTTCGCGACCATTTTGGCCATTGCAGCCATTATTTTGCTTTTGTTTTTTGGCAACGGAGAGGATGAATCGCCTCCACCTCTCCAAAATACACCCGAACAAGAAACTACGTCTGCTGATGTAGATACCAACGCGCCGAGTTCGCCAAATAATATTGAGAATATTCCGATGGTACAACCGGAAACTCCTTTGAGGTCTAATCTTACAAAAACAGCGGCTGCTTTTGTCGAAAGGTTTGGTAGTTTTTCCAACCAAGAAAGTAATTATCAAAATATAAGAGATTCGCAGATATTTATGACCGAATCAATGAAAGAATGGTCGGAAAATTACATCATTCAGTCGCAACGTGAAGTTGAGGACAATGATATTTATTTTGGCGTTACTACCAAATCATTATCTTCAAAAATATTAGAGCTAAATGAAAATGCGGGACGAGCGGAGATTTTAGTAAAAACTCAAAGAATTGAATCATCGGGTAATACTGACAATCAAGAAATTTATTATCAAGATATGCGTATTGAAATGATAAATATAGATGATGATAATTGGAAAATTGATAGCGCTTATTGGTTGGATAAAAGGGAGTAACTTTATTATCCATGGGGGGACTGAGTTTTTTTAAAAAAATACGTGATTATTCTCTAGATTTTTTATTCCCCATAAATTGTTTGGGCTGCGGTAAAGAAGGTGAATGGGTTTGCCGGGATTGTTTGCATAAATTAAAGATAAGTATACCTAATTTTTTGCCCTGTCCTAAATGTGGTAAAGTGGGTGAAAGTGGTCTCCCCGGAAAATTTTGTTATAATCATAAAGAAAATTTAGATGGTCTTTGGATAGCTTCTTCTTCGGAGGTCAAGCTTTTGCGAGAAGCCATTCATTCTTTTAAATATAAATATATTGAGGATTTGGAAGATATTTTGGGAAGTTTGTTTATTGATTTTTTGCAAGTTTTAGAAAATAATTATAATATAAAAAATTATTTTACCTATATTATACCCGTTCCTTTGCATAAAAAAAGACAAGCGGAAAGAGGATATAACCAAGCTGATTTATTATCAAAAAAACCGGCAGATTTTTTGGAAATTAAGGTTTTTAATAATATTTTAAAAAGATCACGTTATACATTTCCACAAGTTAATTTAAGCAAAGCCGAAAGAAAAGTTAATATAAAAAACGCTTTCCGTATAATAAAAAAACCATCCCTTAAAGATGATAGAATTTTATTGATTGATGATGTCTATACTACTGGTAGCACCATGGAAGAATGTGCCGGAGTGCTTAAAAAATCCGGAGCTAAAAGTGTTTGGGGTTTGGTTTTGGCAAGAGGTTTATAGTTCTTTGGTTTTAAAAATCTTGCGGAAGGGGTGGGATTCGAACCCACGGTCCGCGTGAACGGACTCCAGTTTTCAAGACTGGCGCCTTCGACCACTCAGCCACCCTTCCTAAAATTTTTAAAAAAATGGCGGAGAGGGAGGGATTCGAACCCTCGGAGCCCGTGAAGGCTCAACACCTTAGCAGGGTGCTGCTTTCGACCGCTCAGCCACCTCTCCTTAATTGTATATTTGATTTTAATGTAATAATAGAGTGGTGGGCCTGTGAAGGCTCAATCCGCCAAATCGGCGGACTGCTTTCGACCGCCCCGCTCAGTAAATGAGCGGGCGTATCAGCCACCTCTTCTTTAAAACTATTTAATTAGTATTTATTTTATATTAAATAGATAAATTTGTCAATCTATTATGTCATACAAAGACAAAGGAAAAAAATTAATTAGTTGGGAATTTCCCGAGTTTCAGAAGCAAAATCGCGGTCTTTTTTGGTATGTTGTAAGTATTATTTTAAGTATTCTTTTGCTTTATTATTCTTTTGTTACGGGCAATTTTATGTTTATATTTATTATTATAATGGTTATAATAATAACTTTGATGCAAACCGTAAAAGAGCCAATGCAAGTGGAATTTTCAATTACTGACACCGGATTATCAATTGGAGAAAAGTTTTTTCCTTATGATGAGATAAAAGATTTTTGGATTGTTTATGAGCCGCCGGAGGTGAAAAAATTATTTATTAATTTTAAAAGTGGTTTTCGTCCGCACTTAACCATAGAATTGAAAGAACAAAATCCCAATAAGATAAGAGATATTTTGTCTGACTATATTGAAGAGGATTTGGAACGGGAAAATGAGCCTTTTTCCGAAGAATTAGGCAGGTGGTTGAAATTATAAGCGCTTTGTGTTATAATATTTAAGCTAATAACTTTGTTATGTTATTAGCTTTATTTTATAGAAATAAAGCACCCGTCGTTCAACGGATAGGACGCAAGATTGCGGATCTTGTAATGCAGGTTCGATTCCTGCCGGGTGCACACTAAAGCGAGGCAGATAAATTTTTTAAACACCTTGCGTAAAAAATAATGCAGGTTCTCCCCCTACGGGGGATCTCCCGAAGGGAGAGATTCCTGCCGGGTGCACACTAAAGTTTGTGAGTTTTGAGTTTTAAGTAGTAAGAAAAAAGGATTAATATCCTTTTTTCTTTTTCTTTTAAAATTTTTTCTAATCAGCTATAATATTATCATGAATTTGGATACCAAAGTAATCAATTTAACCCGAGTGGGGAAGAGTGTTTCCGCTCAGCTCGGGCGGCTGGGGATAGAGACCGTGCGCGATCTCATTTTTTATTATCCTTTTCGTTATGAAGATTATAGTAAAATTGTTCCTGTTGCAGAATTGGTTCCCGGAGCGGCAGTTACCATCAAAGGGAAAATTGAACTTATTAAAAATAAGCGTTCGTCGCGGCAACGGAAGTTTCTTACTGAGGCGCTTGTCTCCGATGATTCCGCTTCCATAAAAATTGTCTGGTTTAACCAAGGTTATATTGCCAAACAATTAAAGCCCGGCACTGAAGTTTATTTTTCTGGAGAGCCGAGGCTTTATGGCCGCGAGCTTTTCCTTAACAACCCCGCTTATGAAATAGCTTCCGATAATGGACAGATCCATACCGCCGGAATCGTTCCGGTCTATCATCTGACGGAAAAGCTGACTCAAAAGCAGCTGCGGTTTTTAACAAAAACCGCGCTCGCGGCCGTTTCTCAAATTATGGATTGGCTGCCTTCGGATATACGAAAAAAATACAAATTGATGGATTTAATTCAGGCTTTGGAGCAGATTCATTTTCCGGAAGATAATCAAAATCTGGAAGAAGCTCGCCGCCGTTTGAAATTCAACGAATTATTTTTATTGCAGCTTTTTGCCGCCAAAGTTAAGGTTTTTTTCAAAAAAAGCAAAGCGCACAAGATTATTTTTGACAAAGAAATAACCAATAAATTTATCAAATCCCTTCCTTTTGAACTTACCACGGCGCAAAAGCGCGCGGCTTGGGAAATTTTTCGGGATTTAGAGGAAGGTTCACCCATGAACCGTCTTTTGGAAGGAGATGTCGGTTCCGGAAAAACAGTGGTGGCGGCGATTCCTATGATTAATGTTTGGAAAGCCGGGTTCCAATCAGCGCTTATGGCGGCCACGGAAATTTTGGCGGAGCAGCATTTTAAAACTTTAAAACAATTTCTAGAACCTCTGGGAATTAGGATAGCCTTGCTCACTCGCAATAATTCCAAGTTAGATGACGAGGATTTATCCAAAAAAGACTTATTGGATAAAATTGAAAAAAGAGAAATTGATGTTTTAATCGGCACGCATGCGGTTATTCAGGAGTCGGTGAAGTTTAAAAATTTAGCTTTATCAATTATAGATGAGCAACATCGTTTTGGCGTGGAACAGCGGAAAGCTCTGCGCGGAAAAACGGATAAAATTTTGCCTCATTTACTTTCCATGACCGCCACACCCATACCTCGGTCTTTAACTTTGGCTATTTATGGAGATTTGGATATTTCTGCAATCCGTGAAATGCCAAAAGGCAGAAAAAAAGTTTTGACTAAAATTGTTGACCCGCGCAATAGGAATAAAGCTTATGATTTTATCCGTGAAAAAGTCAAATCCGGACGACAAGTTTTTGTTATCTGTCCTTTGATTGAACCGTCAGATAAGCTTGGCGTTAAATCAGTGGAAGAGGAATTTAAAAAATTAGATAAAAATATTTTTCCGGAGTTAAAAATAGCCGCTTTGCACGGCAAATTAAAATCTGAAGAGCGGGGAAAAATTATGGAAGATTTTCGCAATAACAAAATAAATATCTTGATTTCCACCTCAGTTGTGGAGGTGGGAGTGGATATTCCCAATGCCACGATTATGATGATTGAAGGCGCGGACCGCTTTGGCCTGGCTCAACTTCACCAATTCCGCGGACGGGTGGGTAGGGGAGAACACCAATCCTTTTGTTTTCTTTTTACCGACAATAATTCTCAAAAAACAAAAGAGCGTTTGGAAGCGCTTGTCTCAAGCGATAATGGTTTTAAGCTCGCGGAAAAAGATTTGGAACTGCGCGGTCCCGGGGAAATTTATGGCACGCGCCAATCCGGAGATTTTGAGTTAAAGATAGCCACTATTTTTGATTATGAAATTATGAAGCAGGCAAAAGAAGCGGCAAAAAATATTATAGACAGCGATCCTGATTTGGATAATTTTCCTTTATTAAAAAATCAGCTGGAATTGGCAAAGAATCAGGCTCATTTGGAATAAATTTCAGTTTGATTTTTTCTTATTGATAACAATATATTGTTGGTATTGACAAAATTTTATTTTTAGTATAAAATATAAACAGCACTTTTTTATTTTTGTCGGAGGGAGGTAGCCAATGAAGCTTGTTTTTTACTAAGATTGTGGGAAAAGGCGAGAAGGAGCCCGAAAAAAACAAACCATATGGAGGGAAAATGAGTCTAAAAAAAGACTCTAATGCAGTCAGGAGAGTTTTGGGACTGAACGGCTTTAACGGCTCGAGAAAACCCGCCTACCCCGATCACTTTATCAGTGTTTGGGTAGCAATGGTTTTCGGCGATGCTGAAAACGACGGTCCTTACTGCTGCGGATCAGATTCGAACCACCGCGGCGGATTATCAGATCCGGTGGCGATTATGGTAGATCCTTACAAGATTTACCCTGCGGATCGTTTCAAGGGGCGGTTTTTTACCCGAGTCAATGGCAAGGAAGTTCTTCTCGATCTTCCTCAAGAAATTCCTATGCGCGTTAATCTTGCCCTGCGGGCGGAGATATGCGCTTACAATCCTAAGTTCCGCGCGCTGCTGCAAAAAGGCGCCGCGGAAAAAGATGCCTACGTCCGGGTAGTCCCCAAAACTTATCACCGGGACGACAGCAAAGGAAGCTGTATCATGCTTCTTGACGGAAAGGGTCGGTATCACGATTTTCCGATCCGTTTCCTGAAGGACGTGAAAGACTTTCCGCCTTCCTGGTTCGTGCCGCCCTACAAAAAAGAAGGAGGGGAACATTCCAAAATCGCGAGGCAAGCGCTTCGCAAAGAGCAACCGCGAGTTTCCATCTAAAGCTCTAACGGTTTACTTCTAAAAAAGCCGCTCGTAACAGAGTGGCTTTATTTTTTTGAAATAAATTTATTGTTTTTAATATAGAATCGCCAGAGCTTATCTTTGTATTTGCCGGCATAGTCTATTCCAATTCTTTTGTTTGCAATGATTTTGGAGTTAGACACCCCCTCGCCCCGGTCTTCTATCCAAATTTTATTTCCCGTTAAGTCCGCGCCGTTTAAGTTTTTATCAATTTTCATTTCGCGGCAAAGTTTACCGGGACCGTTTATTAGCTTTTTATTTTTTTCTATAAATCCTTCCGCCGGTTCCAAAGCTCGGATGAGAACCGCCGCCGGATAGTCTTTGTTTTCCGTCACGATGTTAAAACAATAATACATTCCATAGATAAGATAAATATAGGTGTGTCCCGCTTCGCCAAACATTAGTTCCGTGCGCGGAGTACGTCCGCGAGAAGCGTGGCTCGCCAAGTCTTTTGGTCCCACGTAAGCTTCTGTTTCCACAATTTTTCCCGATAATATTTTATTTCCAGATTTATGAACCAAATATTTCCCAAGCAAATTTTTTGCAACATTCAAGGTCGGTTGTTTGTAAAAGTTTCTTTTTAGTTTAAATTGTTTAATCACTGTGTTTGTTTAAATGTTTAAGACGTTAAAATCGTTAAAGACGTTTAAAACGATTTTCATAATTCTTAATTCATAATTCTTAATTCATCCAATACCCCGCCAATATCTTTCACTTCCGTCAAATTTAGTTTAGTTTTAACGCTTATTTTACCAGACACAACTTTTAGAAAGCCAAGCTTTTCTATTTCTTTGAATCGTTTTTCTGATTGCATAACATTCCTTATTTCGCCACTCAAACTAATTTCTCCCAAAAAGATGGTTTTTTGCGGGAGATTTTTATTTTTAAGGGCAGAATAAATCGCGGCGGCTACAGCCAGATCAGCCGCCGGTTCGGCGATTTTTAGTCCTCCGGCAACATTAATGTAAACATCATAATTTTGGAGTGGCAGTTTAGCCTTTTGTGTGAGAACAGCAATAAGAAGCTGCAGGCGGTTTAGCGGGAAGCCCTCTGATTTTCTTTGCGGGTAGCCGAAGTTGGTTTTATTAACTAAAGCTTGAATCTCCACAAGCAGTGGACGAGAGCCTTCCAGAACGCAAGCGATAGCCGCTCCCGGAGCGGTCCTCTTATTTTCCCCTAAAAAAACAGCAGAAGGGTCAAGCACTTCTTTTAGTCCTTCGCCGGTCATTTCAAAAATTCCAATTTCGCCGGTAGAGCCAAAACGATTTTTTATGGTACGCAGTATTCTAAAACTGTGATAGCGCTCGCCTTCAAGATAGAGTACGGTGTCCACCAAATGTTCCAAAGTTTTTGGTCCCGCTACTTCGCCTTCTTTGGTGACATGACCAACTATAAAAATGGCAATGTGATTTTTTTTAGCTACCTCAAGAAGTTTTACTGTACAGGTACGCACTTGCCCGACGCTGCCGGCGCCACCCGGGAGTTCTGAAGTAAAACAAGTTTGGATTGAATCAACAATAGCAAAGGTCGGCCTTTCCTTGTTTATAGTAGAGCAAATTATATCAATATCTGTTTCCCCCAGGAATTTTAAATTGTTGCCGTTAAGTTTTAATCGGTCTAATCTAAGTTTGATCTGTTCTCCGGACTCTTCCCCTGAAACATAAATAATGTTTTGTTTCTCCGAAGTAAGAGCCGCGGTTTGGAGAATTAAAGTTGATTTACCGATCCCCGGCTCGCCGCCAAGAAGAACAAGGCTGCCCGGGACTATCCCCCCGCCGAGCACGCGGTCAAATTCATCAATTCCGGTTTGATTGCGCGACACATTCTGTCCTTCTATTTCTTTAAAATTTTTAGTTTTTCCGGCTGGGGCGGTGGCTGCTTTTTCTTTTTTTTCGGTTTGCAATTCCTCTTCCATGGTTCCCCAGGCGCCGCATAGAAGACAGCGCCCAGACCATTTGGGGGCTTGGGCGCCGCATTTTGAACAGGAAAATATTGTAGTGTTTTTGGGCATATTATGGTTCTATATGAAAATGTCCTCCCGTTGTGGTTTCGTAGCTGGTGATGTATTCGTCAGCCACGGTATTAAAGCCTGATGGCTTTAGACAGTTCAATACTTTATCATATAAAGTTTTTTGTTCATCACTCATTTGTTTCAACATGGGAACAGGGTTTCCATTCACTCTTAGTCCTATATCAACCGCGCGTCCGTTGTAGTGGTCTTTGTCCAAATGGCGTACATTGGGCGGATAAGCTTCAGTAATGACCCAATTGCCGCTGCCGGTGCATTCGAGAAGCTTGTCCAGGGCGCTGATCGTCACTTTGGATAGCAGATCTTTAGCTCCTTCCTTTCTTGGAAATTTATTCGGTATTGTTTGGCAGTCAGTGCAGACGCAGCACCATTCTTCAGCTTTTTTTTCTTTTGCGCAAGGATTGCTCCCGTCGCAAACCTCGGTGCTTTCACAAATATCCTGAGCATTATAAACTTTAGGATTTAATTGATTATGACAGACGGTATTAGAGGTGCTCGCTTCTTCATTTTCCGTTTCTACGTGCTCAACGTATTTTATTTTAAGACTTTCATATTTTACGAGCCCTGGGTTTATTGTGTAAAGTATAAGATAAGAAAATAAGGCAATCATAAGACCGATAAGCGCTCCTTGAATATAGTCTTTGGCTCGGCTTACTTTATCGGCACTACCGCCGCCGGTGAGCCAGATTATGCCTCCGACCATAATCATGAGTACGGCAAAAATAGTGACAATGCTTAGAGCATATTTATAAACACCGGCAATATAGGTTGCGAGCCAGGGTATAACCAAATATTTCTGTCCGTTTTCCGTAACCTCTTGCGGCGCTCCGAGATCTGTTAGTCCCGGGATTTGTACATTGAATTCCGGTATTTTAATCGGAGCGGCTTGCACCGGAGCAGGCTGGTCTTTTGGCACTGCGGTCATGATGCATTGAAATTCATTGGTAGTAGATGGTTCACCGCCGATCATAGTTGTTTTTGAGCCGATTAATTTTTGGTCAAGTCCTTCGCAGCATCTCAAGCCGGTGTTTTCCGTAAAAGTTTCACCTTCCTTTTTACAGTTTTGCGTTTGCGCGGAAATAATTCCGACAGAGCTAAAAAATAAGCCGGCGGCAATTATTATAAATAAAATGTTTTTTATTTTTTTCATTTTATTCGCTTAATTTTATTATGTGGACGCGTCCAGTCGCGTAGTCGGTAAAGAAAAGATCTTTTCCATCCTCGGAAACCATTACCTGATCTACGGCGTAATTATCTCCATAGGGTTCCGCCACCAGAGTTTTTTGCCCGGTCTTGAGATTTACTCTATAAAAATCATCTTGCGTTTCCGCTTTGAATTCATCAAAAAATCCATAGCCTTGTTTCAGACTTCTTGGCACGGCGCAGTAGGCGGTGCTTTCTCCAGAAAAAGCGCATTTGCTCGCCCAAGTATTTATATTTAGCGATCGTCTGTCGCTTCCCGTATCATTGGTATCAATATTGGTAATCCATAGTTCCGGTTGAAAGTCCGAATTTGAGTTATAAACGCTAAAGAGCATTTGATCGCCGCTGGGAGACCATTGCCCTTCAAATCCATAACCCGGCAATGTCAGTAGCCGAAAATTCTCATTGTTTTGTCCTATAAAATAAAGTTTTTGCCTGTCAATGGTGTCGGCATTGGCAAACATGGCCACCATTTTTTGGTTGGGAGACCAATCTACTATAACTTTATCAGCTTGGTCCCTGAGATCTTGTATGGCGCGGGCATTGGAACCGTCATCTTCCGATACTATAAGCCAGCGGTTATTAATATCGACACCCATGCTTTTACTCGCTATTCTGTCGCCGGAAGGAGAGAAGTCGAAATCTTGCCAATGTTTGGGAAGCGTGGTTTGATTATTATTTTCAAAATTATAAACAATATTTGATCCGTCCGGATATTCCAAAATAGCTTTATTTTTCATGGGGGACCAATTAATATTTTCCACATTAAAAAATTTTTTATCGCTCATAAGTTCGGCGCGTCCATCCGGGAAAACTCGATAAAATTGTCCCAAATTTTTATTATAATAAATTAAATTTTCTCCCGTGGTGTCAATAGTAGCGCCATTAGCTCTGGCGGTCGTCAAAGACGTTGTTTGTGTTAGTCCTCCTTTGGCTATTTCCGATACTCCCTCCGGTAAAGCTGTCGGCGGTGTGACCGGAGTTGGCGTGATGGGAGGAGTGGGTTCTACCGGCACATTGGTCGGAGGAGTTACACCGGGGGCTTCAGGAAGGCCTGGTAAATTAGCCGGTGGTACGTTGACCGGTGGAGCGGGTGTCGGTCCTATGATTGGTCTAAAAAAAGTAGTATATATCAAATAGCCAACCGTTATAACAATTACTACAAAGCCTATTATTAAGGCTATTTTTTTCCATCTTTGCATATTATTTTATTAAAAATTAAATACAAAATTCCAAAGATCGCCCAAGATACCCAAAAATGACGACGATGAACCAATAACAATTTTTAAGGTTTCCAAAATACTTTGGTATAGGGCTAAAATTATTATAATCAATAATATAAAAAGCATAGAGAAAATCAGAAGGGAAAACATTATACCCAAAAAAAGTAAAATATTTGTGAGATTCCATTCTATTTCTTTT
>CAYZWC010000002.1:0-9118 GCA_964482065.1 uncultured Gammaproteobacteria bacterium | reverse complement strand
TTTCCGGTGAGTAAGTCTTTTATCAAAAAAAAGGCGGCGAATAAAGGAAAGCGTTTGCTAAAAAATTTTACTCCTTGTTCAAGTCCGGGAGCGGTTTCGGTTTTTTTATTTTTGTCTTTAAGGTTTTTCTTTGCGGATAAAGTGCGTTGTTGGAATTCATTTTTATAATTTTTTTCTCTTTCAGACTCTTTTTTGTCTTTCTCATCTTCTCCTCGCAATTCAATTGGTAAGTTTGAAAATCCTCCCGCGGGAATGTTTTTTGTTTTACGATTTTGATTTTGGTTTCTATCCGGCATTTATTTGAAAATATTAATTTAAGCCATTTGACGCAAAATTTTTATTCTTTCTTCGATTGGCGGATGAGTGGAAAAAGCTTTGGATGCTAATTTTTTGGCACTACCGAAAGGATTTGCAATATATAAATGCGCCGTGGCGCTATTGGCGTGCTTCATTGGTTCTTTGTAGGAAGATATTTTTTCAAGGGCGCTTGCAAGCCCTTCGGGGTATCTCGTGAGAAGCGAACCGCTGGCATCGGCCAAATATTCTCGCCTTCGCGAAATGGCGAGCTGTATGAGCTTAGCAAAGAGGGGAGCGAGGATGGCAAGAATTATTCCCGCAATCATGAGTACTGCTCCAATCTGCCCTCCTTCGCGGTCACGTCCGCGCCCGCCGAATATTTGAAATCGGATAAAAAAATCAGCGAGGAGCGCTACGATTCCCACGAGCACAATCACAATAGTCATTATTCTAATGTCGTAATTTTTAATATGGCTAAGCTCATGCGCGATGACGCCCTCCAATTCTTCATTTTCCAGTATTTCAATAATGCCTGTGGTAAGGGCAATGGAGGCATGTTCAGGATTACGTCCGGTGGCAAAAGCATTGGGAGCCCTTTCGGGAATAATGTAAATCTTGGGCATTGGGAGCCCGGCGGTGATGCAGAGATTTTCCACCATTCTATAAACATAAGGATTGTCTTGTTTTTTCAGGGGTCCCTTGGCTCCGGCAGTCCAGAGAGCCACTTTATCGCCCTTATAATAGCTTGTTAGCGTCATCATAAGGGAAATAACCACGGCAATGCCAAGCCCGGTATAGCCAAAATTATACAGTTGTCCAAAAAACCAACCTAGAAAAAGGATTATGGCCACAAAGATGATTATGAGAATAACCGTCCGGCGTTTATTTGATTCAATTTGCCTATACATAAAAACATGAAAACTTTAAAACATTAAAACAATAACCCCACCTGTCCTCCCCTTATACTAAGGGGAGGGACTAGAAATTTTAAGTAATACTGGAATAGTAAGTTCCCCTCTTATTTTAAGGGGGGGGCAGGGGAGTTAAACAATATACTCAAAAATCGGCTAAAGTTAGCACCTTTAACTTCCTTAATTATATCAATATCTTGACAAATTGTCCAAAATTATATTAGATAAAAGTATTCTTTAAATAACCCCTCACCCCCCCCTTATCATGGGGGTATTTACGGTTTTCGCGATGGGTTCGATTCTATCGACGGCATTCTCGTCATTGTTGAATCCGATGATCAGAATATCTGATCTTTCGGTAACAGCCGTAAAAACAGCAAATACCCCCGTTCATCACGAACAGGACGAACAGGGGTTTTTATTTTTTCGGGATCTCACAGGAGTCCCGCCTTTAGGCGGAGCCTCATTGAAATGCCCATCCTAAAGGGATGGACTCCGGGATGGATTTAAAATTTAACCTCGGGAGCTTCTCTTTGGCTTTCTTCCATTTCAAAAAAATCTTTGGCCTTAAATCCGAGCATGCCGGCCACAAGATTAGCGGGGAATGTCTGTTGCTTGGTATTAAATAACCTTACGTTATTGTTATAAAATCTTCTGGCGGCCTGGATTTTGTTTTCTGTGTCGGAGAGCTCGTCCTGCAACTGCATAAAGTTATTAGACGCTTTTAGGTCCGGATAGTTCTCTGATACCGCAAAAAGGGATTTTAAGGCTCCAGAGAGCATATTTTCAGCTTTGGCGTGCTCTTCCACGGTGCCGGCTTGCATGGCCATGCTTCTGGCTTTGGTGACGTTTTCCAGAACTTCTTGCTCGTGTTTGGCGTATCCCTTGACAGTATTTATTAGATTGGGGATAAGATCATAACGCCTTTTTAGCTGGACGTCAATATCTGACCAGGCCTCTTCGGTTTGGTTGCGAAGTTTAATTAAGCCGTTGAAAATGGCAATCAACCAAACAGCAATAATTGCCACAACAGCTATAACTATCCATAGTATTTCCATATTTTTTAATTTTTATGCCCATTTTGTTTTATTGGTTTTTAGCCCAAAAAACAAATATAGGCTGCCTTGATTTATTTAAATATTTTATGTAAAATAATATAAAGTACCCAGAGGCTGTATTTATATTAATTGTAGCTAAAATAAGCCGAAAAGTCAAGCGACTTAAATGAAAGGAAAAAATATATGGCAATAAATTCGGGCATATTTAAAGCCTATGACATCAGGGGGGTCTATCATAAAGATTTTGAACTTTCCGATGTAAAAAAAATAGCGCAGGCATTTGTAAAGTTTACCGGCGCCAAAAAAGTGGTAGTAGGCCGCGACATGAGAACATCGGGAGATGAATTGACTACGGTGATCATTGACGGGCTTCTCTCGCAGGGCGCGGAGGTAATAAGTATCGGGCTTTGCACAACGCCTTCTTTTAATTTTGCGGTGGCTGATAACGAGGAATATGATGGAGGTATTATGGTAACCGCTTCTCATAATCCTTCAGCTTATAACGGTTTTAAGCTAACTTTGGCCGATGGTCTGCCGTTGGCAAAAAATACGGGGATGGATGATATAAAAAGAATGGTTTTTGAAGATGAATTTGAAGATAACAGAAAAGACGGCCACGTGGAGCAAAAAGATTTTACGGAAAATTATTTTAAAAAAGTATTTTCTTTGGTGGATATTTCAAAAATTAAGCCCATGCGGATAGTCGTTGATACCGGAAACGGTATGGGCGGTATGATAGTTCCCAAGCTTTTTAAACGTTTGAAAAAGTTGGAATATATACATTTGTATAAGGAGCTTGACGGGACTTTCCCCAATCATGAGCCCAATCCACTAAAAGAAGAAAATTTGGAGGATTTGAAAAAATCGGTTCTTGAACATGAAGCCGATTTTGGAATAGCTTATGACGGGGATGCCGATCGCATAGGTTTTGTTGACGAAAAAGCCCAAACAGTCCCCGGTGATATCATGACCGGCCTTTTGGCCCAAGAACTTTTAAAAAATAATCCGGGAGAAATCGTGCTTTATGACTTGCGATCCACCAATGCCACAAGAGAGGCTATTGAAGAAGCGGGCGGCAAAGCCAAGATGTGTATGGTGGGCCATGCTCTTATAAAAAAAATGATGAGAGAAGAGAAAGCGCTTTTTGCTGGAGAACTTTCCTCGCATTTTTATTACCGGGATTTTTATAATGTTGAATCAAATGAGCTTACCGCCCTTTTGGTAATGAAACTTATTTCCGAATCGGGGAAAAGCTTTTCCGAATTAGCCAATCCATTGAAAAAATATTATCATTCCGGAGAAATTAATTCGGAAGTACGAGATAAAGAAGCCAAAATGAGGGAAATTGAAGAAAAATACAAAGACCAAGCGAAAAATGTTTACCATTTGGATGGCATTAGAATGGATTTTAAGGATTGGTGGTTTAATGTCAGGCCGTCCAATACCGAGCCTAAGCTGCGTTTGAATCTGGAAGCGAAAACCAAGAATCTTATGGAAGAAAAACGGGACGAGTTGTTAAATATTATAAGGGGATAATAGTTTTGAATTAGTAATTAGAAATTTTATGGTTTTGTTTTTCAGCCAAAGGCTGATCCCCGCCTGCCGGACGGGCACGGCGCCTATGGCGGGAATGTTTTCATGTTTTAAAGTTTTAATGTTCAACGTATGATTGGTATTTTTGATTCCGGTATTGGCGGGCTTACAGTTGTTAAAGAATTTTTTCGCGAATTGCCGGATTATGATATTTTATATTTTGGAGATACGGCCCGGACGCCTTATGGCACCAAAAGTAAAGAAACAATTATAAAATACGCCAAAGAAGACGCCCGCATATTGCTTGAACGCGGAGCCCGGGTTTTGCTTGTCGCTTGTAATAGCGCGTCAGCTGCGGCTTTTTCCGCTTTACAAAAAGAATTTCCCGAAGTGCCGATTTTTGAAGTGATTACTCCGGCGGTAAAGAGAGCGACTGAAGTTACAAAAAATAAAAAAATCGGCGTCATTGGCACGAATGCGACTATTAACAGCGGAATTTATGAACAAAAGCTAAAAGAAATTGACGGTTTTCAAGTTTATTCACAGGGGTGTCCGCTACTTGTTCCTTTGGTGGAGGAGGGCTGGTTAGACAAACGCGAGACAAAAATGATTGTAAAAAAATATCTGCATCCTTTGCGACAGAAACAAATTGACACATTAATTCTCGGCTGTACGCATTATCCTTTGCTGAAGAAAATAATCCAGCCGCGCATTGGCAAGAGAGTAGCACTGGTTGATTCCGCCGAGGAGGTGGTCAGAGAATTTAAAGAATTTTTAAAAAATAATCCGAATATTGATAAAAGTTTATCCAAGAACAGCCTAAGCAAGTTTTTGGCTTCGGATGTCAATGGAAAGTTTCAAGATATTGCCGAAAAATGGCTTGGGAAAAAAGTGGAATTGGAAAAGGTGGAAGTGAGTTAAAATTCTACCCGGCTTTAGCTGGGGGTATGGGCGAACGATTTAAAATAATAGCTTGTTAAATTTGATAGAGTTGGTTTAAATAAAAAATTTGGTTTCAAAGATAAAGTCCGGAGACCCTCGGCTGAAGCCGGGTAGAATAAAAACCCCGCGCGCGCAGGGTTTGAGAAGCATGGAGGCGGGAGTACGGTTAATTTTTTTTCAAGTGGATGATGTTGTTCGTTCGTTTCCGGGATTCTCCTTCCTTGTTCCGTTCCTCGTCATTGTTGATGTAACCGCCGAACTCTGTCAATGCCCAGGCAATGCCTCGCGTTACCGAATCGGGCATTTTGCGGTCGAAACTCATGACGGGCTGTCCGTCGGCATAGACTACCAGTTCATCTCCTTTTTCTTCGAGAGTGATTTCTTTTTTCATCTTTACCTCCGTTGTTTGTTACACAAATGTTCAATGTTTCATAAAATTATATCTTAACTTTAACATCTTGTAAAGTATGATATTTACGATAATAGTTTTTCTCATAGTTTTAAGCATTTTGGTCCTAGCTCATGAGCTTGGGCATTTTTGGGCCGCGAAAAAATTCGGCGTGGCGGTAGAGGAATTCGGAATTGGTTTTCCACCGCGAGCAAAAACTTTGTTTAAAAAAGGGGAGACCACTTATTCCCTAAACTGGATACCACTCGGCGGATTTGTAAAGCTTAAGGGTGAAGACGGCGCAGATACCAAAAGTGAGAACAGCTTTGCCGCCAAAAAAGTTTGGCAGCGGGCCATTATAATTTCCGCCGGGGTTATTATGAATATTGTTTTAACTATTGTTTTGCTGGCTCTGGGATTTATGATTGGCATTCCTCAAGCCGTAAGCGATGATATGCCCGAATACGCCTCGGTGCGGCAGAAACAGCTCCAAATTGTGGAAGTGGTGGAGAATTCTCCAGCACAAGCAGCGGAAATTGAGCGCGGTGATATTCTTTTGAGCGCGGAAGGTAGCGATTTTACAAGTCTTGAATCTTTTCAAGAATTTATAGCATCTCGTCAAGGCGAAACGCTTAGTATACAAATTAAAAGAGGCGGAGATATCATGGAAAAGGAAATAACACCTGAAATTTTGGAAGAAACTGACCAACCGGCTATTGGCGTGGGGATTGTGGAATCGGGAATCGTTTCTTATCCTTGGTACCGAGCCATTATAAATGGATTTGTCGCGACTTTTAATTTGTTTATAGCTATTATTTTGGCTTTTTACGCCATGATAAAAAGTTTGCTTTTCGGATCAGGCCTGGGTATGGATGTTTTGGGGCCGGTGGGAATAGCTGATTATACGGGTCGGTTTGCCCGCATGGGCTTTAATTATATAGTTCAATTTACAGCCCTTCTTTCCATTAATTTGGCAATATTGAATTTTTTGCCTTTTCCGGCTTTGGATGGTGGGCGTTTTATATTCTTGGTGGCGGAAAAACTTCGCGGCAAGCCGGTTAATCAAAAAGTGGAAGCAGCTATACACAATCTCGGTTTTGCCATATTAATGATTTTGGTAATACTGGTAACTTATCGTGATATTGTTAGATTTTTTCAGTAAAACTTGGAAGTTAGAGCAAAAAATTATACAATAAATAATGAATTACGAATTACGAATTATGAATTATAAATAAATTTAATTTTGTAATAAGAGACCCTCGGTTAAAAACGTTAAAGTCGTTTAAAACGTTAAAATTGATTTTAACGAACGAAGTGATCAAACGTTTTTAACGATTTAAACATTATGAAGAATAAACTTGAAAAATTAAAAGAAGCCGCTTGGAAAGAAATCGGTAATGCTAAAAATTTGGAAAGGCTGGAAGAAATTGATATTAAATATTTCGGACGCAAAGCCGGTGAACTCACCAAAGTGCTTCGCGGGCTATCGGATTTGGAGCCGGGAGAAAAAAAAGAAATTGGGGCTTTGGCAAACCGGATTAAAGAGGATTTAGTCAAAGAGTTCGATACCAAGAAAAAAGAATTGACACAAAAAGAATTTTCCGAAAAGATTAAAAAGGATCGGCTTGATGTAACCGTTCCCGGCCAAGGACGGAAAATAGGGCATCTACATCCCAATACAATCGTGGAAAATGAGCTTAAAGAAGTTTTTTCTTCTCTTGGTTTTATGATTTTAGACGGACCGGAGCTGGAATCGGATTATTATAATTTTGAAGCCTTAAATATTCCCACTCATCATCCCGCTCGGGATATGCAGGATACTTTTTATACAACACGGATTAACACAGATTTACGACAGATTAACACGGATAATGTCGATATGCCGAGCTTATTGCTCCGGACACACACTTCGCCGGTGCAGGTTCGCGCTATGCAGCAATATGGAGCGCCCTTGAGGGTTGTGGCGCCGGGTAGGGTTTTTCGAAATGAAGCCACGGACGCTTCCCATGAACATACATTTTATCAGCTGGAAGGATTGATGATTGACAAAGATATATCAATAGCCAATCTTATTGCCGTAATGAAAGAATTATTGCATAGAATTTTTAAGCGTGAAGTTAAAGTTCGCTTGCGTCCGGGATTTTTCCCTTTTGTGGAGCCCGGTTTTGAGTTGGATATAGAATGTTTGATTTGCGGCGGAAAGGGTTGTAGTGTTTGCAAACAAAGCGGCTGGTTGGAACTTTTGCCTTGCGGGATGGTTCATCCAAATGTGCTAAAGGCCGGTGGTATTGACTCGCGGGAATATTCCGGATTTGCTTTTGGCCTAGGACTCACGCGGCTTGTAATGATGAAATACGGCATTGATGATATCCGTCTTTTACAGAGCGGTGATTTGCGTTTCATAGACCAGTTTTAAAAAATATTGTAATAAGTAATTAAATACTTAAAATTTCTAATTCCTAATTTCTAATCAATGACTAATGACCAAATGTCTAATTAGCCATTAAATAATTGGGATTCCTGCCTACTGGCAGGCAGGTAATTAGAAATTAGATATTAGAAATTAGTCATTTTTTAACCTATGTACCTATCTCTAAATTGGCTTAAAGATTTTGTTAATATAAAAAAGACTCCTGAAGAGTTAGGTTTAGAATTGACAATGCATACTGTGGAAATAGAAGGCATTCAAAGAATAGGAGAAAATTTTGATAATGTAGTAGTTGGTAAAGTTAAGGAAATAAAAAAACATCCCAATGCCGATAAGCTTGTTATTGCTATGACCGATGTTGGCAAAAAGAGCAATGCTCACATAGTTTGTGGTGGAGTAAATTTGGATAAAGGAATGCTCGTAGCTGTGGCGCTTCCCGGAGCAAAAGTACGCTGGCATGGAGAAGGCGAGTTGATTGAGCTTGAAGAAACTTTGGTTCGCGGCACAAAAAGTGAAGGAATGATTTGCGCGGCTAATGAAATTGGTCTTTTTGATATTTTTCCACATAAAGAAAAAGAAATTTTGGATTTGTCACACTTAAAATTAAAGCCGGGTGAAAATCTGGCCGAAGCGCTCGGACTGGATGATATTATTTATGAATTGGACAACAAATCAATTACCCACCGCCCCGATTTGTGGGGACATTATGGTATCGCCAGGGAGGTTGCCGCTTGGAGCGGAGGAAAATTCGGCGAGTTTAAATTAAAAAAAATAAAGGAAGGCAAAGAAAACCTAAAAATTGAAATAAAAGAAAAAAAATTATGTCCGCGATATGTTGGTATTGTGGTAGATAATGTTGAAATTAAATCTTCGTCTGTATGGATGCAATCCAGGCTTTTGGCTTGCGGCGTCCGCCCGATAAATAATATTGTTGACATAACCAATTATGTAATGCTTGAATTGGGACAGCCCATGCACGCTTTTTCTTCCAATTTGGTTAATAATAATCATATAGTGGTACGCAAAGCCGAAGACGGAGAAGAATTTACCACTTTGGACGGCGAGAAAAGAAAGCTCGATTCTTCCATGCTTGTTATTGCCGATACGGAAAAACCCATAGCCATTGCCGGAGTTATGGGAGGAGAAAATAGTGAGATAGGAGAGAAAACCACCTCAATAATTTTAGAGTCGGCCAATTTTGATCCGGTTTCTGTCCGTAAAACTTCTCAAAAATTGGGATTAAGAACAGAATCATCCAAACGTTTTGAAAAATCGCTTGATCCAAATTTGGCTCCCGAAGCTCTTATAAGAGCAGTTAATTTAATACAGGAAATTATCCCCAAAGCCAAAGTATCAAGCCGTTTGGCAGATGAAGCTGATTTTGAGTTGGACCGGGGTCCAATTGCGCTGCCCCTCGATTTTTTGAATAAAAGAATAGGCGAGGAAATTAAAAAAGATAAAGTGATAGAAATTTTAGAGAATTTGGGATTTGAGGTACAAGCTTCAAGCCAGGATGTTTTATCAGTAAAAGTACCAACTTGGAGAGCCACCAAAGATATTT
>CAYZWC010000001.1:0-43442 GCA_964482065.1 uncultured Gammaproteobacteria bacterium | reverse complement strand
AAGTATGACATTTCTAAATGGCTGTACTATGACATTATCATATGGCTACGACACGTAAAAATCAAGTTTGACAAAAATGAAACAACAGTGTAATATATAAAGATTGTTTATTGACAATTAAATTCAGGGGAAGGATTGGAAATGAAAACTGTTTTGAAAAAAAATAAGGGAACTTTTGATTTTGGTAGTTTTGAACAAATCTACAGCCAGGGGGATGCAAAAAATCGGGAAGACGGATTCAGTATATCTGCAGACATGGCTCTGGTGGTGGACGCTTTTAGCGGCCCCTTCTGCGCAGAGCACCCGGCTATTATTCACAACGGCATGACGCTCGGTGAATTATCCGCCAGAACAGCTGAAAAAACTTTTCAAAGTCAGCCTACTTTACCCAATGTGCTAAGGTCTGTAAACAGCGCAATCCATGAGCAGAAAACCGATATAGAGGGCGACCCGGAAATTATCCGGCTGGCCGGACTTTGTTTCGCTGCTATGAAAGTATCTGCATCGCTCACGCACATAATCACCGGCGGTGATTGTTTTGCTCTGGTTGAGCAAAAAAACGGAGAAATCTTCTTCACGGAAAACCAAGTAGCGGTTTCCGATCAAAAAATGCATCAAACTATCGAAAAAATCATGTCGGAAATTGCCGCCGAGCGAAACGTTGAACTTGGTTCAATCCAAGATGAAGAACTATCGGCTATACGTCGGGAGATGTGGAACCGTTTTTATCCCATTCTTAAGAAAGAAAAGATCCGCGTAATCAACAACGCAAAAACGGAAGGTGGATATTCTTTTCTGAACGGCGATCCAAACTTTGACCAACTCTGGCAAAGCAAAGTTTTTCAAAGCGCCTCAATAAAAAGAATCATTCTTTTTTCGGATGGTCTCGTGGACTGGAGTATCTTGAAATTCATGCCCAACGTACAGCTCTCCGTTTTTCTTCTGGAACTCTACAAAAGGTCTGAATTGGAAGGTATACTTGATTTCACCAGGTCCATAGAAACAGCAAAGGCGGGGCAGAGCTACACCAATTTTTGCGAAGCCGTCGCTATTGCCCTGAATTTTGAATAAACTACAACTAACAACAAATCCCGCCGAACTTTCGATGGGATTTTTTTATTTAAAAACTTCAGCGGAAAAATCTGAATTCTTCGGATAAGCGCTTTCTTTGGCAAATTCCAAAGCCGCGTTAATTTCGTCTTTTAATTGTTTTTTAATTGCTTCCATTTCATCAGGAGATAGAATATCACGTTCCGCTAAAATATTTTCTTGCTTTTTAATGGGACATTTCTCTATCCAGCTATCTACTTCTTCCCGCGTACGCAAACCTTTATCAATATCAAAATTCGGTCCCACATGTCCGCGCCAACGATAAGTCATACATTCCATAAAAACAGGTCCCTCTCCCGCTCTGACTCTTTCTGCCAGCCTGGCGGCGGTCTCGAATACCGCAACTACATCATTGCCATCAACTCTTTCCGAAGGTATTTTATGCGCATCCGCATACTCAATAATATTAGTATTGGATAAAGATTCGGAAATCGGCATGTGAGTGGCGTTCAAATTATTCTCACATACAAAAATAACAGGAATTTTATTAAGAGCGGCAAAATTAAGAGTTTCGTGAAATACTCCCTCGCCCACAGCGCCGTCGCCAAAGAACGTAACAGCCAGATGTCCGTCTTTTCGCAGCATGGAAGCCAAGCCGGCTCCGCAGGCCAAAGAAATTCCGCTGCCAACAATAGCTGAAGATCCCAAAAACCCAATTCTGGGGTCAACTAAATGCATGGAACCGCCGCGACCCCCGGAACAGCCGGTGTCTTTTCCATAAACTTCAGCGAAAAATTCTTTCAAATCACCACCCTTTGCCAAAAAATGCCCATGACTACGATGCGTGCTAAAAACATAATCTTTTTCTCCAAGCGCCGCACAAACTCCAGCGGCGACAGCCTCCTGCCCCACATATAAATGGCATGGACAAACAATCTCTTCAGGTCGAAGAGATAAAGTATCGGCAATAGTTTCTTCAACCAAACGTATTTTCAGCATGATCCGATACATTTTTTTAAGCAGCTCGGGATCGGCAATAATAATATTATCTTCTTTTATTTTTTCTTTTTTATCTTCCATAATAAATTATTTTTTAATACAATTCCTCACGATTGCAGCCAAAGTCATAAAAATTATTTTTATATCCGTAAAAAATGATTTTTCTTTAAAATATTTTAGCTGCAGTTGAACTTTTTTGGGCCTAATCTCTTCTAGATAAACTTTTTCCGGATCAACGGCACCAGCCAAGATGCTACCTTCGTCAGAATTCCAAATAGAAGCGTAATCGGTTATGCCGGGACGCAAATTTAAAATATCTTTCTCTTCACCTTTATACAATTTTGCATATTCCTCCACTTCCGGGCGCGGACCGACAAAGCTCATCTCTCCTTTTAGTACATTAATAAGCTGAGGTATTTCGTCAAGTTTGGCTTTGCGCAAAAATTTACCTACCTTAGTCAAACGCTTATCATCGCCGGCGGTTGATGGCCCGCCAATCTTGTCGGCATTGACCACCATGCTTCTGAATTTAAATATTTTAAACAAACGCCCGAAACGCCCCATTCTTTTTCCTCGATAAAAAACGGGACCGCCATCTTCCAGCTTTATTAAGATGGCAATAATTATCAAAAATGGACTCAATATTATCAAACCTATTAAACTAAAAATAAAATCAAAAATTCTTTTTAACATAAACTAAAAATTTAAACTTCGGTGCTTTTTATAAACTATAATGCCCCATAAAGCCCCCAAAGCATAGCCAAAGTGCAAAAGAAAAAAAATAAAAGGCATAACGAAAAAATATCTTATATCTCGTTCTCTAATGGCAATCTGAAAAGAAAACGATAAACTAAATATTATATAAATAATTATTAATCCCAAAATAATAAAAATAAACGGCTGGTAAAAAAAGGATAGGACAGCTAAAACCGCAAACGACAAAAGACAAAAAAGAGGAATAAAATGCCTCAAGGACAGGAAAAGATTATCAAAGCTTATTTGGCTAGTGGTTTTTTTACCATTATCAAAATTATGTTTCCAAAAAGATTTTAAAGTCCCCCGCGAATAATAAAAACTCACAATTTCCGGAGATAAAATTATTTTCTCTCCGGCTTTAAGAATTCTGGAATTAAAATCTTTATCTTCGTTCCTCGGCTGGTCCTCATTAAAATATCCTATCTTGTCAAAGATATCACGACGAAAACAACCGAAGGGTACGGTGTCAACGTAGCGCGCTTTTTTACTTCCGATGCGGAAAAAAGATCGACCCACTCCGAAAATATGGGAAATGGAAAAAGCAATAGCTTTTGCCAATAAAGTATTGTCCGACGGCAAGGTTTTAATGCTGCCTCCGGCATTGGCCGCTGCGTACTTTTGAAGAGTTTCCAAACATTTTGCAATATAATTCTCGCTGTATGAGGTATGTGCGTCCAATCTTATTATTATCTCGCCAGAAGATCTCTTAATGCCTAAATTAAGGGCGGCGGCCGCTATTAATTTGGGATTGTCAACCAAATGAACAAAACCATATTTCTCTTCATATTCTTTTACAATATTTTTGGTTTTATCGGTACTCATGCCATCAACCACAAAAATCTCTTTTTCTCCCTGAAATGTTTGATTTTTAATTATAGAATCCAAACAACAAGCTATATATTTCTCTTCGTTGCGGCAAGGAATTATAATGCTAACTTTCATTTTTTAATATTAATTATCGCCTTTTATTTTTTGCTTATAGTCTTCAATGGTTTTTTCCAAAATTTCATCCAAAGTTATTTGCGGCGCAAAATTTATTAATTTTTTTAATTTTTCCGTACTGGGAACACGCCTAGTCATATCTTCAAAATCACTCCGATAAGCCTGATTATAAGGAATAAGGTCAACGGACGATTGGCTATTCATTTTATCTTTGATTCTTTCAGCTAATTCCAAAATGCTAACTTCCTCGGTTCCCCCGATATTAACTACCTGGCCGATAGCTTCCTCGCTCTTCCCCAGTCTTTTTAAGGCTTCAACTACTTCAGAAACATAGGTGAAAGTACGCGTCTGTTTTCCGTCTCCATGAACCGTGATCGGAAAATTTTTATAAGCTTGATCTATAAATCTCGGGATGACCATTCCATACTCTTTGCTTTGGCGCGGACCGACTGTATTAAAAAGACGCACGATAATAACCGGCAACTTGTTTGCCCGATGGTAAGCTATGGCAAAAAATTCATCAACCAGTTTGGAAGCGGCATAACTCCAGCGCCAAGTCATGGAAGGGCCGTAGACAATATCATCGGTTTCCACGAGCGGAGCATGGGTGTGTTTCCCATAAACCTCCGATGTAGAAGCCAAAATAACTTTCTTGCGGAATTTGTTGCACAGTTCCAAAATAACATCCGTCCCCTTGATATTAGTTTGAATAGATGATAAAGGATTATCCAAAACATATTTTACGCCAACAGCCGCGGCTAAATGAACAATCAAATCACAAGTTCCGATAAGTTCGGTCATTAACTCATGATTAAAAATAGTGTCTTCATGAAAATGAAATTTATCATTGTCCTGTAGATGGGCAATATTATCCGGACTGCCGGTGGAAAAATTGTCTACTACAAAAACTTCATCCCCGTCTTGAAGGTAGCTTTCGGCCAAATGAGAACCAATAAATCCGGCTCCGCCGGTAATGAAAATTTTCATATTTTGTTATATTTAAGAATTTTTAGCCTATTTTATTACTTGGTTTATTATACATCGCCGCCTTAATTTTTTCAAGCATTCCTGTCGCAACTTTGTCCCAAATCATTTTGTTTTTTATATACTCTAATGCCGCCCGTCCGCGTAGTGAAATATTCTCTCTATTTCTTTTTATGTCCATTATTTTTTGAGCAATGGACTCGCTTGATTCTTCTGCAAGCCAGCCCCCTCCGGATTCATCCAAAATTTCTCTCAAACTGGTGCCGGGCGTAGCGAGGCAAGGTTTCCCCAGAGCCATGGCTTCCAGGGCTGCGTTAGGCATGCCTTCGTGTCTGGAAGTTAAAATAAAAACGTCGCTAGCCGCAAGCATTTGCCATTTTTCATCTGAATAAAGCGGTCCGGTGAATTTAACATTATCAGGATAAGGTAAATCGGCCATCAAAGAATTTATTTTTTGCTTATCTTGCTCAGTGTAGTAAGGGCCGACCATGATCAATTTTACATCTTCTCCTTGCCCGCGTTCTTGAAGCCTCTTTATGGCACCCAAAAGCAAATCATGACCCTTGGTAAAAACGTCAATTCTCCCTATATAAATCAAAACTAAATCTTCCGGCTGAGAAAAGCCGCCCAAATCGGACTTCTCAATACGCTTAGACAACGAAATTAATTCAGCGCTGACTCCGTTTGGAGAAATTGTAATTCTTTCTTCATTTACAAACTTTTTCATTTCTTTAGCTTCTTCATTGCTTAAAGCATGGACAAAAGTAGCTTCATCTAAAAACTTTTTAGCAAAGAGAAAATTGGCCAAACGTTTTTTAAACCCTTTCTTTTGTTGAGCAAGTATTCTTAAACTTCCTCGCGGAGATGAAATATATGGCCAGCCTTCTTTTTTAACCAAACGAGCCAGAGCAAACTGAAATGGTATGTAAAAATCATGAAAATGAACTAGGTCGGGCGTTCCGAATTCCCGCTTAATTTTTTCTATCCATTTGGAGGATAGAAAAAACGGATTACGATGGCGCTTTGATGGCCCGGCTAATAATTTTATATTTTCAGGAATATCGCTCACTTTAATATTAGTCGGCTCTGAAATCAACAACCCAATTTCCTCTCCCAAATCCGCCTGGCCTCTAGCCAACCCCAAAATACTGCGCGAAGGCCCATCGGCGCGTCCTCCCATTACCGGTCCGACATGCAAAATTTTCATAAATATATTTCTAATTTTTTTCTTGAATGCGGCTCGGATTCGCAATTATAGAAAATCTTATGGCCAAGCCTATCACTAAGGGCGTAATAGGAATAAACTGAATTTCATGGGTAGTGGTGCCGCGAATCAAAATCATGGCAATGGAAATCATAAGCATCATAGCTATATAACGATCCTCATCGTTTGTGCTCTCTTTGTAAGCATGCCACAAAGAACTAAACAATAATATAATAATTAGAGCTATACTGGAAAGTCCCAAAATACCGGTTTCGGCCAAAACATTAAAATAAACCGAATGGCTCTCCTCGTTTGGATATCTAATATTAATCCCGGTGTCATAATAAATATAATTACCAAGGCCAATGCCGAGCAACGGATAACGGGAAAAAATAATAAAAGTTTTTTTACCTTGTTCGTAGCGATCCACCACGCTGTTATCGGAAATTACGTTCTCGACCGAGGAAAGGCTTTGGGAGCGTTTAACAACTTCATTAAATTCCAACCATTGTGACCCTACAATATAAAAAGACAATACTAAAATCAAAAAATATATAATTATTTTTTTCTTATTCTTAAACATGAGGAAGACGGCAAAAATAGAAAGGAAAATAATTATCCAGGCAGAGCGATTTAGAGTGAAAAACTGCCCCAAGGCAATTACTATAAAAACCAGCCCCCAAAAAATTTTTCCGACTATTTTTTTGGAAAGAAAAAGCGATAAAACTAAAACTACAGGATAAACCGCTGTCGTCCAGTTTGAAAGAGCATTTCTTGTGGCAAAATTAAAAGGATTTACTGCATTTCCAGTGCCAGTCCAAGTTATAAATCCATACAAACACATAAAACCCACAGCTAAAACAAGGGCTTTTGAAATCAAAACAATATCCTGGCGGTTCCTGATCGTTGAGGCGACAAAAATCATAATAAAAAAACTAACAGACCATTTTATAAAAAGACTATCTCTGAAATCACCATTAACTAAGGCTGACAAAAGCACAATAGCCAAAAAAAGACCGGCCAAAAAAATATACTTGCCCATCCCCCTAAAAGATATCAGCCCAAAAGGTAAAATAACCAAAACTATAATAGGGATCAAAAATAGTGCCGTATGAATAGAAAGATTCCCAAGTTCCGGCCTAAAATTAAGCCACAACGAAAAAACTAAAAACAAAGCGAAGGCCGCCCAACATTTTCCCACCAAACTTGTTTGCGCAAGCTTATTCATAAAGCTAATTATTTATTCGTGTCTTTGAAATATTTATCAAGAAAATCAAAAATGCTTAAAGCCATCTCTTCCTCGACCGTGGAAAAATATTCTTTTTTTTTCCAAATATCACCTTCTTTTTCATAAAAATATTTAGCGTTTAAAATGGTAAACAAGCCAAAATAAACCGACTGAAATTCAATCAAATAATATTTTTGACCGTCAAAGGCAATATCCAGAGAGAGATACGGAGTTTTAAGCTTGTTAAAAATATCGCGGCAATAGTCAAGCATGCCTTCGGGCGGATCGACATAAGAAAATTTTCCACTGCCACTGGCCCTGAAGTCTCCCGTCCTTACTTCCCTATTTAAGACATAATACTTCTCGCCATAAATTAAAATTTTCCAATCATCTTTTAGATTAGGAATAAATTCCTGAACGACAAACTTTCTCGTGTTGTTACGATATATTCTTTCCCGATCGCGAATTCCCAATTTGGCGGCTAAAATAGCACGAGTCTGGTAATAAGATCTTTTGGCAAAACATTTTATGGAATCAGATAATTTTTTGGCCTGGCGCCTGGCTTGCTTTTGATCTTTAGACAGGCTGACCCCGGCACTGCCAAAGGCATCGGGAGTTTTTAAAACTTTGGGCAAACTAATTTCGCTCAAATTCTCTTCAAACTCTTTAAGCGAACCAAAAGGTCGGCCACCCAAATCTCGAAAACCAAAAAGATCTTTATAATATTCCTGAAAAACTTTATTATGATGGGCCCTGAACAAATAAAAATCAGGAATTAAAATACCTCCTTGCTTCTCAATCCCTAATAAAATATCTTCTATATAATCTTTATAAAAACCCGCCTCCGAACTTGAATACAGCACAAAACTGCCCCGAAAATTGATTGAGCTAAAATCAATTTCCGAAAACTTCTTAATTTTCACTTCAAACCCCCGGGCGCCGAGGCTCGTTATGAATTTTTTCAAATTAAACTCTTTCTTATCCCATTCGGCATAAAACCTATTATCATAATCCAAAAGAATGTAGAGTTTTCTTTTATTTTCCATATGGTAAATCGCTTGGCGTTTATTTTTTTACAATTTTCATCCAGGCTACACTAAGCTGTTTTAAAAAATTTTTTCTTTCGCCGAAAAAATACCTAAAAGGGCGCTTGAAAACAAAATCTTTAAAATAATAAATGCTCCAAAAAATTTTATAAGCGGCGATATTTAATTTAAGAGGAAACGAACGACGCTTAACTTGTTTATTCCTCTTTTTATTTTGTTCGATTTTTACCGCTAAATTATCTATACAAGTAGGAATTATTACTGCCTTCATTATTTGTCCTTCCTTAATATCAATGAGAGCCAAACCGCCGCGCAATTGTTCGGTGGTCCACAAGACGGGATTGGACGCGCTATAAACGTCAGCAAAAGCAAGATTGCCTAAATTGTAAAAAATAAAACCGTCTTTATAAGATTCTAATCCCTGTAGCATATGAGCATGGTGACCAATAACCAATTTTGCTCCGGCGTCAATCAGGGCACGCGCGAAATGTCTTTGCTCCGGCGTCGGATAAAGGCTGAATTCCATACCCCAATGCAGCATTACCACAATTAATCCATGTTGGCTGTAATTTTTAACTTCAGACAATACTTTATCTTGATCTAGCAAGTTTAGATAAACTCCGCAATTTTCCGGCAACGAAGGGTGCGTATCCGGAGCCACATAAGACAGTATGGTGATTTTATCGCCATTTTTCTCCAAAGTCAACGGTCTCTCCGCCTCTTCAGAATTAAGTCCGGCGCCAAAAAAATTAAAACCATTGTTTTGCAACCATTCCCGCGTATTTTTAAACCCTTCCTCCAAACAATCATAGATATGGTTGTTGGCCAAATTAAAAACTGCTGGAGAAAGTTGTTTTAAGGACTCGGCAGCTAGCGCGTCCGTAAAAATCCGGGGATCTTTTAGTATGTTCTCTCCATTACCTTTCAGCGGCGATTCCAAATTACCAATCAAAAAATCAATTTGCTTATCCCGCAAAAAATTTTGCACGGAAAGAAAAATTTCGGGATCCCGGGGAAAACCATCTTTTTTTAAATAATCACCGTTCAAAGAAATGTCTCCGGTAAAAACTAGGCGCATGTATTTATTTTAATTACTTAATACAAATTTCTAACAATTTATTTTTCCTTGATAAGTGCGGCCAAACCAAAACAAACAGCCTCTCCCAGGCTTAACCAAATTCTGGATGAAACGGATATAATTATGGCCACCGGCAAAGGGAAATAAATTGACAATAAAGCGACCAAAACACCTTCAGTCACACCTATTCCTCCGGGCGTCAAAAAAGACAACGTTCCAAGCGCCCAAGAAGCTGGATAAATTCCCAAAATCAAGAAAAAATATTCCCAAGATATTCCATATATTGAATTAACAAAAAAATAAAAAGACACGCCAAAAACAGCCCAAAGAAAAACATAAAATATTATAAATTTTAAAGACGTGAAGCGAGATAAATTTATTTTAAATTTATAATCGCCCTTACCTATTTTTTTTAACGCAAAATAAATTGCTTTATTGTAAAGTGGAGAATTTAATACAACAAAAAACAAAACAAGGGATAGTATAATTAAATAAGCATAATCCGGCGGTATTACACTCTTCCAAAAAAATAATGAAAGCAAAAATAATAAAGCAGCCGCAAGCAAAGAAAATACTTGTTCCCAAATAATACTGACAGCCGCTGAAAATTTTGAAACGCCAAATTTTTCAGACAAATACACCCTACCAAAAAAAGATACAATTTTACCCGGCACGTACTTTCCGAGATAGGGCAAAAAATATATTTTAAAAAATCTTAAAAAATATCCTTTATCTATATCATTATACATTTTTTTCACAATCAAACGCCAAATCAAAACATTTCCTATAAAATACATGGATAAAAAAACATAGGAGACAGCCAAAGACCAATAATTAATCTCCCAATTATAAAAAGGCAATTCTGAAAAATTTTCGTAAAGAACTTTAATAAAAAAAATAAAAACTACGGCCAGTATTAAAACAGCTATTATTTTTCTGTACTTTTTAAAAAATTTTTTAATCTTGTCCAACATGAAAAAATTATCGTTTATTTACTTTATTATACAAACCTTGATATTCCAAAGCTACGGATGCCAAAGAAAATTTTTCCACAATAGTCTGCCGAGCAGCCATAGCAAGCCTAGCGGATAAATCCTTGTCCTCCAATACAGCAAGGCAATGCTGTAAAAATTCATCAATATCTCCTTTGGAAAAAACAAAACCATTTCGCCCGGAAACAATCAAATCATTCATACCGCCAATAGCGGTAGCTACACTGGGCAAGCCAGACGACATCGCTTCCAGCAAAGAATTGGGTAATCCTTCCCTTATGGAAGGCAAAACGAACAAATCGGCAATCTGAAAATATTCTATAATTTTCTCTTGCGAAACCAAACCTGCTACCACAATACTTTTTTTAAATATTTCTTCATCTATAAAATTTTTGGCATACTCGAAAAAATTATCTTTCGTCGCTAAAGTTTTATCCACGGGTCCGAGCAGTAATAACTTAGCTTCCGGATTTTTTTCATAAATAGAAGGCCAAACTTTTAATAAAACGTCTATTCCTTTTCTTAAGGAAACACTTCCTTGAAAGGCTACTAGTTTGTCAGCTAATTCAAATCCTAATTTTTTCTTTAAAAAATTTTTCTCTTCTTCCGCCAACGGTCTAAATCTTTCCGTATCCACACCATTAGGAATTTCCACCATTTTCTCCAAAGAAAATTTACTTCGGCGATAAGCGTCGGCCAGCTCGCGGCTGATACAAATAATTTTAGTTGCCCATTTTAACTCCAAATAAGTTAAAAAACCAAACCCGCGCAAACTAAACTTTTCTTTTGTTATAGTCAGAGGGTCGTCTTCTCCAAACATGGATAATTTGATAAGCACGGGCTTGCGGCGAATCTTGGCTGCCAAAACCGCGCCGAAGCTCATCCAATAAGCGCCATGAATATGAATAATATCAAATTTACCGGCTCGGGAAATTACTTGAAAAAAAAGTGCTACAGGAAAGCTTATCTTCCCCCAAATACCGGAAAGGCTGGAGCATACAGGCTTTATCTTAACATCGCTGTCTTTGTGGGTTCCGCTGGTTAAAACCAAGGTATTAATCCCCCTTTTGTTTAATAAGCGACAAAGGGAAATTGCCTGCCGAGCAGCACCGCCATAGCCGGCGGTTTGCCCGCGCATTACAACCATTAAAACATTCATATAATTATTTTTTATTTCCTACCCAGACCGAAAGAAAAAATAGTGGCCAGACTTTATCTGCTAATTTTTCTTCTCCATCAATATATTTCTTAATTAAATGCAAACAGGTGTCAATGTCTTTTATTTTTAAGTATTTTAACTTTTCGTAATTAAGATATTTTTTTGTTAATTGGTAATCATCGGCGCTCAAAAGAATATGGGGATTAAAAACAAAAGAACCCTTTGGTTTTTCTAAAATTTCTTTGGGTAAATAGCGGGCCATAAATTCTCTTAATAAAACTTTATTGAGCATACCGCGGTAACATAATTCACTGGGCAAGGTTTTAAAAAAATCAGACAAAGAAATGTCGGCGAAAGGAAACCGCACGGTAATTCCATAAAAATTTCCTGCCGCTACTACTTTTCTATAAGCATTATCTGGCTCCCAAATTTTACAAATTGCCTCAGTCTTGAGATCCGTAGAATCCCAATCCGGACGTGATTTTACTAACTTAGCTAATTCAGTATTTTCAAACTCGCCGTCCCAGCCGAAAATATTTTTTATCTCTTCCTCGCTCCAACCATTCCAATAAAGAAAAATTTCCCGAAACGGCTTCCTAAAAAAATTTACTCCTCGAGACGCTTTGGCTGGCAAAAAATTTATTAAAAATTTTGGTAATAATTTGACGAAAAATCTAACAACGGGAAATTTCAAATAAATATTATAGCGTAGACTAGCCGGTATTCCCATATAATAATCATTTCCCGTGCCATCCAAAATAACCCCAACATCAGGCGGTAATTTTTTGGCTGCCAAAAATAGCGGCAAACCGGCTATCTCTGCGTGCGGTTGCCCCTGAATTTTAATGTACTCTTCAACTGAGGAAGCATAGTCTTCGGCGCTGAATTTTAAAACTAAATGTTCAAGGCCAAAATGCTCCGCCACCAGTCTGGCATCATCGGTTTCGTCAACCGCGCTGTCTTCAAAACCAACTGTCACAGCCAGATACTTTTTGGGATCGATTTTGGCGGCGGCAATAGCCAAAGCGGAAGAATCTTTGCCTCCGCTTAAAAATATAGCTGTACGTCCCGATTGTGCCGTGCGCAAACGAACCGTTTCCACTAATAATTCTTCGAATTTTGGTAGTTGCTCTTTAATAATCTCTGACGTCTTTTCTTTGTCAGCAATAGAAGACCGTTGTCCAAAACGAGTATTTGCAAATTGATGAAACTTTATCTCTTTGCTGTTTATCTCTACAGCTTGCCCCACGGGCACGCATTTAATATCTTCATAAATGGTTTCAGGGCATGGTATATAAAAGAAATGTAAAAAACGAGCTAAAGACTTAAAATTTATTTTTTTATTACAAGGTAAGCATTCAAAGGCTGACAAATGAGTGGAAAAATAAACTGCTCTGTCAGTTTTAATATAATACAATGTCTGAATACCAACGGGATCGCGTGATAAAATAAGTGAATCTTCATTACGTAGAGCTATTACCCAATTTCCGTTTATCTTTGCCAGGGCATCAAATTTATTCTTAACAAAATTGTTTTCCACAAAATTTTTTACTTCAGAAAAACTATGCCCGGATACCTCTACTCCCGACATTGCCATAGATCCAAAAACCGCCGCGTTAATTTTTCCTTTGTCGCTTTCTTTGTCTTCAGTATATTCAGCCGAGGTCTTATCGTGCTCGCCATCAAAAACACGCCAATAAAAATTTTTATTTTGATAGCGGTTCTCGAAAGATCGATCCTGAAAAGCCAAGCTCATTAAATCCAATTCCTGAAAAGAGGAATGAGATAAATCTTTAAAATAATAAGCCCCACAAAATCCAAGCATATTAATATTAAATCATACTTATTTAACTAAACTTTTTTATCTTTTATAATTTTCTCCTCAAAATTTCACGATTAATTTCATTATTATTAAAAGTTACAAATAGCCCAAACCCTTAAGCTTATCTTTTATTTTTTCTTCTTCTATTTGATTGTCCATTGATTCCTTTTCCGACGAGCCCATATTAAAATCGCTAAAATCATTTTTTAAAAATCTTTCATGCAGCATAGCCCTTAAAACTTTTCCATCGACTTCATTCGGAATAGATGAATTTAAAAGATACAAACAAGTGGGCATGATATCAAAAATTTTAGCTCCATCTATTTTTACGCCTTCTTTAATACCAGGGCCGGCGGCCATTAAAATTCCTTCGGGACGATGCGAGCCTGTAATGGCCGGATTACAAGGCATTTCTTGACATACCGGACCACTCAATGTATAATTTTTCATTAAACAATTCCAATTCGCTATAGTAAAAATAATATCCGGAGTTTCCGAAGTCCTATCGCCCCAATATATCTCACTAGGATCATAAACAGTGGGTTTAAATTTACTGCCATATTCTTCGGGTAGTTTTTCCAAATCTCTGAGCAAATTATTTTTAACATCTTTTTTCTCTTCAGCGCTCAGGTTATCTACTATATAAAAAGCTCCTAAAGGACCTGTGTGTTCCAAAGATAAAGCCTTGGTTTTGTTCCAATTAATTTCCGAAAGAACTCCAACTTTTAACTTTTCTTTATTTTCCCGTGAAATTTTCTTAGAAACATACTCTCTAATTCTTTTTCCCATGATGACCTTTAATAAGATCATTATTTTCTTTTTAATGGCTAAAGCTAAGGGCAATTTATTCTTTACTAAATACCCTTTTTTCTCCAGCCATAAATTAGGTCTGAAGCACAAATTACTCGGTCCGAAACCATGATCAGAAACTATAAAAATATTAGTATCCCCCCCGGCTATTTGCCATAACTCGCCTAATGCCACATCAATATCATGATAATACTTTTCAAATTTATCTTTATACCCTGGAGAAATTTGGGGAATAAATAAGGGGTGGGAAGAATCTATATGTTTCCACAAAAAATGTTGTGAAAAATCAGTTTCACAAAAAATAACTGCAAAAAAATCCCAATCTTCATTTTCTAAAAAATATTTTGCGGCTTGTACTTTTTTTCTAAAAACTTGATGAGAATCCCTAAAATAAAGATCTTCATTATTTTTATATTTTTTAGCTGTAAATTCTGTTCCTATTTCATATTCTCCAGTCAATTCATCCAAAAAATTCTCAACCTCTCTAGGATAAGAAAAACCATCTCCCTTGTAACTTCCGATACCGCTTACCATAATACCATTTATTTCATAGGTCGGAAAAAGAGTGGGATAATTTAGAACAATTGATCTTTTGCCATCACGAGACAAATAATCCCAAATTGATCTACTTTTTAGATAAGATGAGGTAATCGGCTTCAATTCATAATTGCCTTTTTCTTTGATCATAAAATCAAAAACTCCTGTCTTGCCGGGATTTCTTCCAGTGGCAAATGATGTCCAGGATGGTCCGGTAATAGGAGGAATAGAGCTTAAAAGTTCTCCCCAAGCGCCATGATCTTTAATCTTTTTTAAATTGGGCATCAATCCTTTTTCCATCAAAGGATTTAAAATATCAAAAGTAGCCCCATCAAGTCCGATAATTAAAACTTTATTTTTTTCTTGATTCATAACTTTAGCTATTGTTTTGAACAATTTTTTTAATCGCTGCAGTCAGGCGTTCTCCGCTCCGGCCATCCATCTCGCCGGCAAACTCTTGAATAAATTTTTCCTGACTTTTGTGTAAATTTGCTAGCAATGAATTATCAGTTAAAACACTTTGCACCATTTCGTATAATCGATTGCGGTCTTTAACTATTAAAACAGGACAACCAACCATATCAAATTTATAAAAAAAATCATTATCATATGAAAAATTCATAGCAATAATAGGCTTGCCAAAAAACATGGCTTCCAAATCAGTGGTGGAGCCTCGCGTAAACAAAAGTTCAGATTCCTTCAAAAGGCTGTATAAATGAACTTGCTTTATTACCTTAACACGTTTCTCTAAGGATGGAAAATTTTCCAAAATATCCAGATACCCCTCTAGTTTTTCCATGGGGTGAGTTTTAACAACTAATTGCTTTTCTGGAAACTTTTCTAATACCTTCAAAATAGAAGTAAAGATGACTCTTCCCTCATCGGGCGTTCTAACCGCAGAAACGTAGGGAAGATTATCGGCAAAATAAACTCCGGTCGCCCAAACAAAAAATTTTTTAGTCGGATCAATACCCAGCTGGCTACACAAATCTTCACGCGGTATTAAGCCTGTTGTATTTTTATAATTATCAAACTTATAATTACCGGTTACAAAAATTTTATCTTCATTATTTCCCCAATTCACCAACTGCCTTCTGGTTGCTTCTCCCCAGACAGCCATACACGAAGCATAAATAATTTCTCTGGCCCGCCGGTCTCCCAAAAGACCGTGCTGGATATCCAGTGAAGGAATATTATACTTATCTGCCAGCTCGAAAAGTATCCTGTCCGGGGCCGTAACTCCCGGCGTAGAAATCATCAAAGCAGGCTTAGTCTTTTGAATAATTTTATCCGCCTTTTTAATATAACCTATATAGAATGGAAACGCTGTGATAAAAATTTTTTTAAAATCTTTTTTAAGCAAAGGCCAAAAATCAACCTCTTCAAAAATAAAAATTTTTTTAAACTCGTGACCATTGTTCAACGAGCCCCATAACTTCTTCATTTTATTTTTATCCCGAGCAAATAACGCATTAGCTATATGGCAAGGAACTTTTTTCCGTAATACGCCCAAAGTAAGCTCTCGGTTAATTTTTTCCGCGCAAAAAATAATCTTATAATCTTTTGATAAAAGAGTGGAAAGCTGTTTGGGATTTCTTACCAAGATTGCTTCTTTTCTTTCAACGGATTTTTTTTTAAAAAAGAAACCAAACATCCTCATAAGCTGTCCGCCTAAAAAATCAATAATGGGCAGCTTGCCAATTTCCGGCCGGAAAAAATTTTCTTGACAATTTTCCTCGTTCCAAACAATACTTTGTATGTTCAAAGACAAACTCAAACCGGACTTAACATTCTCACATATATCCGCCAATAAGCTATTGTTGCTTATTACTGTCACTTGTCCCGGATTTTCGTGCTGCAAAATTTTTTTAACAAGTTTAATTTTCTCTAAAAGCTGAGGCAAAACCAAGGACAAAGAATGCTCAACCGTCGCTCCCAGATTGACTCCGTTATATATTAAATTGGAGCTAAAACCTTTCCCATCATGCCAGCCGCGAATTATGCTGTAAGCAGCCTCATCAATTATTTCAAAATCATCGGCCAAAACTTCTTGGCTCCAGGTCACCTCAACCGAAGGCGAAACAATTTCTTTAATTTTCCAAATAATCGGTAAAGAAAAAGAAATAATAATCTTACCGCCGGGGCCATGTTCAAAATCTTTTACCAGCGGAATGAGCCGATCATCAAATTTACTGATGTCTATTAATAAAATACTGCTCGCCATAATTAACTCTTTAACAACCTTAATTTTTTAAATAAAGCCGCGACTCGAGAAATCTCGCCCGGCTTGAAAAATTTGAATAAGTATAAGGCGCCGATAAAACCAATTAACAATAGACATTTCAACAAAACATTTCTAAAGCTTAATTCAAAATTATTTAAATATATACCACCCATCAAAAAAATGAAACCGCTAACAAAAATCATGAAAAATCTCTTAAATTCATATTTAATATGAAAAAATTTATAAGAAAAATAAAATACCGCGGCCGCTTTAAACATATAAGAAAGCAACGTGGCATAAGCCGCGCCTGACATTCCATAAACCGGTATCCATAAATAATTAAAAACTATATTTATAATAGCGGCCAAAACGTTGATGGCGGAGAGAATATAAACTTTCTTTAAAAAAGATATGCCATAAGAAGTAATGATAAAAATAACCTCGAAGAAAAATAAGCTGGAAATTATGGGAATTAAAAAATAAGCCGCGTGGTACTCTAGGTCAGTCATGATGAATAAAATTTCTTTACTGAATAGGGATAATGATAAAATAACCAGGGAGACAAACAATAAAAAATAAGTAGTCAGGGAAGGAATTACTCTGTTCACTTCTTCTTTGATACGGGCAATGGAAAAGAAAAACGGCTGCCAAGCTTGGGATACGCTAAAAACAACCATACCCACGCCGCTGGCCAAATTATAAGCCATGGAATAAAGGCCCACCTCTGACAAGGTACTGTAGCGAGCCAAAAAGAAACGGTCGGAACCCTGTATTATCCAGGTGCTGATCGCCATGGGAATAAGAGGGATGCCATACTTTAAACCTGGCTTCAATAAGGAATAAGAAAATCTAAAATTTATTTCTTTAACCGCCAAAATTACATAAACTACAAAAAAGACGGCCGCTGAATACAAACTTCCTTTAATATACCCGAGAGCTCCTCCATGCAAAACGACCACAAAATAAATAATCAAACCAGTAGTAAGAAGAAAATTAGCTATATTAAAAAAAGCATATCTTAAGGCTTGTTCTCTAGCACGAAAAAGCATCATGGGGAAAGTCAAACTATTATGAAAAAACGTGTATATTAAAATCAAAAAAACATAAGGATAAAAAGAAATGTCCGGGAAAAGCCAATTGAAAATCGGCGCGCCTTGCCACAAAAGCAATCCTATGACCGCGGCGGAAAAAAAAATACAAAAAATAAATACCGAGCCTAAATATTCGCGCAATCGGGACGGCTCGTCTTTATGATCATAATACAGCCGCAAAACCGAAGCGTTTTGGCGCAAATCCAAAATAATACCTACAAAAAAAGAGGTGATGAGCATCGTATAAATAATTCCATATTCTTCCGGAGTCAAAAAACGAGTATAGAGAGGCAGCAGCAAAAAAGACAAAAATCTCACGGCCACATTACCGAAAGAATAATAGATGGAGTGTTTGGATAATTTTTTAAACTTGGAGAAAATGGAATCCTGTTGTTCCATGTTTTTATTTAATTATTTTTTCTAAAGATTCCACAACATAATCTATTTCTTCTTCACTTAAATTATTGTGGAAGGGCAAGGCGATGCTGGATCCGGAAACTCTCTCGGTGATGGGAAAATCGCCGGGCTTAAAGCCAAAATTTTCAGTATAAAAAGGCTCTAGATGAATCGGGGGGAAATACTCTTTGCAGCTCACGCCCGCGTCTCTCAATTTATTTATAATTTCATCGCGATCTTCTTTGGAAAATTTGGAAGGGTTGAGGCGAATCACATAAACAAACCAACTCATCTTGGTGTCCGGAGCTGCTTCGGGAATAATAATTCCATCTAAACGGCTTAATTTTTTATTATACAAATCGGCTACCCGCTGGCGTTTATCCAAAATTTCATGAATACGTTCCATCTGAACGACCCCCAGAGCCGCGCTAAGTTCGCTCATGCGGTAATTATAACCCAATCTTTTGTGATTGAGCCAACTCATATCTTCATCGCGTCCTTGGTTACGCATACTGTAGCAAAGCTTGGCTATCTCTTCATTATTGGTTACCACCATGCCGCCCTCGGCCGTAGTAATCTGTTTATTGGGATAAAAAGCAAAAACCGCGGCGTCGCCGAAAGAGCCCACTTTCTTTCCATTAATCTCCGCGCCAATGGCCTCGCAAGCATCTTCAATCACCGCTAAATTGTAGCGACGGGCGATTTCCATAATTTTATCCATGGCAGCCGGCTGCCCGAAAATATGAATCGGCAGAATGGCTTTGGTTTTTTCCGTTATTTTTTCTTCTATTTTTTCCGGATCTATGCAAAGTGTCTGTTCGTCAATATCGGCAAAGACCGACTTTGCTCTTTCAAAGAGCATGCAATTAGCCGAAGCAATAAAACTGAATGGTGAAGTAATTACTTCATCGCCGTCTTTTATATCTAAACTTCTGATGCATAAATGAAGACCGCTAGTCCCGCTATTTACGCCCACCGCGTATTTTACGCCGATAAAATCAGCTATTTTTTGTTCAAACTCTTTGATCTGGGGACCAATACTCAAATGAGCGCTCGCTAAAACTTTATTAATCACATCCACTTCTTTTTTTGTAATATCGGGAGAAGAAAGCGGTATGGTTTTTAATTCGTTACGTCCGATAATATCCACTAACTTGTTGTCTGAATCTACGATTGGAATTTGAAGGACATTTTTTTCTAAAGATATTTCCAAAAGGTCGGCCGCTGGAGTTCCTTCCCGAGCTATCACCGGCACGGCATTCATTATCTTTGATACCGGTTCAGAAAAATCAGTATTATTAAGAAGAGCTACTCGGATATCCCGATCGGTTACCACTCCTTGTAATTTTTTATTTTTATCAACAACAACGGCAATCCCCCGCTTGCCTTTAGTAATATTTTCCATGGCTTCTTTAATTGTGCCTGCCGCTTCTACCATCAAAGAAGCAATATCTTTGTCTGTCATAAATTACTTTAAAATAAATTAATCTTCTTTTTTAATTCGTATTTGTAAACGATACTTTTGCCCGCCGGATTCAAAATAAGCTCCCTCTTCTATATTATTAGTAGTCAGCGCTCTAATTTTTTTAATTAAATCTTTGGCTTTAACAAACTCTTCCAAATCAATTTTTTGAATGGCGGATAGATCTTTCTTTTTATGAAAAGTACCGGAAGCGGCGGACTGAACTTTTAATTGGTAATCGCCTGAAACAATGGATGGCCAAGCTTCCTTAAAAACCTCCAATTCTAATTGTTTGGCTTTTTTATAAGCTGAGTCAGCTGTATCCTCCGGTAAAACTTCAAGCTCTTTTTGGTGTATAATATCTCCGGTATCAAGACCTTCATTCATAAAATGCAGAGTGGCTCCAAAAGGAACTTCATCCCAAATAGCCCAACTGGAAGTATGCCACCCCCGAGTAAAGGGAAGGTAGGCCGGGTGCAAATTCATGGCTCCATATTTGGGGACACGCAAAACTTCGGCCGGGTATATATAAGGATAATGTATGCTCACGATATAGTCAGCATCCAAAGAAGACAAAAAATTGATGCCTTCCGGGCTTTTAAATCCAGCCCCCTCTATAATATGAGACTTATCTAGGTGGGAACACAAAGAAATTAAATCTTCCGCGTGGGAAGCTTTCCCTCTGTCGGGGACCATAAGCGCCAAAGGACGCACTCCGCTTTCCAAAATAAATTTCAAAACATCGACCGCCAAATCCCTATCGCCGGCAAAAATTACTTTGTCTTTTTTTTCTTTAGTATTCGCAGTCATGCTATTTAGTAAGCTATTTTTTTATTCAACAGCTTGCTATCTATTTTAATATTGCTTAAAACTTTTGCTATTTTCTCCCCCGCGCGGCCGTTTCCATAAGGACTATGGCAATTTTTTGCCTTTCTAATAAAAACTTTATCACGCAATGCCCTATTAATAACCGCTTTTATTTTGGCCTTGTCGTAATTAACATGAAGCGCGTTAGCTGAAGCCTCCCTGCCTTCTTGCCTCAATCCTATATTTACTACCGGCAAGCCAAAAGAAGGCGCCTCAACTATCCCGGAACTAGTATTACCCACTAAAACATCGGCTAATTTTAATAAACTTAAATAGTCGTCATGCGGGAGACTTCTATATATTTGAAAAAATGGAACATTTTCATATTTTTTAATAACTTTTATCATCTCACGCCCTCCAGCATCAGCATTTGGATAAATTATAATAGCTTGCTCGCCAATCTCCTTAATCGCTTCCAATGTTTCTTTTATTTGGCGGGCTGATTCTTTAGCTTCAGCTTCAGCCGGATGCTGGACCATTAATATGATTTTTTTTGATAAATCCAAATTATATTTGGCGGCCATTTTTTTTGCCGGCGAAAATTTATGCGACAAAATACTATCCAATCCCGGAGCCCCGGTTAAAAATATTCGCCATGAATCCTCGCCCATTTTTTTGATGCGTTCGGCAGATTTTTTCGAAACAGCAAAATGAATATGGCTAAGTTTTGTAATGGCGTGCCGGGCAAATTCATCCACGGTCATCGTCGCTTCGCCCCCATGTATATGCGCTACCGGAATTTTTAAATAAGCTCCCACTATAGCGCCGGCAAGCATTTCTCCACGATCACCCAAAAGTAAAATAATGTCCGGCTTAATCTTTTTGACCTCGCCAACCAATAACCCAACTAACTTGCCGACAAAACGGGCCATGGACTCATAATTATCCCTCTGGAATTTGGCATTCAAAATATGGACTTTAAAATTATCATTTTTTATTTCTTGAACGGTATTTCCAAATTCAGGCATAATATGCATACCACAGGCGGCAATAGACAAATCAAGCTTGGAATTGTTTTTAATTTTAAACAATGTTTCTCGCATCAACCCGTAATCGGCGCGCGTACCGGAAATGTATAAAATTTTTCTTTTCTTCATAAAATTTGTTCCCATTTTATCAATTCGTCTTTTTTTATATCCTCTTTTGTTTTTCTACCGATAAGCTCTTCAATAATCGCCGGTTTTAGTCCGATGCCGGGCCTTTTTAAGACAAGCATGTTTTTTGACAAGACGCTGCCTTTGGGAATGTCAGTGCCGGCAACAATGCTTTTGCGAGCCACTTCCGCGACTTCTAATTCAGATGGAGCCGGTTCTTTAATTCCTGACCCCAAAGATTTTTCTATATTATTGACGGCTCTTATCATGGCCTCCAATTCTCCGGGTTCCAAAGAAGCTTTGTGGTCCGGCCCTTCCATATTCCTATCCAAAGTAAAATGTTTCTCAATTATTCTGGCGCCACGGGCAGCGGCAGCAATAGGGACTTCAATTCCTTGAGTATGGTCAGAATAACCCACCAAAGTCCCGAGCTCACGAGCTAAAGTATCCATGACTTTTAAATTTACCTCCTCCATAGCCGTAGGGTAATTAGTAGTGCAGTGCAAAACTACAATTTGATCATTGCCTTCATTTTGTATAGCTAAAACCGATTCTTTAACTTCCTCCAGAGAAGACATGCCGGTTGATAAAATAATTGGCAAACCCTTCTTGGCAATATGTTTTAAATAAGGAATATTATTGCAATCCGTAGAACCGACTTTAAAGGCGGGAATCCCCAAATCGTAAAGATAATCAGCGTCATCTAGGCTAAAAGGCGTGGATAGAAAAATCAAGCCTTTATCCTCCGCATAATCTTTTAACGAAGGGTGGTATTCCCTTTTTAGCATCAATCTCTTAAGCATTTCATACTGCGTTTCTTCCCCTCCTATATTTTTCTCCTGATATTTGGCTCGTTTGGCGGTTTTGGTAATTAAAGTATCGGGATTAAAAGTTTGAAATTTAACAGCGTCGGCTCCTGACCGAGCAGCGGCGTCGATTAATTTTTTTGCCAGGTCTAAATCTCCGTTATGGTTTACTCCGGCATCAACAATAATAAAAACAGGGTGCTCTTCACTTATTATTTTTTGACCTATTCTTATCTGCATCCAATTCAAATTAAAATATTATTTTGCCATTTTAATGACAATGTATTTTATTCCTTGTTTTGTATAACTTATTTTATGTACTTGCCCGGCCGGGACATGCGCAAAATCGCCAGCGGCTATATTTAGACTTTTTCCATCTACAATTAATTCAGCGCTTCCTTCCGCAACATAATACAAATCATCATCATTTTCATGGACCTCATCTTCGCCCTTAAACTCAGCCAGCAAATTTATAAAAAATATCTTGGGATCTTCATTAAAGGTAAATGACAGTTCCTTCTTATCTTCCAGCTGATTAAAACAATCCTTAATAACTTCTTTGGAAATATGCATAGCTTTATTTGAATTAATTAATGAATCGGTATTTATGGGATTAGAAATTTTTTGGATTATATGCCCGTTAATTTCTTTTAACTCCGGCTTTGTATTCATGAGCCTGACCACATCAGCCAAGGTAAATTCTGGGTTGCTATTGTATAATTCATTATAGATACTTTCAATTAATTGAAAATCTTCCGGCGTATCTACGGTTAAACGAAGATCTGAATCTTTCAAAAAATCATCTACATCTATTTTATCCAATTTAAATAAATTTGATTTTGTAAAATATTGGCCCCAAACTTCGGTGTCGCGTTCTTCTTTTAATTCCAAAACTTTTTCCAAAGCCCCAATTTTTAATCCGTAAGAAAAAGTTCCCCAGGGCAGGTCCAAACCGGTAATGTAATCAGCTCCGGTTTCCTTGAATTTTTCGATTGTTTTATCAATGTGTTCCGGATCAGTCAATGGGTTATCTCCGGTGGTGGAAACAATAAAATTAATATCATTTTCCCGAGCCGCCCTAAACAAACGGTCCAGAACATCATCCTCATCACCTCGAAACAATTTAATGTTATTTCTCCGAGCCACTTCTTCCAAGACATCGTCTTGAGGATTTGTCGAAGTGCACAAAATGATCTCATCCGGATGCTTGGCCCTCCCCACTCTTTCTATGAGATGGTCAATCATCGGCTTGCCGCAAAATTCCTTCAAAGCTTTTTTAGGAAGCCGAGTGGACTTCATTCTTACTGTTATGGTAACTGCGGTTCTCATATATAAAATTAATAAATGTTATTGGCGGTAATCAGCTGGTCTTTTGAAATTGACACTTTGGCTTTTTTGCCTAAAAAATTAATTATTTCTTTTTGCGGAGCGCCGTTTTCTTGGGAGGTTCTTTTGAAAGCGATATTTTCTTCGGTTATTTCTTCGTCTTGCGCTATATCGCGGGCGGCAACAATGGTTTTCTTAATAATTCCTATTTTCCCGTAATCCAGTTCATATTTATTGAGCTCCAACGAGCCGCTGCCTAAAGCTTTTTGTAAAATTTTCATTTTTTCCGTCAAACTTTTAAAATCTTCAGCGGAAACCGCGGCGGCCGCGTCAGTTCTCTTGTCTCCCGCACGCAAAACAAAATGTTTTTCAATTATTCCGTCACTAAGTAAAAAGCCGGCCAAAGTAATTAATTCCTGATTTTCATTATCCCAAGCCGTATGGTCCGCATAGCCCATAGGCAAGACAAATTCTTTTTTTAATTTTTCCATTTTGCGAAAATTGATATATTCATAGCGGGTGGGGAAATTCTGAAAGCCATACATTAATATTATCTCGTCTTTCCCATTGCCTTTTAAGAAATCAATGGAAAAAGAAATTTCTTCTAGTGTAGATCCGCCGATGCCCAAAATCACGGGAATCTTAAACTCCGCGGCCCTTGCCAGCATATCAGTATCATTAAGTGAACAAGCATGAATTTCAATAGCTGATAATTTTTCCTCAATACTCTTTAAAAACGGCAAACTGCCTAAATCATCGGCCAAAATAATTACATCGAGATTTAAGCCTTTGGCAAAATCTATAATTTCTTCCCACTTTTGTGTAGAAAAAAGCCAAGGTCTCAGCAAATCATAAACTTCGTGGTCACGACAAGCATAGGTGTCTATATCCAAAAGAATGTGAAACTTAACAGCATTAGCAGAATCAGATTCCGCTATTCTTTTTATTGATTCCCTTAAATAATTTTCATCACCTTCATAAGAATAGGCGCATTCGGCAATCAAGTATGGTTTTTTATCTGCTTGTAAAATGCTCATGATTTTAATTGTTTTTGTTAAGCAAAGATTTTCTGAGCCCACATAAACGGCAAAGGCGCATGGCATGAGAATTACCGCCTTTATGCAACTCTCTGAATTGATTCAATTTATCGCCTTTCCAAATTTCTTCAACCGTACTTTCTTTAACATTTCCCAAAACTTCGAGCTTCTCATTTCCGCCGCGCAAAGCCCGGCAGCAAGGAAGTACATCGCCATCAGCGGTAATAACAAGCCTCTGCCACAATTGAGCGCAGGCAAAATCAGGAAATGGAGTCGCGTCTTCGTCTTCTGCATTCCAGTCCAACATATCCTCTACCGCCACGTGATCTACAATCTTCCCCCAAAATTCCAAATACTCATCTATTTGATGGTGATTCCTCGGCGTGTCTACCATCTGCACTCTTACTATCGGAGTTTTAGAACCCATTTCTTTTTTCAGGCGCTGCAAGGTTTTTATATTGTTAAGCATGGTTTCAAAATTCGCTCCTATTCTCACGCTTTCATAAACTTCTTTGGTACATCCATCCACCGAACAAATTAATTTATCAAGCCCGGCTTCTATAAGAGCGCGAGCCTTATCTTCAGTCAAAAGAGTCGCATTGCTATTAAACATAACTTCAATAATTCCCTTTTCTTTGGCATATCTAACCATCTCTACTATATCCGGGTGCAGTAGGGGCTCGCCGCGGTACATGGTTTTTATGGAGCAAAGGCCCTTGGATGCTCCCTCATCAATATTTTTTTTGAAAAGATCCAAATCCATAGTAACCGACTCGGGCTTGTCAAAAGATTGAAAACACATAAAACACCTGAGGTTACAATTTGAAGTGGCCTCCAAATCAAGATGAATAGGGAAATCACCCACAATAAAATTTTTAGGATTTTCACTCCACTTCCGGCGGTATTCCAAATAATCTTCATGCTCGATATCCTTGTTTTTCTTCTTTAAATGAAATGTTGGATCAACGTAAGATTTTGCCATAATTATTTGTTTAAATTATTATTTATCAAAAATTTAATTTTATTATAGTTTAATGCAAATTGAGCTTCGCGTCAAAGATAATATGAAAGCTAAAATTTTCTCTTTATAATATTCGCGACATCAAAAACGGAGACTTTTTCAGGGAAATTATCTCCCGAAAAATTATTAACCAGCAGAAAGGCGGAATCCTGCGTATGCTTGCCAGTAAAAATCTTTTTACCCGCCAACTCGGTGGCACGGAGATTGGCCTTAAGGTCAAAGCCGGAATTGCTAACCAAAACCAAATCGGGAGCCTGCGCCAAGCCCGGCCCGTTATAAATATTCTCTTTTCTATAAACGTCTCTGATTACTTTTTTATTATCAACTTCCAGCTCTTGAAACAATTCTTCTAGCTCTTGCAAAATCTTTTCTTTGTCTTCCAGGGCGACACTTCCGCCCGGATACTTTCCTTTTAAATTTATATAAATACGGGAAGGATCCAGGGCAAAAGCCTTGCTGCCTTCGTCTATGTTTTCCAAACTGTACTCCTCTCCCGGTTTAAATTTTAAAAACTCTTTTTCTTGCAACAAATAATTGATATAAATTTCTTTATCTAAACGCTCAAAACCATGATCAGAAAGCATTATCAGCAAATCATCATCGGTTATTTTGCCCCTGACGTCTCCGATGGCTTGATCAACCCGACGAAAATGATTTAAAAATTCTTCATGATATTTATGTTCCTTATTTTCATATGCTTCCCACAAAAAATGCATCAAACGATCGGTACCGGTAAACACCAGCATAAAAGTCCGCCAATCCTCTCTCTCCCATAAATATTCATAAGTCTTGATTCTCGCTTCCAGGGTGGCTCGCAAATCATCTAAAAAATCATCCATGGACTCGTGGGCTTTTTCCGAATCCACATCAAGCCGATAATCCAATTCTTTTAATTTGGGAACAAGATCAGCAGGATAAACGCTTTGCTCCAAGAATAAAGAAACAAACCCTGATATATGTGCTCCATTCATGGAATGTACCGGATAGGTGGAGGGGACGTTAATAATAACAGAACGTTCTTCCAAATTTTCCCAAAATGCCGGCGTTTTTAAATCATTGTAATTGGGAAAATTTATCTTGTATGACCCCGGAACCAAATCCATAAATCCAAAAATTCCATGCTCAGCCGGATTCTTCCCGGTAATAATGGAAGACCAGGCTACTGAGGAAACCTCTGGTATGGAAGAGCTCATCTGCTTAAAAATTCCGTTATCAATTAATTTTTGGGTATTGGGCATGACACCTTCATTGGCCAGAGTTTGAAGCAGACCGTAGGGAACTCCGTCCAATCCGATTATAATTGTTTTTGATTTTGTTGTCATAAAATTTGTGTAATAATTCCTCCGGCGCAAATATCATCGTCGCGGAGCAAAACAAATCTCCCTATTTCTTGGATATTGCTGAATTTGGTAACTACAACCGACTTTTTCATTTTTACAATAGCTTCGGCAACTTCTAAATTTTCTAAATTGTTTTCTGTTCTATTCTGTTCTTCCAGGGTGGAAGAATTAATTATTTTTTTAATTTCCAAATGCGCGCTCACTTCTTGGCAAGCGCATTTTAATACGACAATCTCTCCCGCCTTGAGTGGTTTTTTATTCATCCAAAAAATACTGGCTTGAAATTCTTTAGTAATATACGGTTGAAACCCGGCCTCGCAAATAATATTGCCGCGGTCTATAAAGACCGGATCAGCGGTGGTAAAACCCGCAGCTTCTCCCGGGCCGGCTTCGGATACCGATTCCTGAAATTTTTCAATGCTTTTAACCGTGGTGGATGTCTTTTCAGGATAAATATTAATTTTTTGTTCCTCTTTCAAAAACCCCGACTCTACCCGTCCGGCGTAAATCCTTTTATCTTCTATTTTATAAACATCCTGCACGGCAAAATACAAAGGTTTTTCTTCAAGAACCGGAGCTGATTTAAAATCAGCCAGGACTTCCAAAATAGTCTCGCCCCGATACCATTTAAATCTTTCAGACTTGGAAGCTATATTATCTCCTTCGGTGGCGACAATCGGAACAATGCAGCCAGCGCTGATATTAATCTTGCCGAAAAACTCTTCAATTTCCTTTTTTATTTTTTTAAAATCATCCTCGGCACCGGGCAATTGATCCTCCCATAAATTCACCGCTACGGCAACCTGCTTAATCCCCAATAAACTTAAAATATAAGAATGCCGCCTGGTTTGCTCCTGCATGCCTTCTTTACCGCTAACTATCAAAATGGCCGCGTCGGCTTGGGAAGCTCCGGTAATCATATTTTTTACAAATTCCACATGACCCGGAGCATCAATGATGACATATTCCCTTTCCGGCGTATCAAAAAAAATCTGGGCGGTATCAATGGTAATGCCCTGGCTGCGCTCTTCTTCAAGATGATCCAGAATAAAAGCAAACTCCGACTTCCTTCCCAAGTCGCTGGAACATTTTTCCATCTCCATAATCTTTTCTGGCGAAAGAGAATTAGTATCATAAAGCAATCGTCCTATCAAAGTGGATTTGCCGTGGTCAACATGGCCAATAATTACAAATTTTAAACTATCTTTTTTATTAGACATAAAATATTTACATGTATCCCAAACTTCTTAATTTCTGCATCATATAATCAGATTCTTTATCTTGAGACCGGCCGCTCCTTTCAGAGACATTAGTGGTTTTTAATTCCTCAATAATTTTATCCAAAGTATCGGCCTCGGAATCAACAGGGGAACAACAGGGTGCGCAGCCAATGCTTCTGTATCTTTTGCCGTTTTTGGCAAAATACAAATCGGCAACGGGAATATTTTCTCTTTTGGTGTATTCCCAAATATCTATTTCTCTCCAGGCAAGCATGGGATGAACGCGAAGGTGCTCTTCTTCTTTAGCCTTGGTTTTATATTGATCCCAAAGCTCCGGCGGCTGATTTTTATAATTCCAAGAAAATTCATCGTCGCGCGGACTAAAAATTCTTTCTTTAGCTCTGATGCCGTGCTCATCACGACGAATTGCTAAATAAAGAGCCTGAAATTGATGCTTGCTAATTGCCTGTTTTAAATTATTTGTCTTCAGGGCGGTGCAACATTTCAAATTTCCCTTTTCCGGACCCATGCCCGCATCCAAAACGGCTTGATTTTTTTCTACTATTAAATCTAGCCCCCACTCTTTGGCATACTTCTCCCTAAAATTATAAATCTCTTTAAATTTATAACCGGTATCCAAATGTAAAACCGGGAAAGGTAGCTTCCCATAAAAAGCTTTGCGGCAAAGCCACAAAAGAGTGGTCGAATCCTTACCAATGGACCAAAGTAGAGCCACGTTCTTAAATTGGTTATAGGCTTCGCGTATTATATAAATGCTTTGATTTTCTAATTTTGACAAATTATTCATATAAATAATTATTTACTTTTGTTTAAACGCCAACGCCAATGCACAAGTAAAGCGCCAACTAAACATACAACATTAATAACCAAAACAACCATCGTTATAATAAAAGGGGAAAGAATAATCTCAATACGGCGCAAAAAAGTCAATGCTAATGTTACCATAGAAATGGAAAAAAATAAACTGAGGATACCCCTCTCAATATAATCCAACGATTTTGAATTTTTAACATCCGGCTGTTCTGTATATGGTGCAGCATTTGGAAAAAAGATGTAACTTAAAAAAAATCCAGGTAATGCTAACACGGAAAATGCTCCAAAAACAATACGCAATGAATCCAGCAAAGAAAACCAAATCATTAAAACTCCAGACAAAATAAACAATATAATAATTATAATAAAAAAATTTTTAATAAAATTTATAGCGGATTTTTTCATATTCCTGGGTTATATTTCCAAATATGACTATTAATTTTGGTAAAATGGCTATCACTTATTATAAATTGATAAAATGGTAATGAGGAATCTTGGTGGGAACTTAAGAAAATATAAAGAGGATAATCATACATATTTAATAATTCTAATCTTCTATTATTGTCCTCACTTTCCCAAAATTCTATCCATTGCGGCAAATCCCACAGATCATAACCGAGACCGGGACCAATCGACGGGCGGCGAGAATATCCAGCTACCCAGGGAGCATAGGTATTTAGAGTGGCCATAATATAAACATTTTTCTCGGTACACAAAGCAACGTTTTTGATATCCTGCAATTCATTATTATATATATAAGGTTTTTGTTCCCAAACTATAATACCGGAACGCACAAAAAGAGTTAATAAAAACATAATCAAAATAACCGAGCCAAATTTCTCTTTAAAAAAATAACGGGTAAAACTAACAAACGTGGGAGTGGCAAAGATAATAAGAAAAAGATCAAAAATTATAATAAAGCGATTTTGGTAAATAAAAGGAAAGGAGATCAAAATAAGCAGGGTTATAAAGATAATGTATAGGAATAATAATAATATTTCAAACGAAAAACTATTATTATTTTTTCTAAGAGGTCTGCCCCATAACGAAGGTCGTAAAAGACCTATCAAAGTAAAAGGTATTATAATTAAGCTTAAAAGCTTAAAATAAGGCACACTAATGAATAGCCCCTTTGCTTCAGGTACTTCCCAGACAGGAAAAGTGGTGGTTAATCCACGATGCTCGACAATATAATTAACATATGATAGAAAAGCGTCGGTATAGAGAGTTACTAAAATCAAAAACATGCCTAAAGCCGCGCCCATGATAATAAAAAAATTTTTATTCAATTTTTTTGTCTTAATCATATCCGCTGCCGACCAAACAATAAAAAAAATTGTCAACGCAAAGCCAAACACCGCAAAAGTTGGGGTATGAATAATGATACCCAATCCTCCGGTGAGAATTGCTAAAACAGGTTTTTTAAAAAGGAGCGCTAAGGTGGCAAACATAAGGCCTAAGGCAAATATCTGCTGGGCGAACATCCACCAATAAGCATAAAACTGCGTAGCCGAAATAGCAAAAAAGAAAATACCAGCGGCGGTGAATTTTAAATTATTCGATAAGTTAGAAAAACGAAAAAAAATATAAAGACCTCCGACAATCAAAAATTGGTAAAGTACATACATAACATGAAGCGCCGCCGAAGGCGGCAATCCCAAACGATGCAGAGGAACTATGCTTAAAAACAAAGGTCGGTGTGAAGATAGAGATATATCAAATTTTAAAAATCTTGATAAATAATAACCTGTATCGTAACCAAGCGGAGCTTCACCAAAACGTATAAAAAGAACTAATCGGGTGGCAATAATAAAAATTACGGAAAAAATTAAAAGATACAAAAAAAATTTATTTTCCGAATAAGGACCGGCTTGTCTCAATGCATTATTGTATTTTTTTATTTTTACAACTCGTTCAATAACCAAAAAAATTATTAACGAATAAACAAAAAACAGACTTCTTTCCGTCCAAGAAAGATCAGTCGTAGCAATAATTATTATAAAAATAAAATACAACACAAACCACCACTTTTTATACAAGGAGCTAATGGAATCTTTATATATTTTTTTTATATTAATCATTTTTTATAAATCTGAAAATTAATATTCTATATATGATAATATCCCCTATACCATTCAATAAATTCTTTAATTCCCTGCTTAATATTTACTTGTGGCTGGTAGCCAAAATCTTTTTTCAAATTTTCTTCGGAACAATATGTTTTTTGTACTTCACCCGGCTGAAGAGGCATCATTTCCGTTTGCGCTTTTTTGCCTAAATATTTTTCCGTGTAACGTAGAAAATCCATAAGTTTTTCCGGTTTCCCCCTTCCTATATTATACATAGCGTAAGGCTGCGGTTTATGGATGACTTTTGCCACGCCAGTAATAATATCATCAACATAAGTCCAGTCCCTTTCCTGCTCTCCGTGGCCAAAAACTTGGATAGGCTTGTTTTTTAGAATATTTTTCGTCCAAATATAATAGACTCCATCTGGTCTGCCCCAAGGTCCGTAAACATTAAAAAATCTGAGGCCGGTTGTTGGCAAATTAAAAAGATGGCTATATGTATGAGCCAAAACTTCATTGCTTTTTTTGGTAGCAGCATAGAGGGAAAGGGGCTTGTCGGTAGGCAAATCTTCCCGCAGTGGGAATTCTTGGCTATCTCCGTAAACGGAAGAGGTGCTGGCGTAAACAAAATTTTTAACTTGATATTTTTTTGATAGCTCCAACAAATTTACAAAACCATCTAAATTGCTTTCTTTGTAAGTCTGATAAGCATCAGTCCGAGCAAAATAAAAACGGACTCCTGGCTGAGCGGCCAAATTGCAAACAGCGTCAATTTTATTATTTTCAAAAATATTTTCCAGGGCTTTATAATTATCTAAATTTATCTCATAAACAGGAAAATCAAATTTGCCCAAAAAAATTTTTATTCTGTCCCTTTTCAATCCGATATCATAATAATCATTAAAATTATCAACACAAACAACTTGGTCTCCGCCCTCGATTAACCTTTTTATTAAATGCGAACCTATAAATCCGGCTCCGCCGGTAACTAAAACTTTCATATAAAAAATGAGGTAATTAAAAACTACAAACGATAAACATTTTTAAATTCACGACTCTTGATGGCATTTCTTGTATCCACAACCAGTTGGGCTTCCTTGGGAATCTTATCATAATCATAAAAGCTATGATCCGTACCAATTAAAACCAAATCGACATCACGAAGAAGTTCTCCAGTTAATTCCTGAGAATACAAATCTTCAACCTTACCATTAGCTACTGTTATCTTTTTAACGTAAGGATCATTATATATAACCTCGGCCCCTTTATGTCTTAATAATTCTATTATTTTTAAAATTGGAGATTCACGGTCATCAGAGATATCTTTTTTATAGGCCACACCTAAAACTAAAATTTTCGATCCGTTTAGTGATTTTTGTCTCCGATTTAAAACATTTAATGCTTTAACTAGAATATAGTGGGGCATCATGTCATTAATTTCACCCGCCAGTTCAATAAATTTGGCATTAAAATTATATTCCTTAGCCTTCCATGAAAGATAAAAAGGATCCAAAGGAATACAATGACCACCGGCGCCAGGTCCGGGATAAAAAGGCATAAAACCGTAAGGCTTGGTCGCAGCCGCTTCAATTACTTCCCAAATATCAATATCCATACGGTTAGCCAAAAGAGCCATTTCATTAACTAAAGAAACATTAACAATACGAAAAATATTTTCTAAAAGCTTTTCCATTTCCGCCACCCTAGGAGAACTTACTTTATGAACGCTCTCATTAAAAGAACTGTAAACCAAAGCGGCCAAATCGGTACTCTCTTTATTGATGCCGCCAACTACTTTTGGAGTATTTTTGGTATTATAATTCTTATTTCCGGGGTCAACTCTTTCCGGAGAAAAAGCCAAATAAAAATCTTTACCGGCTCGAAGACCGTGTTCTTCGAGCAGCGGCTGGACCACCTCTTCTGTAGTTCCCGGGAAGGTCGTGCTTTCCAAAATTACCAAACATCCTTTTTTTAATTTGGGGCTGATTGTTTTGCAAGCATCTTTTATATAAGAAACATCGGGATCTTTATGATTATCCAAAGGAGTGGGCACACAAATCACAATCACGTCAGCTTCACTAATATTTTCAAAAGAATAAGAGCCGATCAATTTTTTCTCCTCAACCACATTTTTTAAATCTTCTGATAAGACATCGGCGATATAAGACTCCCCCCGCATCAACATATTTATTTTGTCCTGAAAATTATCAACCCCCACAACTTTAAAACCAGCTTTGGCAAATTCTACTGACAGAGGAAGACCGACATAACCAAGTCCGACCACGGCTATTCTCGCTTCTTTGTTTGTAATTAAATTACTTAATTCTTGGGTCATAAATATTTTTTTATCTAAAAATTTTCAATTGTTTGAATTAATAATTTTTTAACTTTTTCCGCATTTTCTTTCATTCTCTCCATAATCATTTCAAAAGTCACAGGATCTTCATCCTCTTTCCAACAGTCATAATCAGTAGACATAGCGATTGACTGATAGGGGATGCCAAGTTCGTTAGTTAAAATTACTTCTGGGATCGTGGACATATTAATCACATCTGCTCCCCAAGAACGAAACATATGAGATTCAGCTTTAGTGGAGAATCTCGGACCTTCAATAGTTATCATTGTTCCTTCCGAGTGAAAATCCAAATCTAATCTTTCAGCTGCCGCCACAAGTTTGTCACGTAAATTCTTGTCAAAAGGTTCAGCCATAGGAGTATGAATCACCTTATCTTCAAAAAAAGTAAGAATACGGTGTTTAGTATTGTCTATAAACTGATCAATGAAAATAAGATCACCCGGCTTTATTTTTTTACATAAAGACCCGCACGCTGTAGTGGCCAAAATATGCGTGCATCCTTCTTCTTTTAACGCCCAAATATTAGAGCGGAAAGGTACATGCGTGGGTATTATGGTGTGCTTCTTTCCATGACGGGCCACAACCACTACCTCAATATCACCTATTTTCCCTAAAGTTAACTCACTGGCCGGATTACCATAAGGGGTCTTAACTTCTTTTGTTCGATAATCGGAAAAAATTTTCGGATCATCCAACCCGCTGCCACCGATTACTCCTATCTTATTAACTGTCATAGCTTATTAAATAATTTATATTATATCCCCCTAATTTTTTACTCCCGCCCAAAAAAGGCAAGTCCACAATTAAACTAATACCAACTATATCACCGCCCAATTTTTCTATCATTCTTATAGTAGCGGCCATAGTTCCGCCGGTGGCCAATAAATCATCGACAATTAAAACTTTTTCTCCTTTTTTAATAGTATCTTCATGCATGGCAATAGTATCAGGACCGTATTCTTTCTCAAAACTTCCCTCAATAGTTTTATAAGGAAGTTTGCTTTTTTTTCTAACCAAACTTATACCAACTCCCAGATTATAAGCAATGGGGGTGCCTAACAAAAATCCTCTAGCATCAATAACCACTATTTTGTCTATATCTTTATCGCAAAAGGGCTTTGCCATCTCATCAATTATAAATTTAAAAGCCTCTCCGTCCTGCAATAAAGTAGTAATATCTTTAAAATTTACCCCTTTTATGGGCCAATTCGGAATTTCTCTTATTTTTAATTTTAAATCCATAATATTAAATAAAATAATTATTCTTCATGGCTTATAGCTTCCACGGGACAAGTACTTAAAGCCTGCCTAATTATATCTTCGGGAACATTCCCCGCATCAATTATTTCCACATTACCTTCATCATCAAAGCGAAAATATTCAGGATACAACGAAACGCAAGTTCCACATTTAAGACATTTTTCCTTATCAATTTTAATTTTCATATTTTAAAATTAATACTAAATTATAAATTGGGTCGCCCCATGCCGAAATACTCAAAACCCATTTTTTTCATTTTCTTGGGACAATAAATATTTCTTCCATCAAAAATTAAAGGGCTTTTCATTAAATTTTTAACTTTAGACAGATCTGCTTCTCTAAACTCTTCCCATTCGGTTATAAGAAGCAATGCGTCGGCCGAGTCTAAAGGGTCAAAATGATTTTCGCAATATTCAACTTCTGGAAATAGCACTTTAGTTTTTTGGGAAGCCATTGGATCATAAGCGGAAACCCTCGCCCCTTCATCCAACAATTTATCTATAATCTCCAATGATACCGACTCTCTAATATCATCTGTATCGGGCTTAAAAGCCAGCCCCCAAATAGCTATTTTCTTGCCTTCTAATTCTCCCAAAATATTTTTTATTTTTCTGAAAAAATACCAGCGTTGAGTATTATTAACTTCAATAACGGATTTTAAAAGCTGAAACTGATAACCATTTACACCTGAAATTTGGTGTAGTGCTCTAATATCCTTGGGGAAACAAGACCCGCCATAACCAATTCCGGCTTTTAAAAAATCCGGGCCTATTCTTTTGTCCATACCCATACCCTTGGCAACATCACAAACATCAGCTCCCACAACTTCGCAAATGTTAGCTATCTCATTTATAAAAGAAATTTTGGTGGCCAAAAAGGCATTGGAAGCATACTTTATCATTTCCGCGCTTTCTATATTTGTAAAAATTTTAGGACAATTAAAATTTTGATAAAGTTTTTCCAATATTTTTTTATCTCTCTCATTATTGATGCCTATAATGATTCTTTCCGGGTTTAAAAAATCTTCTACAGCGCTACCTTCTCGTAAAAATTCGGGATTCGAGGCTACTCCAAATTCTCCCAAAAAATAATTTCCTATTATCTTTTTTATTTTTCCGTTAGTGCCAACAGGAACAGTGCTTTTACTGATAATTAATTTATATCCATTTAGATTCTGAGCAATTTCTCGCGCCGCTTCATATACATATTTTAAATCAGCTGAACCACTTTCTTTTGGCGGAGTACCTACACACAAGAAAATCAATTCTGAATTTCCTACAACTTTTTCTATATCAGTCGTAAAATGCAAACGCCCGGCCTCGGAATTTTTTTCCACGAGCTCCCTAAGTCCCGGTTCATAAATAGGAATAACACCATTTTTTAATTTTTCTATTTTTTCTTCATCAATGTCAACACAAATAACATCATTGCCCATGTCAGCAAAACACGTGCCTGTAACAAGACCAACATACCCTGTCCCGATAACTGAAATTTTCATACAATACGAATTACAAATTATTTACAAGTATATAAATTAAATAACAATGTTAACTAGCTTGCCCGGCACAAAAATAACTTTCTTCGGCTTGCCGGTTAAATGCTTTTTAATCTTTTCCGATTCCATAGCCAGTTTCTTCGCTTCCTCTTCGGAAATATCCGCCGCAACTTTAATAGTATCGCGCAGCTTGCCGTTAATCTGAACTACCAAATTAATTTTTTCTTCTTTAATTAAACTTTCGTCATAATCCGGCCATTTTTCCAAATGAATACTTTTCTTGTTTCCGAGGTTGCTCCAAATTTCTTCCGCAATATGCGGCGCGAAGGGAGCTAAAAGAATTAAAAAATTTTTAAACTGAGATACTAATATTTGATTTAATGTTTGTTCTACTAATTGATTTTTTAATTCTGGGTATCTATTTATTAACTCTTCTAAGGAGGGAAAACCGCTATTGATAAAGGTCATCATCTGTGCTATTGCTGTATTAAACTTCATTTCTTCAATATCCTCACTAACCTTTTTGATGGTTTGGTGTAGTAATTTTTCTATATTATTTATCTCTTTTTTTATCGCAATATTTTGCCTTTGCTCTAAATCTGAATCAAATTTTACTGCAACTAAAGGCACCCAATCTTCTTTCGTCTCACACACCTTTTCTTGCAGATTCCAAACTTTATTTAAAAATCTTTGGCAGCCGATAAGTCCATTAGTATCCCAAGGAATATGCTGGTCAAAGGGTCCCATAAACATTTCATAAAGACGAAGGGAATCCGCGCCGTATTCTTTTACCATTTCATCAGGATTTACCACATTGCCGCGGGACTTACTCATCTTTTCTCCGCCCTCCCCGAGAATCAGACCTTGAGAGGTTCTCTTTTTGTACGGCTCATTGCCACACTCTTCCGGAATCTCGCCGATGTCATATAAAAATTTATACCAAAATCTGGAATACAAAAGATGCAGTGTGGTGTGCTCCATTCCGCCGTTATACCAATCAACCGGCATCCAGTATTTTAATTTTTTCTCGTCAGCAAATTCTTTGTTATTCTCGGGATCGGTATAGCGCAGGAAATACCAGGAAGACCCCGCCCAGTTTGGCATGGTGTCAGTTTCCCGTTTGGCCGGTCCGCCGCACTTAGGACATTTGGTATTGACCCAATCGGAAACATTGGCAAGCGGAGATTCTCCGGTATCGGTCGGTTCGTATTTTTTGACCTCCGGCAATTTCACCGGCAAATCCTTCTCCGGCACAGATACCCAGCCGGGATTTAGGACATCGCTAGTTAAAATACTATCCAAAACAGCCGGCGCTTGCGGACAATTAAAATGCGGGGAGTGAGCAACTGTTTCTATAAGTTCAGCTCCCAGCTTTTCTGCAATCTCTCTCGGTTGATACGGTGAAACACAATCATCTTCCTTGTCCAAAATAACTTTTATCTCGCCGACCTGTTTTTTAATTTTTGAAAAATTAAACTTCCAATCGCAATAACGATTCAAGGCCGGGCGATCCTTGCCATCTTTAAATTCGGTTTTTAGCGGAGGAGCAACCATAATTAATTTTTGCGCTTTTGCTTTGCCCTGCCCAAACAACTCCATTGCCAGAACTCCACCTAAGCTATGAGTGATAACTATGGTGTTTTCATCAATTTTAAAATTATCCAACACAAACTTCATTTGCTCTTCCAAATTTGGTTCATTTGTATTTGGCAAATCGGGAACCCGGACTTCAAAACCTTTTTTCTCCAACTCTTCTTTTAGCCAAAGCCAAAAATCTCCCCTTGATGTTCCCTTAAAACCGTGGAGAAAAAGAAACTTAGGCTTTTTTGTCGCACATTTATCACAATGAACCAAAGGAATCGGTTCCCCCCAATATCTCTGGCGTGAAAAAACCCAATCGCGCAGTTTATAATTAACTTCGCGTTTGCCGATTTTTTCCTTTTCTAGCCAATTAATTATTTTCTCTTTTGCTTCTGAAGTTTTTAAACCATTAATAAAATCAGAATTAATATTAGTCCCTTCTCCAACAAAACAAAAAGTTCTGGTTTCTTGGCCCTTTTTTATAATACTATACTGATATTTTAATGTTTTAATACCTTCTCCATATTTAGTAGCAACTACAAAAAGAACTTCGCTTATATCTAAAATTGAATACTCTGGCTCAACTACATGTTTTATCGGTAAATTATATTTCTTAGCAAATTCAAAATCCCTCTCATCATGAGCGGGCACGGCCATAATCGCTCCGGTGCCATAGGAAGCGAGAACATAGTCAGCCACCCAAATCGGAATCTCTTCTTTGGTGGCGGGATTAATAGCTTTGACGCCTTTAAGTTCTATGCCCGTTTTCTCCTTCTGTAATTCGGAACGTTCTAAATCGGATTTTTTACTAGCTTGCTTAATGTATTTCTCAACCTCTTCATAATTCGTAATTCTTAATTCATGATTCTTTAATAATTCATGTTCAGGAGCAAGCACCATATATGTCGCGCCGAATAAAGTACCCGGACGAGTAGTAAATACCTCTACCGAGGTCGCGGAATATTGCTGAACAGACGCGGACTCTCGCGGAACATTGCGCGCCGTCTCATAAACCATTCTTTTAATTTGTAATTCTTTGCTTCCAAAATTTACCAAAAGAGCCAATTTATAATCGTTTCCCTTTAAATACGTCCATGTTTGATTTAGTTGCGGTTTTCCTATTTCAGGAAGCGCTTTTAATTCAATCAAAACTTTGTCTTCTATAATAAAATCCGGCTGGTAAACACCTACTTTTTTATTATCATATTTTACATCTATATTTTTTTTAGATTCGAATGATAAACCGATTTTTGCAAATTCAATTTCCAGGGCTTCATGATAAACATCTTCTTTATGTCCTAACCCCAGTTGTTTTTTTATTGTAAAAATCGCTCCCCTAATTTTATATGTCAAATCTTTATACAAAAGCTTATTATTGTCTATTTCCGCGTCAGTCCGCGTCAAGTCCGCGTCAGTCCGCGAAGAGTGTTGGACATTTTTTGACAAATTAATATTTTTCTCTTCACCTCCGCCTTCAGGAACAATCTCGAATTTAATTTTAGCGCCAACACTCTTACCAATCCAATTTTTTTGCTGCTCTTTGATCTGCGGAAGGTAATCAACTGTTTCCAAATCACGAAGCAAACGCTCGGCATACTTGGTAATGGCGATCATCCATTGCTCTTTCATTCTTTTCTCCACCGGGGCTCCGCAGCGCTCGCATTTCCCATTCACCACTTCTTCATTAGCTAAGCCGATTTTATCTTTAGGGCACCAATTGATGGCAATCTTGTCTTTGTAAGCCATTCCATGTTCAAAAAACTTCAGGAACATCCACTGTGTCCATTTGTAATACTCGGGATCGGTGGTATTTACCTCGCGCGACCAATCAAAAGAAAAGCCCAGCGACTTGAGCTGGCGCCTAAATGTTTCTATATTCTTTTTTGTAGCCACACTCGGATGAATTCCGGTTTTAATGGCATAGTTTTCAGCAGGGAGGCCAAAAGCGTCCCAGCCGATCGGATAGAGTACATTGTATCCTTCCATTCTCCGCTTGCGCGAAATAATGTCCATGGCGGTGTAGCTTCTCGGATGCCCGACATGAAGCCCTTCGCCGGAAGGATAGGGAAACTCTACAAGGCAATAATACTTTTCTTTTTTGGATTTATCGTCCGCTTTATACAAATCTTTTTCTTCCCACTCTTTCTGCCATTTTGCCTCAATTTTCTTGAAATTGTATTTTTCCATATTTTTTAAGAAGTTATACTAATTTTACTCTATTCTCAGAGAAAAATCAAGAAAAATAAGCTTAGCTTGCCTTAGCCAATAAATTAGCTAATATTAGCGGTTTTACACACTTTATACCCAAGTTTTAAACAAAATAAAAAACCGCTCTCTATTTAGAGAACGGCTCATATATTCACTCCCTAATTTTTACCGCTTGGGCAGAAACGGCCATCCGTCGGGTACCACTAAACTTTCGGGATTTTCCCCGTCCCAGTGAATTTTTCCATGAACCACCAAATTGGTAACATAAGACTGCCAGCCATGCTCGATTTTGTTCACTCTGCTACCGATGGAATCTGGTGTGTCATCAGGACGAATCCAAACCGGGTATTCAAAGAAAATAGGTCCCCGGTCGTATTCTTCGGTCACGAAATGCATAGTTACGGCCGTAGCCGGCAAGCCGTCAACTTTATGAGTTGCCATCACCGATTCATGGACACGATGTCCATACATTCCCTTGCCGCCAAAATCGGGCAAGGGTCCGGGATGAATATTTATAGTGCAGGCCGGATCCAGACCGCGAGCCAATTTCAACCAGCCGGAAAGAGCCACGAAGTCGGCACTCCACCATTCCACAAGTTCACGATACCTTTCGGCCGTGCGGGGTTTTTTGAAATGCACAAAAGGAATCCCGAGCTTTTCGGCTCTTTTGAACACTCCGCCCTCCGGCCAATTGGAAACCACGGCCACGATCTCGGCATCCAAAACGCCAGACCGCGAATTTTCCACGAGCTCCTGAAAACCGGATCCGCCGCCGTTCTTGTCACCCGACGCAAAAACAATCAGTTTCGGTTTTTCGCTCATCTCTTCCTCCTTTGGAAAGAATGTTGACTTTATGTTATGTAAATTTACGCTTGTCCTTTTAATTTCATGGCCTTGCCAATCCGCTCAATAGCCAAAATAAAAGCAGCGGTTCTCATATCCACATTGTATTTTTCCTTGATCGCCCAGATATTTGAAAATCCCTTGACCATAATCGGCTTTAATTTTTCCAAAACCTCCCTTTCAGTCCAATAGTAATTGGCCAGGTTCTGCACCCATTCAAAATATGAAACAGTCACACCACCGGCATTCGCCAAAACATCGGGAATTACTAATACTCCTTTTTTGAATAACTTCTCATCAGCTTCCGGAGTGAGTGGGCCGTTAGCTAGCTCCAAAACAATTTTTGCTTTGACGCGACCGGCATTATTTTTATCAATGGCGTTTTCCAGAGCCGCCGGCACCAAAATATCACAAGGTAGCTCCAATATTTTTTTGTTGGTAATATTTTGAGCTCCATAAAAATCCGAAACCGTTCCTTGTTCTTTTTTATATTCAATAACTTTTTTAATATCAAGTCCCTGAGGATTATAGATTCCTCCCTTGGAATCGGAGACGGCCACTACTTTGTATCCGGCCTTAGAAGCGAGATCAGCCATAATTGATCCGGCATTGCCAAATCCCTGAATAGCCATAGTGGACTTTTCCGGATCTATTTTTAAATTTTTCACCGCTTTGGAGAGAACATAAAATCCTCCCTGCGCCGTAGCGCTACCGCGGCCTTCGCTGCCGCCTACTTCCAGGGGCTTTCCGGTAACCACGCCCGGAACATTGTGCCCTTTGATGCGTGAAAATTCATCGGCAATCCAGGCCATAATTTGCGGATTAGTATAAACATCCGGAGCCGGAATATCTTTCTCCGGTCCGATAAAATCTTTAAACGCTTCAGCAAAACCACGTGATAATCTCTCGAGCTCTCCTTGGCTCAGCTTTTTGGGATCAACAGTCACGCCACCCTTTCCTCCGCCCATGGGAATGCCCGCCACAGCGCACTTAATCGCCATCCAAAATGCCAGCGCCTTCACTTCATTCAAATTTGTTTTGGGATGAAATCTAATACCGCCTTTAAAGGGTCCACGCGCGTCATTGTGTTGCACCCTATATCCTTCAAAAACTTTAACGTTGCCATCGTCCATGCGCACGGGAATGGAAACTTGTAAAATTCTCTTGGGAGTTTTTAGGACTTCCAAAACATTTGGTTCTAAATTTATTACGTCCGCAGCTTTCTTAAGCTGTTTCTGCGCGTTTTGAAATGGGTTTGCCATATTATTGTTATAGTTATTGATATTGCCTGCCCGCCTCGCTATGCGAGTTTACGAAGCATTGCGGGCGGGTTCTTGTGATTCAAGAAACCACTCAACTTCCTTGGCGGCCATACAGCCCATGCCGGCGGCGGTTACCGCCTGTCTATAACGCGAATCGCAAACATCGCCGGCAGCAAAAACTCCATCAACATTGGTTCGGGTTGTGCCGGGCATAACCTTTATATATCCTTTGCCGTCAAGCTCCACTCGGCCTTCTAAAAAATCAACATTGGGATGGTGCCCAATAGCGATAAAAACTCCATCGCATTTGATTTCTTTTTCTTCTCCGGTCTCTACATTTTTTATTTTTAATCCTTCCACTTTGTCTTCACCCAAAATTTCTTCAACCACGGAATTTAAAATAAATTCGATTTTTGGATTTTCTTTGGCGCGGTTGGACATAATTTTTGAAGCCCGAAATTCGCCGCGGCGATGTATCAAATTTACTTTTTTGGCAAAACGGGTGAGAAAATTCGCTTCTTCCATGGCCGTATCTCCACCACCCACCACGGCGACTTCCTTGTCCTTAAAGAAAAATCCATCGCAAGTGGCGCAACCGGAAACCCCCTTACCCATCAGGCGCTCTTCAGAAGGAAGTCCAAGCCATTTAGCCGACGCCCCCGAAGAAATTATAAGCGACTTGGCTTGGTATTCCTTACCATCGCTTAATTTTATTTTAAATGGCCGATCTGACAATTCCGTGGATTGAACTTTTCCCGTAATAACCTCCACACCAAAACGCTCCGCCTGTTTTTTCATAAGGCCCATAAGCTCCAATCCGCCGACACCTTCCGGAAAACCGGGAAAATTTTCCACTTCGCTGGTAATGGTAAGCTGTCCACCGAGCTGCTCGCCGGAAATTAATAAAGTTTTCAGATTGGCGCGGGCGGCATAAATCGCCGCCGTATAGCCGGCGGGTCCGGAACCTATAATTATAACATCACTAATCATAAGTAAATAAAAAACTTACAAAACAGGGTCTATTTTCTTTTGTAATTCTTCTT